>PNBO01000392.1:0-2248 GCA_003136095.1 Myxococcales bacterium
GGTGCGCCCATCCGCAACGAAAAGGGTGAGACGACAGGTGTGGTGCTGGTGTTTCGCGACCAGACCGAGGAGCGGGCGGCGCAGAATGTGCTGAAGAGAAGCGAGGCCTTCAATCGAACCATCGTCGAGAGCATCCCGCAGCAGCTCTTCCTCAAGGATCGCAATGGCGTCTACCTCGCAGTCAACCAGCCCTACGCTGCCAGCCTCGGCTGCAGACCCGAGCAACTGGTGGGCAAAGACGACTTCGCTTTCTACCCGACCGAGCTGGCAGAGAATTATCGGGCGGACGACCGAGCAGTCCTGGAATCGGGGCGCGTCAAAGACATCGAGGAGAGATACCTCGCCCAGGGAAAGGAGTACTGGGTCCACACGATAAAGGCGCCGGTACGTGACGACGGGGGACAGGTGACCGCGGTGCTCGGCCTATTCGAGGACATTACCGGTCGCAAGCGAGTGGAACAGTCCCTGAGGGATGCCCGGGATCGGCTGGAGGAGGCTCAACGTGCAGCGCATCTGGGCAACTGGGAGTTCGACGCCGGCAATGACCAGATCACCGGCTCCGAGGAGTTCTACCGGCTGTTCGACGTGGTTCCCGAAGGGCTTTCTCGTTTTTCGCAGTTCGTGGAGCGGCTACATCCCGACGACCGGGAGCGCGTACAGCGGAATGTCGCGGACGCATTGAAGCAGGATCGGCCCTACGACACCGACTATCGCGTCAGCCTCAGCGACGGTGGTTGGCGCGACATCATCGCAAGGGGCCGCGTCTTCGTTGACGAAGGAGGCAAGCCACTGCGGATGGTCGGCACCTGTCTCGACATCACCGAGCGCAAGCAGGCCGAGGACGAGGTCCGCAGGCTCAATTCCGAGCTCGAACAACGCGTCCGCGATCGCACCGCCCAGCTCGAAGAATCGAACAAGGAGCTGGAGGCGTTCTCGTATTCTGTCTCCCACGATCTGCGGGCACCGCTGCGGGCCATTGATGGCTTCACGCGCATTCTGACGGGTGACTATGCGCCACAGTTGGATACGGAAGGGCAACGGGTCTGTTCCGTCATCCACGAGAACACGCGGAAGATGAGCCAGCTCATCGACGATCTCCTGGCGTTCTCCCGCCTGGGACGCACCGAGATGAGCCTCTCCCCGATCGACATGGCGACCATGGCAAACTCGGTCTTCCACGAGCTGACGACGCCGGAGAGCCGGGCGCACATCGACTTCCAGGTCGGCGTGCTGCCACCGGCGGTCGCGGACCCCACGCTGATGCGCCAGGTATGGATGAATCTGCTCTCGAACGCCATCAAGTTCTCATCTAAACGGGAGCGGGCGATCATCAGGGTGAGCGCACAGCAAAGCCAGGGCGAGAACGTCTATGTCGTGCAGGACCATGGCGCGGGCTTCGAGATGCAATACGTCGGCAAGCTCTTCGGCGTGTTCCAGCGCCTGCACACTTCCCGGGAGTTCGAGGGCACCGGCGTGGGCCTGGCCCTGGTCCAACGCGTGGTTCGTCGCCACGGTGGACGGGTCTGGGCCGAGGGCGAATCCGACAAGGGCGCAACCTTCTACTTTGCCCTTCAACAAAGAGGAGCGTGACCATGACTGATACGGAAGCAGTGGACATCTTGCTGGTCGAAGACAACCCGCAGGACGCGGAGCTGACCACCAGGGCNNTCATTCGCCCAAGGTGGTGCTGCTCGACCTGAAGCTCCCCAAGGTGAGTGGCCTGGAAGTCCTGCGCGCGCTCAAGCAGGACGAGCGAACCCGTGCCATCCCCGTGGTGGTCGTGACCTCCTCGCGCGAGGACCCGGACATCAAGACTGCCTACAGCCTGGGTGCCAACAGCTACGTGGTGAAGCCGGTGGACTTTGACGCCTTTGCCGAAGCGGTGAGCAGCCTCGGCCTGTACTGGCTCCTAGTGAACCAGCCCCCGAGGTGAAGGGGCGCCAGCGTTGAATTGCGTCACAAGGACTGGGGGACGATTGTGAGAGCGCAGGAATCATCTGCCCCGCGGGGACAGGAGACAGGGGGCTCACCCGGCAGTCACGATCGCAGCGCCCCGTGGCGGGGCTTGCCCTTGTCTCTGGGCATCTACGCTCTGTGCGCGGCCTCGCTGGCCGGCGCGTGCCTGTACTTCTTCCTCGCGTACGTGCCCGGGCGGAGAGCGGCGGCCATCACGGCGTGGGAGCAGGAACTGGTGGTGCGGGCCGATCTGCACAAGATGACCCTGGACCACTGGGTCGCCGTCGGGATG
>PNBO01000392.1:2296-3511 GCA_003136095.1 Myxococcales bacterium
TGACCTGCAAGCCGCCGCCCAGGTCCTGGCGCAGGGAAAGACGATGGTCGATTTCCACCGGTATGCGGACGGCAGAGTCGCCGTCGTGTTTCTCGCTCGCGTAGGGGCCGACACCGCGTCCCGAACAGGTGGGGGCGTGGTCCTGCTCGAAGCCGACCCCAACAAGTGGCTCTATCCCTACCTGGGCCTGCGGCCCATGGCCGCGGCGTCTGCCGAGACCGTGCTCGCGCGCGCCGACGGCGACGACGTCCTCTTCCTGAATCACTTGCGCTACGCCCCCGCGCCCCCTCTGACCCTCCGAAGGCCGGCGAACGCCATCCGTTTCGCCGCAACAGCGGCCATCGAGGGGCGTGGAGGATTCGACGCCTTCGTGGACTACCGGGGCGAGCCGGTGTTCGCCGCGACGGTCCGGCTCGATCGCGCGCCCTGGGGAGTCGTGGTCAAGGTCGACGAGCGGGAAGCGCTGGCCGGCTACCGGCAGGAGATCCGCCACACGGGCACTACCGCAGTCGGGGTGTTCGTGGGCTTCTGGGCAGTGGCTTTCATCCTCGTTCTTGTCCCGCGCAGGCGGGAGAAGCAAAGTCTCGAATCCCAACATGCGCTGCTGCAGGCGATGGCAAACAGCTCGGTTGACATCATCGTGTTCTCGCTGGACACGAGATATTGCTACACCGCTTTCAATGAAAAGCATCGCCGGGAGATGAAGCGGGTCTGGAACGTCGACATAGAGGTCGGGATGAACCAGCTCGACTGCATGCGAATGCCGGAGGCGAGGAGCCTGGCAAAGTCGAGCACGGACCGTGCGCTGCGCGGAGAGTCCTTCACGGAAGAACAGCAGCAGCCTGGCCTGGATATCTGCTACGAATTCAGCTGGAATCCGATCTTGCGAGGCACGGAGATCGTCGGCGCTGCTGCCTTCACGCGCGACGTCACCCTACGCAAGCGGCAGGAAGCTGACCTTCGCGCGAGCGAGGCGCGACTCCGGGCTGTTCTCGATGCGGCGCCCTTCCCCGTCGCCCTGGCCGACGTCGAGTACAACAAGATCGAATTCTGGAGCCGCAGCGCGCTCGCGCTTTTCGGACATACCGCGCCCACCGCACCGGAGTGGCATGCGATCGCCTACCCAGATCCCGAGTACCGAAGCGAGGTGGTCGAACGCTGGAAAGCAGTGCTGGCAGAAGCGCGCGCTTCCAGCCAGACAGTCAACGCCGGGGA
>PNBO01000392.1:3518-8689 GCA_003136095.1 Myxococcales bacterium
GCAGATCTCGCCGCGTCCAACGTCGACCTCGAACGGCGGGTTGCAGAGCGCACCGCCGAGTTGTCGGCTGCGAATCAGGAGCTGGAAAGCTTCGCCTACGCGGTGTCGCACGATCTGCGCGCTCCCCTGCGCGGCATCGACGGGTGGAGCCAGGCCGTGCTGGAAGACTGCGGACCCCAGCTCGACGAGCGAGGACGCGGGTATCTCGCTACAGTGCGCCAAGAATGCCAGCGCATGGGCCGACTCATTGACGAATTGCTGGCACTATCGCGCGTGACCCGCGCCCCTTTGGAACGCAAGACCATGGATCTGACCGCCGTGGCGCAAGAACTGGGGGAACGCTTGCGGGCTGGGCAGCCCGAGCGCGAGGTGGAATTCGTCGTCGCTCCGGGGATGGTGGCCATGGGCGATGCGGTCCTGCTGCACGCGGTGATGCAGAACCTGCTCGACAATGCCTGGAAGTTCACCGGCGGACGGCCCCGGGCGCGCATCGAGGTGGGCAGCACTCTTGAAGGTGGGCGGACGGTGTATTATGTTCGCGATGACGGTGCGGGCTTTGACATGCGCTTCGCGGGCAAGCTGTTCGCGCCCTTCCACCGCTTGCACAGCCTGGAGGACTTTCCGGGAGCCGGCATCGGCCTGGCCACGGTGCGGCGGATCATCCAGCGCCATGGCGGCAAAGTGTGGGCCACGGCCGAGGTCGACCGGGGTGCGACTTTCTGTTTCAGCCTGACCGAGTGAAGGAGGGGAGCATGGCAAGATCACCGACAGTCAAATCGATCCTCCTGGTGGAGGACAACCCCAGCGACGTCAATTTGACCAAGCGGGCCTTCGAAAAGAAGAACCTCGCCAACGCGCTGGTCGTCGCCAAGGATGGGCAGGAAGCGCTCGATTACCTGTTTGGCACCGGTCCGCACGCCGGACGCGATCTCGCCGACCCGCCCGCTTGCATCCTGCTGGACCTCAGTTTGCCCAAGGTGGACGGGGTGACGGTCCTGCAGACCATCAAGTCCGACGCACGGACGCGCATGATCCCGGTGATTGTCCTGACCTCGTCGAACGAGCCCCAGGATCTCAAGGCCTGCTATGGCCTGGGCACCAACAGCTACATTCGCAAGCCGGTCGACTTCGACGAGTTCGTCGAGGCGGTGAGCCACTTGGGGCTGTACTGGCTGGTCCTCAACGAGCCACCGCCCACGAGCTAGAGCGGCAAGCTGATGACGGAACCGTCGCACGGGTCCTTGCGCGTCCTCCTGGTCGAGGACGTGCAAAGCGATGCCGACCTGCTGGTCCGCCATCTGACGCGGGCCGGGTTCGCGGTCGGCGACCGCCGGGTGGAGACCGCGGAGGCCATGCGGCGGGCCCTGGCCGAGGGAACGTGGGATCTGATTCTGTGCGACTACAGCATGCCCAGGTTCGATGCGCCCTCGGCTCTCGCCATCTACCAGGAATGCGTACTCGACATCCCGTTCATTGTCGTTTCCGGCACCATCGGCGAGGAAACCGCGGTGGCCATGATGAAGGCCGGCGCGCACGACTACCTGCTCAAGGGCAACCTGGGCCGGTTGGTCCCGGCGATCGAGCGCGAATTGCGCGAGACGGTCATACGACGCGAGCGCCGCCAAGCTGGCGAGGCCCTGCGGCGCAGCGAGGCGGAGTACCGCGGCCTGTTCGAGAACGCCATCATGGCGGTGTCGCAGGCGTCGCCGGATGGACGCTTGCTGCGCGCGAATCAGGCGTATGCGCGCATGTATGGCTATGCGAACTCCGCCGAGGTAATCGCCGCGGTCCACGATGTCGGCCAGCTCTATGCGAATCTCGACGATCGCACCGAGGTGTTGCGCATCCTGTCGGAGAAGGGGTTCATGGAGCCGAGGGAATTCCGCGTCGTGCGGCGGGACGGACGCCGGTTCGTGGTGCTGGCGTCGGCGCGCGAGATCCGGGACGCAAACGGCACCTTGATTTGCTACCAGGCCGAGCACGTCGACATCACCGCACGCAAGCGGGCCGAGGACGAGTTGCGCTTCCGGAATCTCATCCTGTCCACGCAGCAAGAGACCTCCCGCGACGGCATCCTCGTCGTGGACCGCAAAGTCAGGATCGTCTCGTCCAATCGGCGGTTTGCAGAGCTTAGTGGAATTGCCCCCGAGATCATCAATTCCGCTTCCGATGAGCGTGCACTCAAGGCCGCACTCGACCTGGTGGTGAATCAGGAAGAGTTCGCCGCCGGCGTGGGAAAGATCAACGCGAATCCCGACGGCAAGAGCCAGGACGAAATCGCTCTGCGAGACGGCCGGACGCTCGATCGCTACTCGGCGCCCATGCTCGATGGGGAGGGCCAGTACTTTGGGCGAGTGTGGTACTTCCGCGACATCACGGAGCGCAAGCGGGCCGATCAGGCGCAAGCCCGGCACCACCGACAACTGGACGCGATCAACCGGGTGGTCACCGCCACCACGGCCACGCTCGACTTGCAGCAGGTGCTGGACGCTTTTCTCAACAACCTGCGCACCCTCTCAGGCGGGGATCGCGCGAGTATCATGCTGCTGGATCAGAAAGCCGAGCAATTGGTGGCGGCGGCAGCCCGCGGCGCGGACGGTCCGCGGCCGGTTGGGTTGAGTCTCGGCCGCGGCGAGGGGGCGGCCGGGCGGGTGTGGGAGAGCATGAAGCCGCTGATCATTCCCGATGTTCGGGGATCACCGAACTACGTCCCGTCGGAGACGCCACCGGACGACGAGGGACGTCGGGTGCCGTCCGCCCGGGGCTATGCCGGGTTTCCGCTCGTCTCGCGCGGCCGGCTCATCGGCGTCGCGTCCCTGGTCACGACCTCCCGACGGGACTTCCTGCCCGAGGAGATTACCTTCATCGAAACTCTCTGCGGCGCGGCCGCCGTGAGTATCGACAATGCCCTGGCCCACCAGGAGATCCGGCGGCACGCCGAAGAGCTGACCGGTGAGATCGCCATCCGCAGAGGTCACGCCGAGAACGTGCTCGGCAGCATCACCGACGGGGTAGCCACCATCGACGCGAGCAAACGGATCGCGTCCTGGAACCGTGGCGCGGAAACTATCATGGGCTACACCGAGGCGGAGGTGATCGGCAAGCCGTGCGACGAGGTCTTCCGCGAGCTGGGCGCCGACGGAAGCCCCCTCTGTCACACCAAGGATTGCCCGTACGACACGGTCGAGAGCACCGAGCAGCCGTACCGCTCGCGCGAGGTGTCGTGCGTTCGCCACGACGGGCAGCAAGTAGCCATCAGCATGAGCGACGCGCCACTGTGGGACGCAAAGGGCGAATTCCAAGGTATCGTGAGGGTCTTTCGTGACTGCTCCTACGAGCGGGCGCTGCTCGACAACATCCAGCGCGCGAGTCGGGCCAAGAGCATGTTCCTGGCCAACATGTCGCATGAGATCCGCACGCCCATGAACGCGATCCTCGGCTTCTCGCAGATCTTGCTCAAAGATCCCACTCTCACCGCAACCCACAGGCAACATCTGGACATCATCGCCAGAAGCGGTGACCACCTGCTGTCCCTCATCGACGATATCCTGGACATGTCGAGGATCGACGCAGGTCGCGCCCGGCTCGCGCCTTCCAGTTTCAACTTGCGCCGGATGCTGACGGATCTGTCCAGCATGTTCCGCCTACGCGCGGAGAGCAAAGGTCTGGGATTTGCGGTCACGGTGGCGGACGGCGTGCCGGCGGTGCTGCTGGCCGACGAAAAAAGACTTCGCCAGATCCTTATCAATCTGATTGGCAATGCCATCAAGTTCACCAACACGGGATCGGTCCAGTGCAGCGTCGCCGCCCGTCGGGAAACGGACCTCACCCTGTGGCTGACCATCGACGTGGAAGATACCGGTGCGGGGGTGCCGCCCAGCGAAACAGAACACATCTTCCATCCCTTCGAACAGACCGAGACGGGGTCCAGCGCCGGGGGCACCGGGCTGGGACTGGCGATCAGCCGCGAGTTCGCCCGCCTGATGGGTGGAGATATCACCCTCGACAGCAAGGTGGGCCGGGGCAGCCGATTCCGCCTCGATACGCCCGTGGCCGTGGGCACGTCCGGCGAAGCCACGCCCGTGGCGCTGCGTCGGCGGGTGCTCGGTATCAGGCCGGGCCTCGGCCCCTTCCACATCCTCGTGGCGGATGAGGAATCCGAGAGCCGTCTGTTGCTGGTGGAGATGCTCAAAGCCGTTGGCTTCGGGACGCGCGAGGCGGCGAGCGGGGAAGAGGCCGTCACCCTGGCGACCGAGTGGTCCCCGGAAGCGATCCTGATGGACCTACACAAGNNCGGCGGCAAGCACTGGACGCTGGCGCCAGCGACTTCGTCCGCAAGCCCATCCGCGAGTCCGAGCTGCTCGAGAAGATCCGAGCCGTCCTGGACATCGAGTATGTGTTCTTCACGGATCTCCCGCGCCAGGATGCGGCGCCTGGCGGCGGGCCCACTGACTCCGGCCGCTTGTGCTTGCCGGCGAGGACCGTCGAGCAGTTGCGCCGGGCGATCGATAGCGCCGACTACGACCGCATCATCGCGATTCTCGACGCGATGGCCGACACGACCCCCGAGGCGGCGACGGAGTTGCGCGCGATCGCGGAGCGGTTCGACTACGCCGGGCTCCTCGACCGCATCGAAGCGAGAGGCGAGGAATGACCGCAGAAACCGCCCGGACCGATGTCGCCAGCGTCCTCATCGTCGACGACAACCCGGTCAACCTGCAGGTACTGACCGGCATGCTCAGACAGGCCGGGTGGCGGCCCCGGCCCGTGACCGGCGGCCGGCTCGGCCTCCAGGCGGCCAGGAACGAGCCTCCCGACCTGATTCTGCTCGACGTCAACATGCCAGGGATGAATGGGTACGAGGTTTGCGAGCAACTCAAGGCCGAGGCCCGTCTAGCCGACATTCCCGTGATCTTCGTCAGCGCGCTGGGGGAGATGCTGGACAAGATGCGAGGCTTCCAGGTGGGCGGCGTCGACTACATCACCAAGCCGTTCCAGCTCGATGAGGTCAAGGCGCGGGTGGCGGCCCACCTGGAGCTACGTCGCCAGCGGCGCGAGCTCCAGTCGAGCTATGAGAAACTGCGCGAGAGCGAGCGCCTGCGCGACAGCCTGGTGCACATGATCGTCCACGACCTGCGCTCGCCGCTGACCGCGATCTCCGCCTATCTGGA
>PNBO01000224.1:0-641 GCA_003136095.1 Myxococcales bacterium
GGCGTGACCCAGGTGTATGACGACTGGGGGAACAACCCCTATGTTTGGCAGGTGCCCGCGACGCCCGCGGTGTTGCAACTCCAGTCGGCGATCGTCGCGAAGGTCACCGGAACCCTGACCGCGTTCGGCCCCGAGCAGGTGACGGACATCGCCCTTCGACCTTCCAGCGACACCTATCGCGACGCCTTCACCGCCCCTGGCGATTTCACCGTGTCACACACCGTCCTGCTCGACGGGCAGCCGATCTGCCACCCGCTGCCGGTGGAGCTGCACGCCATGACCCCGGCCGTCTGCTCTGAGCCGGCGGGCGCCGTGGCCTGGAGCGGAGACAAGTACGGCACCCCGGCCACCGCGCACGCCGAGGGCCTCTGCACCGTCGGGGTCTCGATGCCAGATCTACCCGTCATCGCCACCCATGGTTTCCCCATCTTCTTCGTGACCGCGCCGCCCGCTGGACTGGAGGGTCTCACCTCCACCGAACCGTGCCCCGTCGAGGGCGAGACCGCCTGCCAGTATGGCTACGGCCAGGTCGGCCTGTGCAAGTCCAACCACTGGGTGTTTCAGCCCCTCTGTCCCGCTGACCAAGTCTGCGATTTCGTCCCCGACACGACCGCGGGCTGCGTGGCCGGCACGGTGTGCGC
>PNBO01000224.1:705-3976 GCA_003136095.1 Myxococcales bacterium
TTCCCGAGGGGCCTCGGCATGCCGGACGTGGTGCTGCTTGCGGACGGTTCGCTCCGCCTTGGGCGTGGCGTGGTGGTGAATCCCTCCAAGGAAGGGCGGGGGATGGTGGCGAACCTGGGCAAGGGCGCGACCGTGATCGGGGACGGGGCCAAGGCCGGTGGCGTGGTCGGCATGGGGCCCGTGCGGGTGGCAACGGGCGCGCAAATCACGGGCGATGTGCGCGGGGCAGGTTCCGTCGACGTGGCCGCGGGCGCGAAGGTCACGGGTGAAGCGCGCGCAGATGCCTTGCTGCTCCCGTTTGTCGAAAGCTGGTGGTCCATCCCTTCCCCGGGGAAAGCAGATAGCGACGTGCTGGTGGCGAACGACCAGACCAAGAAGCTCGCGCCGGGCGCCTACCGGGCGGTAACGGTGCATGATGGCGGCGTTCTGCAACTCTCCAGGGGGAACTACTTCGTGGGTTCCTTGAAGGTGGGAGGGCGCGGGAGAATCGAGTACCAAGGCAACGAGTACTGGCCGGTGGTGATGTACGTGTCGGGAGCCGTCGAGCTGCGCGGGAAGGTGGGAAAGGAAAAAGGGGCCGCGCATTTCCTGCTGGTCTCGCCCAAGGTCCGCGAGCTCGCGATCGGACAGTTCTTTTCGGGCACCGTGTTCGCCCCGAACGCGCGCCTGGTCCTCGGCGGGAAAGGCACGACCCTACGTGGCGGGTTCGTGGGCCGAGACATCGAAGTCCTTCCCGGCACCGTCCTGGAGCCGTCGCCGTTCGCATTGGACACCTTCCGCTGGAAGGGGTGGGTCGCCCACAAGGACGACGACAGGGATCGCGTACCGGATTACCTCGACGCGTGCCCGGCCGACGGCAAGAAACGCGCGCCCGGCGCCTGCGGCTGCTCTGTTCCCGACGCGGACGCGGACGGCGACGGCATTCCCGATTGCCTTGCGCGGCTGCGGCGCGGGGATCTGCCCACGTGCCCGCCGGGCAAGGCGTGTCCGCCGGCGGCATCGTGCCGGGTCTTTCCGTATCGAGAGTCCGTGTACTGGTTCTGCGGGGACAAGGGCGGCGTTCCGCGCATCGATGCCGCAAAAGCCTGCGCCAAGGCGGGCATGTCGCTGGCGAGCTTCGATTCGCCTACGGAAGGGCGTTTCCTCGCGCGCCTCCTGCCGGCGCCGGCGTGGATCGGCGGCTCGCCGCGAGCCAAAGCCTGCCGTGCGCTCGACGACGTGAACGGGGCAATCATCGAGGCAGGGTGCGGGACCAAGCTGGGGTTCGTCTGCCAGTACCAGCCGAGGCCAGCGTCAGAAAGTCCGGCACAGGTCGTCGCGCCGGAAGCGCCGACCTGCGTCGCGGCCGCCGCGGCGGGTTTTCCGCCGGCCGGCGAATCCCGGGACGAGGCCGCCATCCTGGAAGCGTTCAAGCGTCAGCTCGACGATGCCAAGGAGGGACGCTTCGCGGGCGTCGCCGCGCATCCACCCGCGGCCGGCTCCGTCTGCCTCGGTTCGGCTTCGACCGTGCCGTGCGACGAGGTCGAGCTGTGCGCCAAGGAAGAGCCGCGGCGGGCTTCGCTGGCTGTGGCCGAGTCCGGCCGGCCTCGCATCGTGACGACAGCGGAGTTGTTTCCGTCCGGCCTGCCGAGTCTCGCGTGGTCGAAGGAATACAGCGACCCGCCACTGGGCAAGGGCGTCGGCCATTCCTGGTGCCGGATGTCCACGCAGAATCCCACCTCGCTGGCTCCGGTCCATTTGGAGGGGCTGGCTCGCGCTGTGCGCGGCCGCACCCAAGGCCTCTCCGTCGCGCTGGCCCCCGACGTGTCCTTCGCGGCCGAGCCCGTGCCCTATCCCTTCGGCGAAGTCGAACCCAACCTGCGCGGCAAGGTGGCATTCGACGTGGCGGCGGACGCGGACGGATTCCTGGGCTTGCACGTCCCCCTGGGCTTGCTCAAGGGTACCTTGGAAATCGTGGCCACCCGCTGCAGCTTGCGCGCGGGCATGACGGAGCTGCGCGTGCTGGGGGACGAAACCCCGCGTCCCGCGTACATCCCGTGGATCGACAGCGACGATCCCGCGAGCCCCTTGCACGCGAAAGCGGCGGCCTGTGAACGGGCGCTGCGCCGGTTTCTCCACTACGCCGACTATGCGAAGAAGTCGTTCCGGGACGGGCAGCAGCTGGCGTGGCAGCTGCACCAGGCCCAGGGGCACCTAGACGAGGAGCCGCTGTGCAAATCCATCGAGGCATCGGAGCCCATCTTGGACGGGTTTCCCGAGGGCCCGAAGTGCTACAACAACGAACCCATCGAGGCAATCGCCTCGCGGTTCATCTATTTCTACAATCCGGCGGGTCTCGGCGTGGCCGAGGGGCTTCGGACCGTTGCCCACGCGTTGTGGACGGCGTCGGCCGCCTTCGGCGCAGCCGTGGAGGAGGCCACAAGCCGCGGCTTCGTCGGCGAGATGCGCGAGTCCACACACACTGTCGCGACGATTCCGCTGAGCGTGGGCTCCATCCCCGCCAGCACGAAGATCGACCTGACCGTTCGCTACGCGATCTCAGGACGGTTCGAGGTGGATTGGAAATTCCCGCTGTGGCTCGAAGGCCCTGCCGAGGGAACCAACCGCCTCGTGCGGGTGGCGGTGACGGTGGCGCCCACGGTATCGGCCTCGCTCGGCGTTTCCGCTGGGATCGATCCCGCCTACGCCGCTTTAGGCATCGGCGCAGAGCGCGGCGGCGTCGTGACCTTGGCGAACGCGACGCTGCCCATGTTCGTCGAGGCGGCATTGGACCGTGAGACGTTCCTCGACACCCGGCCGTTGCCCGCGGACGTGCGCGAGCCGATCGCCTTGAAGGACAACGACTTCGTCTTCGGCGCGCCCAAGCGCCACCGCTTCACCCTCGCGCACGAGCATGGCGCCGGCGTGGAAGGATCGGTGCTATCCGGAGATCTGCAAGCCCGCGTGCGCGTGCCCATGGGAGCCTTCGAGCGCATCTTCGCCCTACCCATCGCCCGGTTGCGAGGCGAGTCGGGGCATTTCGATCTGGCCGACGCGCACGCGCCCTCGGGCCAGCGGGTTTCGCGCCGCAGCGTGCCCGGCGCGGACGGCGGCCCGCCGCTGCCCGCCACGCGGGTCGTGGCGGGCACAGATCCCGTCGGCATCTCCGAGGCTGAGTTGCCGCTGATGTTCCTGGAGAGCCCGCGCGATGATCGGGGATCGCGCTATGGCGCCCCGCCCGTGGACATGGCCGCGCTCGAGCGGGTCTTCTACGACGACCTGTGCCGGCCCA
>PNBO01000265.1 GCA_003136095.1 Myxococcales bacterium
CCCGGCCTGACCGTCACCAGCTCGGTCAGCGTGGTGGTCAACGCGACCCTGACCAGCATCGTGGTTTCTCCGTCGAGCGCCAGCGTCAGCACCTCGGCAACCCAGCAGTTCACCGCCACCGCGCGCGACCAGTTCGCGACGAGCCTGGCCACCCAGCCGACCTTCACCTGGACGGTGAGCGGGGGCGGGACGCTCAGCGGCAGCGGCTTGTTCACCGCGGGCACGACCGCGGGCGGACCCTACACGGTCACCGCCAAGAGCGGCAGCGCCAGCGGCACCGCCAGCGTCACGGTAACAGTCGTCAACACCCCCCCGACCGTCGCCACGGCGGCTGCGTCGAATCCCAACCCCGTCACGGGCACCACCGCGACGCTCTCGGTGCTCGGCGCCGATGACGGTGGCGAGTCGAGCCTGACCTACACCTGGGCCACGACCGGCACGCCGCCGGCCGCAGTGACCTTCAGCGCCAACGGTACCAATGCGGCCAAGGCCACGACGGCGACGTTCACCAAGGCAGGCACGTATGCGTTCCAGGTCACCGTGAAGGACCAGGCCGGCCTGACCGCCACCAGCACGGTCAGCGTGGTGGTCAACGCGACCCTGACCAGCATCGTGGTTTCTCCGTCGAGCGCCAGCGTCAGCACCTCGGCAACCCAGCAGTTCACCGCCACCGCACGTGACCAGTTCGCGACGAACCTGGCTACCCAGCCGACCTTCACCTGGACGGTGAGCGGCGGCGGGACGCTCAGCGGCAGCGGCCTTTTCACCGCGGGCACCACCGCGGGCGGCCCCTACACGGTCACCGCCAAGAGCGGTACCGTCAGCGGCACCGCCAGCGTCACGGTTTCGGCGGTTTCGACCACGGTCTATCAGATCAACTGCGGCGGCAGCGCGGCCTCACCGTTCAAGGCCGACCAGTACGCCAGCGGCGGCACCCAACGCACGGTGACCAACACCATCACCATCAGTGGCATCACCAACCCGGCGCCCGCGGCGGTCTATCAAAGCGAGCGCTACGGCGCCAGCACCTATACCTTCCCGAGCCTCACCGCCGGCGCCCAGTACACCGTCCGCCTGCACTTCGCCGAGCTGTACCAGACGGCCTCCGGGAAGCGCGTCTTCAACGTCGCGATCAATGGAACCACGGTACTGTCGAACTTCGACATCTATGCCACCACCGGCGCGCGCTACAAGGCCGCGCTTCGCGAGTTCACGGCGACCGCGAATTCCTCGGGCCAGATCGTGATCAAGTTCACCACCGTCACCGACAACGCCACCATCGAGGGCATCGAGATCATTCGAAACTAGCGCTGGCTCCGTACGTCCTTGCCGCGCCCTATCCCCCGCGATCCCACGCGCCAGCCGCGAAGCGGGTGTGCACGGGGGAGGATGTCCACCGCCCATTTGCCTTGCACGGGTTGGGCGGCGCGCAGTGGGGCACCTACCCTCGAGGGGTGACTCGGGCCGCCGTGATGATCGTTCGGACGGTCTCGGCCGCGCTCTGTGTGATACTATCGCCGCGATGAGCCACGCGGGCGCATCTTGCGCCGGCGGCTCCATCCAGGACGATCCCGTGACCATACGCATTCCCTTCAACCGGCCCTTCATCGTCGGCAAGGAGCTCTCCTACATCGCGGAGGCCGTCGCCAACGGCCAGATCGCGGCGGACGGCGTCTACACCAAGCTTTGCAGCCGGTTTCTCGAAGAGCGCTTCGCTGTGCCGCGCGTACTGCTGACGCCGTCTTGCACGGCGGCGCTCGAGATGGCCGCGATCCTCTGCGATCTCGGGCCCGGAGACGAGGTCATCATGCCCTCCTATACCTTCGTCTCGACCGCGAGCGCGGTGGTGCGCACGGGCGCCCGCCCGGTCTTCGTCGACATACGCCCCGACACGCTCAATCTCGACGAAGCCAAGATCGAGGAGGCGCTGGGTCCGCGCACCAAGATGATTGTTCCCGTGCACTACGCCGGCGTGGCGTGCGAGATGGATACCATCATGGGCATCGCGGCCGCGCATGGCCTGCGCGTCGTCGAGGATGCCGCCCAGGCCGTCCACGGTTACTACAAGGGACGCGCGCTCGGCAGCCTGGGACACTTCGGCGCCTACAGTTTTCATGAAACGAAGAATTTCATCTGTGGGGAGGGCGGCGCGCTTTGCGTGAACGACGCGGCCTGCATTCGCCGGGCGGAAATCGTCAGGGACAAGGGGACCAACCGCCAGCAGTACTTCCGCGGCGAGATCGACAAGTACACCTGGGTCGACGTCGGCTCGTCCTACGTGCCGAGCGAGATCAGCGCCGCGTTTCTCTGGGCCCAGCTCGAGCATCTGGAACCGATCACCAGCCGCCGCCAGGCCATCTTCCAGCGCTACCGCGAGGCGCTCTCGCCCCTCGAAGCCGCCGGTCTCTTGCGCCTGCCGCGCATCCCCGCCGAATGCCAGACGAACTTCCACATGTTCTACATCCTCTTGCCCACGCCGGACCTTCGCGATCGTCTGATGGCGCACCTCAAGTCGGTGGGCATCCTCTCGGTGTTCCACTACGTGCCCCTGCACAACTCGCCGCTGGGCGAGAAGCTCGGCTGCGCGCGCCGCGAGCTGCCCGTGACGGTCGACGTGAGCCCCCGGCTGTTGCGGTTGCCCTTCTACTTCGGGCTCTCCGCCGACGAGCAGGGCGAAGTCATCGAGGGCATCACGCGCTTCCTGCGCGAGCGGGCGTAACGATGCCGGAGACTCCCCGCACCGCCCGGCCGCACTATCAACCCCTACCGTGGGATACCGCCCACTACGGCATGCAGGTCGGCCGAATTGACGGCTCCCCCCGAGACGCCCATGCGCTGGCCGAGGCCCTCGACCAGGCTAGGTCGGCGGGCGCCCGGCTCGTGTACTTCCTGCACGAGCCGGCATTCACCGTCGATGAAGAGCTGCTGCACGGGTACGGCGGCCGGCGAGTGGCCGGCTACGTTCGCTTATCTCGGCCGCTCCCGCCTCTCCCCTCGGAAGGGCTCGCGCCGCGGCCAGGGCTGTCGCTGGAAGTCTTCGCGGGCCCCGCGGATGATCCCCATGTCCTGGCGTTGGGCGTGGGCGCCGGCTGGCTTTCGCGCTTTCGGGCCGACAGCCGCCTGCCTGCCGAGAAGTGCGATGAGCTCTACACCATCTGGACGAGGCGCTCGATCCTCGGGGAGCTGGCCGATGAAACCCTGGTCGCCCGGCTGGATGGGATCCCCGTCGGCCTGGTTACCTACCGGGCACGTCCGGCGGGTTGCGAAATCGGCCTGGTCGGCATTGCGCCGGCGGCGCGCGGCCGCGGGATCGGCAAGGCGCTGATGGCCTACGCGCACGGCAGGATGAGCGCGCTGGGGCACCAGCGCTCCGACGTGGTCACGCAAACCGAGAACGAAGGCGCGTGCCGGCTCTACCGGGGCGCGGGCTACACCCCGGTCAAGCAAGGGGCCTACTACCACTTCCTACTCGCGGAACCACCCTTGGCAGGAGAGCAGTCATGGACCTCTCGGTAGTCGTTCCCGTCTACGGATCCCAAGCGACCCTGCGGCCCTTGGTCGAGCGTCTGTGCGCCGTCCTCGACCAGACCGGCCGCGAGTATGAGCTGATCTTCGTCAACGACGACAGCCCGGATCAGGCGTGGCAAGAGCTGGAGTCGCTGCACGCCCAGCATGGCGACCGCCTGACGGCCATCCAGCTCACGCGCAACTTCGGCCAGCACAACGCGATCATGTGTGGTTTTCACCAGGCGCGCGGGCGCTATGTCCTGACCATGGATGACGATCTTCAGCATCCACCCGAGGAAATCCCCAAGCTCTTGGCCGAGATCGAGAGGAGCGGATTGGACGTGGTCTACGGACGCTACGACAAGAAGAAACATCGGGCGTGGCGCAATCTCGGCTCGCGGCTGCTCAATTTCGCCTATCACAAGGTGTTCGGCATCGCGGGCGAGTTCACCGCGTTTCGCATGATCCGTCGGGAAATCGTCGAAGCGGCCCTCGGCTACGAGCTCAACTTCACCTTCATCGACGGGCTGCTCGCCTGGAACACCCGCCGGATCGGCGGGCTGGTGGTCGAGCACGTCGAACGGCAACACGGCAGGTCGGGCTACAACCTGCGCAAGCTTCTCTCCCTCTCGTTCAATCTCTTGACGAATTTCTCGCTCCTGCCCTTGCAGCTCTCCACCCTGCTCGGCCTCTTCTCCGCGCTGGTGGGGTTCGGCGTGGGCGCGTACTATCTGTGGTTCGCCCTCTGGCACCGTATGGCCGTGCCCGGCTATGCCTCGACCATCACCGCGGTTCTCTTTCTGGGAGGCGTGCAACTCTTCGCCATCGGGATCATTGGCGAGTACGTCGGACGGCTTCACCTCAACGTCAATCGCAAGCCGCAGTTTCGCATTCGCAAGCAGCTCTCGCCCACGGGGAGCAAGTCGCCGTAGTCCACCAGGATTCGTGTGCGCACATGGCATTCGTCAACGTCGAGGGCACCCACCATCGCGAAGAGGACTACTCCCTCGTGCCGGAAGTCATCGAGTGCCTCTGGCGCATGGAGGAACGCCACTTCTGGCACCGGGCGCGCAACGGCTGGATTCTGGACGCCCTGGCCGCATACGGGCCGCCCGCGCCGTGCCAGGTCCTCGACGTCGGCTGCGGCAGCGGCGCCGTCAGTTGTGCCCTCGCGAGCGCCGGCTACCAGGTCACCGGCGTTGACACCGCCGAGCGGCTCGTGCGCAAGGCGCAGGAGCGTTGCCCCTCGTCGACCTTCGT
>PNBO01000314.1:0-185 GCA_003136095.1 Myxococcales bacterium
GTCTTGCCACCGCTTGCGGTCACGCCACCCTCGCCTCGGCTGCCGCCCGTCGCTGGCGCTGCCCCGCTTCCGCCGGTCGCCTGCGCGCCACCGCTTCCCTTCGCGCCGCCGCTGTCCGGCCCGCCCCCTGCTCCCGAGGTGGGCTCGGCCCCGCCACTGCACCCCGAAAACGCCAATGCACACAA
>PNBO01000314.1:234-3414 GCA_003136095.1 Myxococcales bacterium
GGCGTCGCCGCCCTCAACGTCAACAACATGGAGCAGATCCAGGCCATCATGGAGGCTGGCCGCGCCACGAAAAGCCCGGTCATCGTCCAGGCCTCGCGCGGCGCGCGCAAGTACACCAACGACAACTTCCTGCGCCACCTGATGCTCGCCGCGGCCGAGCTCTACCCCGAGCTGCCCATCGTCATGCACCAGGACCACGGCAACTCGGTCGAGACCTGCGTCAGCGCCATCCGCTACGGCTTCACCAGCGTCATGATGGACGGCTCGCTCGAGGCCGACGGCAAGACCCCGTCGAGCTACGAGTACAACGTCGCCGTCACCCGCGAAGTGGTCAACATCGCCCACCGCTTCGGCGTCTCTGTCGAGGGCGAGCTCGGCTGCCTCGGCTCGCTGGAACACGGCACCGGCGAGAAGGAAGACGGGCACGGAGCCGAGGGCAAGCTGTCGCTCGACCAGCTCCTGACCGATCCGGACCAGGCCGTCGATTTCGTCCAACGCACCGGCCTCGACGCCCTGGCCGTGGCCGTCGGCACCAGCCACGGCGCCTACAAGTTCTCGCACAAGCCGACGGGCGAAGTGCTGGCCATGAAGCGCATCGAGGAGATCCACGCCAAGCTCCCCAACTGCCACCTGGTCATGCACGGCTCTTCCTCGGTGCCGGCCGATCTGTGTGCCCTGATCAACAAGTACGGCGGCGCCATGAAGGAGACCTACGGCGTGCCGGTCGAGGAGATCCAGCGCGGCATCCGCGCCGGCGTGCGCAAGATCAACGTCGACACCGACAACCGCCTGGCCATCACCGGCGCCATCCGCAAGGCTTTTGCCGAGAAGCCGGCCGAGTTCGATCCGCGCTACTACCTGACCCCGGCGCGCGCCGCGATGCAGAAGGTGTGCGAAGAGCGCATGCAGCAGTTCGGCCAGGCCGGCCGCGCCCCGGCCGTGCCGGTGGTCTCGCTCGACGAAATGGCCAAGGGCTATCTGGCCGGCAAATACGGCGCGAGCGCCAAACCGAACGAGCGGGAAGCGAAGGCCGCGAAGTAGTCCGGTTGACTCAGGGCGGCGAGAGAATCTACTCTGCATCTTTTTGCACGGTGGCATGGCCTCCGTCGCCCTAACCACAGCGACGAGGAGCGCGAGGAGACGTGATCGCGGTCCAGGTGCGGGGCGGACCGTTTCCACGTTTCCCATCCATTCGCGCTATGGTGTACTTAGACCTGTATACGGATTTCTGAGATTCACGCTTCCGGAGGTTCCATGCGTTCGCTCTCGCTGCTCGCTGTTGTCGGCATCCTCGTCGTTTCCTGCGCCAAAGATCCGGTCACCACAGGGGGCAGCGGGGGCGCGCCGGGCACCGGCGGCAAGACCAGCACGGGGGGCACCACGAGTAGCGGTGGCGTCAAAGGCAGTGGTGGCGTCACGGGCACCGGTGGCAAGACCGGGACCGGCGGCACGGTCGGCACTGGTGGAAGCTCTCTGCCACCAGGTTCCGTCGACTGCACCGACGTCTCGTCCACCTCATTCACGGTCAGCGGTGCGTACGGCGGCGACTACATCAATGTCAACGGCAGCAGCGGCAAGAGCTACTTCATGCAATCCAACTGGTGGGGCCAACCCTTCAACAACCAGAGCGAGACCGTGAGCGGCCTAGGCTTTACCATGTCGAATCCGAACAACGTCGTCACGAGTGACGCAAGCCAACCCTTGGGCTTCCCCTCGATCTTTATCGGCGCGTACGCGGGCAAGAAGACGGCTGCCAGCAACCTGCCGAAGCAGGTTTCGGCCCTGACCAGCGTGCCCACCATCTTTTCGACCAACGCGGACCAAAAGGGCACCTCGAACTACAATGCAGCGTATGACGTGTGGTTCACAGCGACCAACGCGCTTCTGGTCAGCGGCAATAACTCTCCAGGCGCTGGTGGCGCCTACCTCATGGTGTGGCTCTTCTCGCCGTCGGACAAGCGGCCTCTCAGCACCAACGGCACCCCCATGCTCACCGGCACTGTGGTCAAGGGCATCCCTGGCGGCTGGGACGTCTGGTACGACGACGGTGTCAAGGACAACCGACAGCCCTGCGTCTCGTATGTAAGCAGCAGCACCCTCGCTTCGCTGGAGTTCGATCTCAACAACTTCATCAAAGACGCCGTTACCAACGGATACGGGGTCACCTCCAGCCAATACCTCAGCGTGGTCTTTGCCGGCTTCGAGGTGTGGGGCGGCGGCGACGGGCTTCAGGTCAAGAACTTCTGCGCCAACGTGAAGTAGGCATTCAGAACCTGCCGCCGCAGCTCACGGAGGCCAGGCCGGGCGCACAGGTGAAGGCAAGCCCGGCGCGCTGGCCGGGTTGCGGCGCGGGCTTGTCCATCAGCCAGAAGGTAATGGCCAGGCCGGTCGCGACCGCCGCGGCGCCATAGCCCACGATGGCCACGGTCTGCGCGGTGTCGGCGGAGTTGGCCAGGCTCTGGCAACCACCGGCGATGCATTTGGGGTCGTTGTTGTAGTCGCTGTTCTTGCTGTAGTAGTTGGCGTGCTCGGCGATGCCGAGGCCCAGGAATGCAACCGCGGCGCCCGTGGCCACCCACTTGGCCGTGTGCTGCCAGGGCCGGCTCGCGGAGGTAGGCGCAGCCTGGACAGTCGTGGTCGCTTGTGGAAAGGGCGGCTGCGGCGTGGGCTGGGGAACCGGCAATGTCTGGGAAGCGGGCACGGGCGGCGTCGGCTCTACGGGATGGGACTTGGCGATGGCGACATCGCAGTCGGCGATGTGCTTGTCAACCTCGGCCTTGTCCGCGTCGGTCAGCTTCGGCGCTTTGCGCAGGTACTCCCGGAAGCGCTCGGCGGCCTCGACGTAGCGAATGTTTTGCTCATAGCAGCGCCCCTGGTTGTAGAGATAGGTTGCATCACCCGAGTCGACGAACAGCTCGGCCAAGATGGACACCCCCTTGACGTAGTCGCCGGAAAGGCAGGCCTTCCTCGCCTGCTTTTCGAGCGCGACGGGTCTTGCCGCGGACGCGGACTGGCTGGCCAGCAGGCTGACCGAGAGAACCACAAGGAGCTTACCTATCCACATGCGAAACCCTTCCAAGCGTCGTCGTCGTGCAGTCGTAGGCTATACCACTTTCGCGCGTCGAGAAAGGGCGACGGGTCGGACACCGGGAGAAGACCACGACGCGCGCCATGGTCGAG
>PNBO01000285.1 GCA_003136095.1 Myxococcales bacterium
CCGCCATCGCAGCGAACTTGCTTCAGGCACAGGTTGCCGCAAATTTCGCAAACATTGGGGGTGACAGCACCACAGGCCACCCCACTGGGGCACGTCGTCGGGCAGCTCAGCGTCCCGCCACAACTGTCCCCGATGTTGCCGCAGTACTGTTGAACGCCCTTAGCGTTATCGCAGGTGGCCTTCACACAGTCAGGCCCGCCCACGCACACGTTCGCGTTGCAGATCCAGTTGGTGCCGGCCGCCGAACACTCCGAATCGCAGACGATCGAGCCGCCACAGCCATCGCCGATGGTTCCGCAGTACCGGCCATTCGAGGTCACACAGCTGACTTTCGTGCATACATCGGGTGGCCCCTTGCACACACGATTGTCGCATACCCAGCCGGTCTTGGGACAATTGGTCGGACAGTTCAATGTCCCGCCACAGCCGTCCCCAACCGTGCCACAGTAACGTCCCCCGCCCGCCGTATCACAGGTCGCCGGGGTGCAAGCCGGGGGCGCGCCGACGCATATAGACTTCACGCAGGTCCATCCCGCCGGACAATCATCCCCGCAAGCCAGCACCCCACCACAGCCGTCGCCGATAGTCCCGCAGTAGTGATCCCCGCTAGCCGCGGTGCAGGCCATGGGCTGGCACACGGGCGGTGTGGCCTTGCAAACGTGGTTGTCGCAGGTCCATCCCGCCGGGCAATCGCCACAGGCGAGCGACTCGCCGCAGCCGTTGCCGATGGTTCCGCAATAGTGGTCCCCGCTGTCCATGGTACATGCCACTGCTTTGCACACCGTCGGCGATCCCACACAAAGGTTGTTGACACAATCCCATCCGGCTGGACAAGCGTCGCCGCAGTCGAGCGAGTGGCCGCAGCCATCCCCGATCTTGCCACAGTAGTGGTCCCCGGAGGTGGCCAGGCAGGTCGCCGCTTGACACACGTTGGGATCGCCCTGGCAGACATGGTTCGCTCCGCATGTCCACCCGGCCTTCGGGCACACCGTTCCACAGTCGAGCGTGGCAGAGCAGCGATCTCCGATCGTTCCGCAATAGGTTCCGCCTGGTGAGGTACACCCCGTGATACAATTGGTCCCCACACAAACATGGTTCTTGCACTGCTGGTCGGTGAGGCAGTCGCCACAATGCAGAGTCTGTCCGCAGCTTTCGATGTCTCCGCAGTGCCGCATCACTCCCACGTTGCAGGAGTCCGCTAGACAGAGACCACCATCGGCGGTGCTGTTTCCCGTTCCGCCGCCGTTTCCCGCTCCGCCGCCGCCTCGCGGACCGCCGCCGTTGCCTCCTTCGTTGCCACCGCCGACTGTCGAAGGGGAAACACAGGCGGCCAGCAACATCCCAGCGAAGACAGAAAGGGGCCACCCGACACATCTCCAGTCCCTACTCGATCTTTTCATCCTGCCTCCCAGTAGCCTGGCCACGCGATTTGTGTCCAACTTTTTGCTGCTCTGCGAGCATCGTGCAAAGAAGCTCCGTGGTGTCCAGAAAGTCATCGCGGGGATTCTGGCATAAATTCGCGGAGATATGTTTCCTCACGACGGATTCTCTGCATAACAGTGATTTGGATCAGACAGATACAAGGCGCGTCACAGGCAAGTTGGCAGTACGCGTCAGTCGCGCTTGCCTTGGAGCGATGTTGTGTCTCGCCAAGACCCCATCGGCATCGCCGCCGGCGCCGACGGTGGTTGTGACGGAAAGACACCCCAAGCGGTACGTCTTGGTCGATCGGGATCCTCATCTGCTGCGTTGGCTCTTCGAGCCGCCAGCACGTCAAGGTGTGCGACCCTGTCGTGGTGCCAGGGCGCCGCGCAGGTACTCCCAGATCAGGTCCGCTGCATCGAAGTCCTGGTTGCGAAATCCCCACCGGTCGAGGATCCACTCATCCACATCGGGGGTCGGGTTCGGCCAGAAGTGCCCGGCGTGGTCCATGACCAGCACGCGCATCTGGGGCGCGCCATCGGCCGTCGACCTGTCGACCTGGGTGGCTCGGCTGTTGCGCGTGGCCAGGGCGGCAGGGCTCCGGCCGTGGTACGCATCGCCCTCCGTCGCGAGGTCGGGCAATGCAGTGACCCGCGGCGCCCGGATGGCGGTGCTGGGCATCCCCAGCGCGGTAGCCCACTCCCGGGTCAGCGCGGCCAGAGTCTCGTGATATCCGTCGGGCAAGCCAGGGTCGCCGATGGAGTACGCGAAGAGCACGCGCTGGAGCTTGGCGTGCGCAAGATCCGGCACGCGACCCGGCTGTTGTCCGACATAGGGCATGACCGCGGCGATGCCCGTCAGGCGCTCCGGCATCCGCCTCGCTGCCTCGAGGACCATGCCGCCCCCGTTGGAGATTCCCGCCAGGAACACGGGATTTCCGCCGCCAATGACGCCGCGGGCGGCGAGATCGCCGAGCACGCGCTCGAGATAGTCGACGTCGTCCACCTGTTCCCCGCTGCCCGACCCCAGGCGCCACGCTCCCGAATTTGGAAAACCGGGATCGGGCCGGGTGTCGGGGCCGGGGGCCGCATTTCCGTAGACGACGATGAAGCCATCCCGCGCGGCCAGGGCCTCGAAGCGCGCTCGCGTCTGCAGGGTACGAGCCGACTCGGCGTTCGAGCCGGATCCGTGCAGCATCATCAACACTGGCGCGGCGGAGCGTGGCCCGAGCCGGCTCGGCACGAAAAGGAGATAGCGACGCCACAACATGCCACAGGAGCGCGTGGGTTGCTCGAAGGTGTTGAGGCGCAGCTCGTTGGTCAAGGCCGCCGTCGAGCGGGCTGGCGCGATCGTGGCCGAGGAGGGAATCTCGTCGAGCGGGCAGGGGCGCCCGCAGCGCGGCCCGGCCGCGCCGGGTTTGGCGCGAAAGAAAGCCAGGTCGTCGAGCCACAGCTCGACCTTTTCGTGCGCGCGAATTCGCAGCTGGAAGCCGAAAAGTTGCTCAGGATCGACACCTGCGGTCGGGCCGCCCCATCCCTCGGGGAAGAAGCCGCAGAAAGGAAACGCATACGTCCGCCACTGGTCCCCGAGGTTGATCCCAACGCCGGGGCGATCGAAGCAACCATCACCCGCGCGCGTGCACGTGCCGCCCTGGGCAACTGGTGTGCTCGCCCGATCCACGAGCGTGAGGCGCACGCGGCCGTGGCCACGGGCGCGCAGCCGAATTCCCGAGTACGTCGAGGCGTCATAGGGGCATCCGCTGCGTGGCGTGCTCGCGGGATGCAGGTTGGCACCGAAACCGGCCCCCCATTGCGTGAATCCCGAGGCTACGACGTGGAGCACGTGGCCCGGCTCTTGGCTTCCCTCGAGCGCAATCCGTTCCCTGACGAGCTGGCCCCCGGTTCCGTCGTCGTAGCTAAACCACCAGCCCGCCCGGCCGTCGTGGTCGAGTATCCGGCCCGCGGCTGCCTCGAAGTCGTCGATGACAGGCGCGTCTCCCTGGGCTCGGGCCGGATCACAGGCGGGGCCAAGAGCGGCCGGAGCGGGGATCCCGCTGGACGGCGGGCGGGACGCGGAGGACGTCGTCGTTCCCGTGCAGCCCAGGGCAAGTGAGGAGGCCAGCACCATTGCGGAAGCGGTGGCGTATTGCCGTGCCATCGACATGCGGGCCACCGTAGCACGGAAGCCCTTGCTGGCCACCTGTGCTTCAGAGCGAATGGACCCCGGTCCGGTCCTGCCTTCCTAGTTCCGCCCGTCAGAATCCCGGGCGGGTTTGCGCGGCCGATCCATCGCGTCNNCGTTCTTCTGACGGGCGTCACTAGGCGCTGGCACACCCCGGATCGCCGCATCGCGCGGGCTTCGCCCGCAACCCAAGGCTTCAGGCTCCAGGCGCCCGGCTTCAGGTTCTCTGGTCGAGAGCG
>PNBO01000187.1 GCA_003136095.1 Myxococcales bacterium
CGTGTCCCCCTTGCCCTCCCGCCGAGCGCGGCCGACTCGGCGGCCTGCCCCATGCCTGCACGACACCGGCCTGGAAAAGCAAAGGGCGCAGCCAGCTTGGCCGCGCCCTTGATTGCAAGGATGGATTCTACGCGTCTACGGGCTCAATTGACGACGGTCGCCCATCCGTTGGCGGGCATGCTGAACTGCAGCTTCTGGCCGCCGATCGAGACGACGTAGCTGCTGTTGGCGGAACCGCTGTTGTACATGACCGCCACGATGTGGCCGTTCGGGTTCTTGAAAGCCACCGCGTCGCCGCCGCTCGTCGTGACCCTCGTGGCTCCCACATCGACGAACTGGGAGAAATGGCGGAAGACGCAATAGGCTGATGTGACGTTCAGCGCCTTCGACCCCGTGTCCACTGCCAACAGTGCGTCCTGGTTCCACGCGCGGTGGGTATCGATGCCGTTGCCCACCGTGTCCAGGACCATGTTCCAGGCGCTATAGGCCGTTACCTTGCCCTTGGTGATTGCGTTTCGAATCTGGTACCAGCTTTCCACCCCATACGCCTGATCGTTGGGAGCCTTCGAGCTGTTGTAGGCGGGGCAGGACGTACTCGACCCGTCACCGCAGCCGGTAGCGCCGCTCCACGGGTAGTTGCCGCACTTGTGCTCAGTGGCCCAGATGGGCAGGCCGCCGAACGTCGTACCGCCGTCCACCTTGTCGAGCACGTTCCACTGCACGCCGGCAACCTTGAGGAAGCCCTTTGCAGTGGCATCGGCCAGTACTGCGTTCCCGAGGTCAACGTCCGCGCCGCTGTTGGCATTGGACAGCGTGCCGAGCATGACGCCGACACCCGAAGGGAGCGCCGGACCCAGGTACTGGCCGACGAACTTGGTAAAGAGTGCCGACGTCCAGAGACAGGACGGGTAATGGAGAGCGTAGTTGGGCTCGTTCTGAGGAGCGACGTAGGAAATGTTGATGCCCGCAGCCTTGTACGCAGCGATGAACTTGACGAAGTACTGAGCATACGCCGTCAGATTGTTGGCATCGTCCTTCATGTTCCCACTGTCGAAGTTCGACGTGGTCGTGGCGCTGTCGTCGGTGGTTGCCGTGAATGGTGCGACCTTCATCCAGGTAGGAGGCGTCCAGGGGCTGGCCCAGAATTTGATGTCTGACTTTACAGCCAGCGCAGCCTGGATATAGGGGATGAGGTCTTTGCTATCCTGGGTCGTGTTGAAATTGGCCATCGAGGTGTCCGCACTGCCCTCGTCGTCCGTGTAGCGAGCGATTGCGTAGTCGCTGGCACCCATGGGAATGCGTCCCATGGCGAACCGGGCGCTGTTCGTCCCGAAGAGGAGCTGCATGGCGCGGTCTCTGTCGGTCGAGCTGAGCGCCTGCAAGGCCACCCACCCCTTTTCGTTGAAGCATCCGCCAAAACCTTCCCATGTCTGGGACCCAGTGTCGCTGACGGTAACGGTGGCGGTCCCGGTCGACGTGGCGATGGTCCCGGGCGTCCAGGTGGTACTCGTGCCTGATACGCAGCTACCGTTGGTTGAGGTGTATACAGCGGGCCCAGCCGAGGTTGTGCCACCCGCCGCCGAGGTGCCGCCCGTGCCCTGTGTCCCTCCGGCCGCAGTGCCGCCAGCACCCGTCGTGGTCGTGCCACCTGCCCCGGTCGTGGNNCCGGTCGCGCCGCCCTTCGCGGTCGTGCCGCCGCTCCCGCTCGAGCCACCACTCTGGTTCCCGCCCGAGCCACCGCTCTGGTTGCCGCCCGAGCCACCGCTCTGGTTCCCGCCCGAGCCACCGCTCTGGTTGCCGCCCGAGCCGCCGCTCTGGTTGCCGCCCGAGCCGCCGCTCTGGTTGCCGCCCGAGCCGCCGCTCTGGCTGCCGCCCGAGCCGCCGCCCGAGCCGCCGCCGCAAGCCGCGAAGAGAACTGCGAGTCCAACACTGGTGATCGAGTTTCGTGCTCTGTTCATTGCGCCATCCTCAGTTAAGTCGGGCACGTGTGATGATACGACGTGCGACGTGGTCCATACCCCACGTATATTCCCTGTTAGGGCCCATCCGTGCGGGATTTTTCTGGGTAGTTTTGTGGCCTGAGTGTGCCATAGGGCACGCTTTTGTCTTCCTATTTCTGACGCCAAGTTGGCTTTTCTTGCTGCCTTCCCCAGCGCACCTTCGAATGCCCCGAACCGTGGTCGCGATGGCGAGCCGTCTCGTCGGTGGGCGGGGCGCAGGTTTCGCCCTTGAGGTCGCTGTGCGCCGATGCGACACTTCGTCGCTGCATCGGCGAACGCCAGGGTGAACCCGGAAGTGCAACGTGCCAGAAGAGCGCGCAGTAGCAGCAGCACCGTCGCAGCCGCGCATGCGGTCGTTTGCGGCGTGGATGGTCGCTGTCTTCGTTCTAGGGGCGCTTTTGCGCGTGCCGACTTTTGGTCGGCCGCTCTTNNTCCGACGACGAAGCCATCTATGCCACGACCGCTGACGCGCTCGCGCGCGGTGACCTGCTCTACCGCGATGTCGTCGATCACAAACCGCCGCTCATCTACCACGTCTATCAGGCCGGCTTCGCCGCGCTCGGGCGCTACCACACGCACGGCGCCCATGCCCTGGTCGTCCTCTCGGTGCTGCTCACGGCGGGATTCCTCTGTATGATCGGTATGGGAACCCTGAAAGGGTTCCCATGCCCTCCCGCGATGGTGCGCGGCCAGCAAAGCTGGCCGGCTCCCCACGCGCACTGCGCGAGGCTGGCGGTGGCTGGATTATTCCTGGTCTTCTCGACGACCTGGCACGACTACGATGCCCTCGCCGCGAACTGCGAGTTGTTCCTGCTGGCACCTCAGACAATCGCCGCATGGCTGCTGCTGCGAGATCTCCACCGCCCGTCCCACGGCGCGCTGGCGACCCATCTGGCCGTAGGCGCGCTGATCGGAACGTCTGCCTTGTTCAAGTATCAGGGCCTAACCTTCCTTGGTTCCTCGATCGCCATGCTGTGCTGGTGGTCGATCCTCGGACGAATTTCCTGGTCACGGGCCGCGGCGATGGCTCTGTTTCAGGCCACCGGAGCCCTGGTGCCGCCCGCGCTCTACCTCTTNNNGGCGCTCGTGCCCTATGCCCTTGGCATCGCGACCGCGGTCACTGCGGCGGCAGGCATGGTTTCCGTGATACGCCGCCGCCTGCATCGAGAATCCGCCACCAACGTGCCACCCGCCCCGGAGGTACTAGGCCTGCTCTGGCTTGCGACCTCAGCGGTCGCCGTAGCGACCGGGGGGCGCTTCTTCGGCCACTACTACCACCTGATCCTGGCGCCGCTCTGCTTGCTGGCCGCGCCCGCCTTCTGCAGATTATGGAGCAAAGGCTGGTCCCATCGGGTGACGCTATCGGTGCTGTGCGCGCTGCCGGCTCTCTTCTTCTTCGGGTTGGCCACCTTTGGCAGACCCCTCGCAGCCGCATGGGACGAGGGCGATGAGCCGCCCTACGAGGACGTCGCGGCTCGCATCGCGGCCCTCACCGCGCCGGACGATCGCATCTTCGTCTGGGGAAACTCGCCGCAACTCTACGTTCTCGCACGTCGCCCGCTGGGCGCGCGGTTCTCCTTCTGCAACTAC
>PNBO01000365.1 GCA_003136095.1 Myxococcales bacterium
CAGCACGCCCGAGGCCTCGCCCTTGATGGCTCCAGGCACCTCGGCGTAGGCGTGCCAGGCGGCCGAGGTCAGCCCACAAAGGGACGCCGCCGCCACCCGCACCACGTAGTGGCCCACGGGTGGCCCCCCCTGCCAGAGCACCATCTCGCGATCGCGGCCGTCGATCTGGCAATCGGCGTTGGAGTCGAAATCCAGAGTGCCGTCAGGCGTCGTTGGATCGGCGCTGCGGTGCTTGGCCCACACCTCGACGACGCCGGCGTCGTTGCTGGCGGGAACCAGCACATGCAGATCGAGGTCCGTCGCCGTGTCCCATTCCAAGGCGACGGCGAGTGTGCCGGTGAGCGCCGGTTCGTAGAGGTAAAACGGCTGGATGGTGGCCGGGCCAAAATTCCCGCTGTTGTCGATGGCGCGGATCGAAAGTGGAAGGGTCGGCGTGCCGTCCGCGTCGGGAACGAGCAGGGGACTTGCCAACACCTCCGGCGAGATCGACAGACCCGCGGTGAAGTCGTACGAGCCTGGGCTCGATGACTCGGGATTCAAAGCCGGCACCTGCCAGTAGGCCACGTCGCCCGCCACGCCGAGGGCCACGGCATTGGCGTTGGGACCGACGATGCCCTTGATCGACTTGCTGCTGACGCCGGCGAAGATGTTCGTGTACTTGGGAAAGAGGGTGGCGGTCGCCGCACTCGTCGCGGCCGGCGTCGCGATCGAGCCGCGCATGGCCTGCCCGCCCTCCACGCGGATTAGCGAGGTCAGGCCCGAGGAGGTGTCCGCGTGCCACTGGCAGGCGGGCGCCAGGATCGCGCAGAGCGCGCCAGTGCTAACCAGGATTCGCATCGACCGGGTCATCAGAAGTCCACCTCGCCGCGTACCACCACGGCGTCGTCGGCCAGATTGGCTGGCATCCCGGTCACGCTGACCCCCAGATGGTTGCGGTTGTGGTCGTACTCGACCAGCAGTCTGCCCCAGGGCGCCGCGCACGCGGCGACCACCGCAAGCGTGTAGAAGCTTGAATCCGTGGGCACGGGACTGCCCTTGGCGTTCTTGTTGGCGTCCTGATCGGGGTTGTAGTAGTCGTAGCGCACGCCCAGTCGCCACGGCCCGTACTCCTGGATCAGGGCCACGTAGTACCCCAGCTCCCGGAAGCTCCGGCCAATCATACCCTTCGGATCGGCGGGCAGGATGGCCCGATCCAGGTCGTCCGCGAGATAAAACTCCGCGGCCAGGCTGGTCCTCAGCGAGGGCGAGAGGCGCAGAGATCCGGAGATGTCCGCGCCGAAGGCCACGCGCGTGAAGCTCGAGGACGGCGACGCCGAAAGACCTGGGCTCCCGTTCACTTCCCCCTGACCGACGCTGCCATTCTCGTCGACGTCGTTCCATTGCAGGAGCGGCATGGTGGCCGTCGCTCCGGAATGGAAGCCCGTGCCGCGCAGGCCGGAGAACCCCGCCGCGACATCGACGCTCGCCAGCGAATGCTCGATGCCCACGCGGCCCAGGATGTCCTTCTGGTGATTGGGGTCGAGCCCGCCGAAGCTCGTGCCCTCGATCGGCTGGCCGTTCTGCACGGCAAGCACGTAGCGAATGAACTGCCAGCCGCCGGACAGCCGCGCGCCCAGGTCGAACTCACCCGGAAAGAGCGCCCGCGCTGCCGTGGTTCGTTCCATGAACAGGCGCTGGCGGTCGTCCTGGGGCACCTCGCGGCCGAAAGGGATCCTGAACATGCCGATCGTCCCCATCACCACGGGTGGCGCGCCCTCGCCCTTCCCCGGTAGTTTGACGGACGCCTCCGCATCGAGCAAGCGGAAGGCCGAAGCCTTCACCGTGTTGCCGTCGATCTCCAGCCGGCCCTCGCCGTAATGGCGGTCCATGATGAGTCCCAGCCGCGCCCGACGAATCAGGAAACGGTCCTGATTGAGGGGTTGGCCCCCGGTGTTCAACTGGTCCTCCGAGGATTGCCGCAACTGGTAGTCGGCCTGCACGTAGCCGTAGAGCGAAAGGCCCGCGCTGTTGGCACCCACCGATGGTGGCGCGTTCCGCTCGCGCGCGTCCTCGCGAGCGGCCGNNGCGGACATCCGCTGCTCGACCTCGTCGCGGGCGGCGTCGACCGCCGCGGCCTGCTCTTTGCGAATGGCTTCTTCGCGCCCCTTCGAGGCCGCCTCTTGATCGGCCAGCCGCTGTTCGAGCTCGACCTTTACCTTCTCGATCTCGGCCAGCGGGTCAGGGCCCGGGGGTTCTTTCGACTTCTTGCCGCCCCCTTGGGCGAACGCCGGGCTCACCCCACCAGCCGTTGCGACGGCAAGGGCCAGGACCGCGACAATCCGGCTGCTTCTCATGTGGCAGATCCGCCCGAACTTCGTGGACAGGGCTTCCATTACAGCTTGCAGCTCGCGTAGGGAACCGGGTTCTGCCGCGGCACAGGCGTTCCGTTGCCACCGGGCGAATTGATGATGCAATAGCTCTCTCCCATCACGTCCTCGTCACAGCCGGCGTCCGGATCATTGGGTTGCACGCTGGCGTCCACGACGTTCGTATCGGTTATGCCCGTGTCAACGCCGGCGCTCGTATTCGTGTCCGGACGAGAATACGGCCTCGTATCCGGTGGTGCGTTGTTGCTTGAACCGCACGCCGCCAGCGCCAGAGCCATCAGCAGGCCGCCGATCCATTGTCTTCGCATCTGGTTCTCCTCTCCTCGCGCCAGCCTACTGAACCTGTTCGCAGTATCCGTGGCTGCAGCTCTGGCCTGCTTGGCAAGTTCCGGCGTCAACTCCCGCACAGGGCACGCAGGCGGTCTTGCCCGTGGCAAGCACCTCGAAACTGCAATGACACGGTTGCGAGGGTTTGTAGTGCCTGAACGCAAGAGCATCCGCATCCCTCGTCACCTTCATCGCGCACTGGGGCACCACGCCTCTCAAGGCATAGATCTCGTTCACGTCGAAGGGAAGGTGCAACGCCGGATCCTGCACGGGGTTCTGCTGAAACCAGTCGATGATGTGCTTGACCTGGAGGTTGGTTGGCACACTGCTGGCATCAACCGGCGCGAACAACCGCAACACGCCTTGCAGGGTGTAGCGTCCTTCGCGAATGTTGATCTTGTCCGTGCTCTGCCCGTCGAAGTCGGGCAAGTACGCCAGCTTCTGGTTCACGCCGCGCACCTTGAGCCCGCGCACCTGCCCCCGGTACTGGTCGTAGTACTCCGTCGAGGTGTACCCGATGGTCAGGTCGGGCGAGGTCGAGGGGGCAACATAGTTGGTCACCATCGTCTCCGCGGTGATGGTGCTAAAGTAGCCCAAGCCGATTCCGGTGCTCAACAGGGAACCGTTGGCGACGCCCATACCCCTGGCCCACAGCTCGCGCATACCGCTGCCCTGCGCGCTGTAATCGTAGATATACGTACTATTCGAATAGCTCATGACATTCGCCTTGCCGCCGCAAATATAGAGATCCTGCAGTTCCTCCGCCGTGACGTCGTAGTACGTGTTGCCGTTGGGCACGATGGGCACCATTCCCTGCACGGGTCCGAGAAACTCCCCGACACTGGGGGGAAGGGAAACTGGCGGTGTACTGCTATAGGAAACCATGCAACTTCCCCAGGAGACATCGTTGATAACCAGATCGGGCACCGTGTCGACGGGGCTGTTGCAGGTGGTCGGATAGACCGTGCCAGGCGGCTGGTCGGACGGTTCGGTGTAGTACGAATAGACGGTCCTTGCCCGGGTGCTGGTCGGGGAGATGAGTTGGCTGACAGAGGAACAACCATCGGAGTTTTCATTCCACAGCAGGGTCACGCCCATATACTTCCTAAGGCGCGCGCCCATTAAGCGGATGACCGGAATGACCGCCGTCGTTCCTCCCATGTACACCGGGTTGGTCAGATCCGTGCAGTTCGACGCGGTCTGGGCGAAGGCCGGGGAGGCCTCGGAGACTCCGGTCAAGATCGTAATGAGTCCAACAATTACCAGAGCTCTTGCACGCTTCATGTTCTCTCCGGGCACTGTGTGCGGCACTGCCTATAGCAATCGGCGAATCGGGGGGTCAATAGAAATGCGTGGTCGCGCGGTACTGTCACATGTCCGTCACACGACCGTTGCAGAGGGACTAGACTGAACGACTGCAGCCTGAGAAAGAGAAAGGGGCGCCCATTTCTGGACGCCCCTCTTTCTGACCTAGGCTTTCCTCGAATTCGAGGTCAGCCAGCCATTCGGTCTACGAGCTACTTCGACGCGCGAACGACGAAGCTGTTCGTGGCCGTACCGGACTGCGTGAGCGTGGTGCTCCCGAAGGTGATCGTGCTCGTGAAGGCGCCGGCCTCGAAGATGGCGTCCTTGTTCGTGGTGGCAGTACGCGGTACCGACAGCATGCTGACGGACTGAGCCCCGTTGGCATCGCCGTAGGCATGCGCGCAGTCCTTCTTGCTGCCATCCGGAAGGATGGTGGCCACGAAGCCGTCCAGCGCGCCATTGTGCGTGCTGTCCCCCAGACCAAGGTACGGCAGGTTGCCCTTGAACGCACCGCTGATGAACACGTTGCCATTCGAATCGGTGGCAACAGCCTTGACAGCCTGGTCGTAGCCAGCGTCGCCGTCCGAGATCGCCCAGGTGTTGGTGAGCGTGCTGTCGAACTTCGCGACGAAGGCGTCGGTCAGGCCGGCGTAGGCAACGGTGTGGCTATCGAAGGTGATGGCGCTGCCGATGGCGCCACCCATGATGACGTTGCCGTCCTTGTCGACGGTCAAGGCGAACGCGTCCGAACGGCCCGAGCCACCCCACGACTTGGCGGAGGCGAGCGTGCCGGAGGAGGCATTCAGCTTGGCCATAAAGAGGTTGGCCGAGGTACCGCTGATATCGGCAACGGTCGGCAACCCGAAGAGGTCACCGGAGTAGTTACCAGCGATGAGGACGTTGCCAGCGCTGTCGATGGCCACGGACTCACAGACCTGATCGCCCTTTCCACCGAACTGCGCGCCCCACGTCACGCCCCACGTGCCACTCGTCAAGCTGATCTTGGCGACGAAGAGGTCGAAGTTACCACCAGCGGCATCGCCGTTGTTGAAGGCGGTGTTGCCACCCGTGGTACCCTTGAGAAGACCCTTGGAGTTGGTGGAGGCGGCCATGATCTTGCTGGTCTTGCCGCAGATGGCGAACTCGTCCCGGCCCGGGTTCGAGCCAATGGACATGATGGAGCCCGTGCCGACGTCAACCAGGTGCGCTATTACGCCATTGCCAGCGTTGTCCAACACACCGTAGAAGGGGGTCGACACAGTGGCGATGAGGTTGATCGTCCCGTCGGGGGGGAAGTCAACTTCGCCGTTGGTGGTGCCGGTGACGGCGACGCTGCCATTGGCAGTGACCGCGATACCGGTGGCCACTTGGTCCTTGCTGCTGGTGTCCGTGAACATGAACACGCCAGTCGCCAGGCCCGTGGCCGGGTTCAGCTTGGCAACGTACATATCGGCGCTGCCCGTGGAGCTGATGGTGCCCGTGCCGAAGTCGTTCGGCGTGTAGAGCGAGCCCGTGATCCAGGGCGAGCCGTCCGTCGGGTCGGTGGCCAAGCCGGCCATCGGAGGCACCTCGGCAACCGCGTAGCTCGGCGCCAGACAGACGTAAACCGAGCAGGTGTGGTTGCTGCCGTCGGCGTTGGACACGCAGACATTGCCCGACCCGCAGTCGACGGGAGCGCCACCGACGCAGACGCCGGAAGCGCTGCAGCTGTCACCCGTTGGGCCAACATTGCCCGTGCAGCCGTTGCCGTCCGTGCAGGCCGTGCCGGCAGGAGCGTTGGAGAGCACGCAGGCGCCACTCGGCTCGACGCAGGCGTTGACCTGGCAGAGATTGCTGCTCGCGGTGCAGGTCACGGCAGTACCGCCGCAAACACCGGCGGCGCACTTGTCAGCCGTGGTGCAGGCGTGGTTGTCGTTGCAGCCGGTGCCATCGCTCGAGTCCTGGAGGTGGCACAGACCGTCGGTGAGGTGTCCGCAGACGTTGTCCTGGCAAGCCACGGTGCTCGCCGGGCAGGTAACGGAGGTCTGAACGACGCACGAATTCGCCGAGCACTTCGCCAGAGTCACGCACTTGTCGGTGAGCTGAGCCGTCGAGGTGCAGTCGGTGCCGTCAGCGGCGCCGTTGCAGACAGCGGTCTCGCCGATCAGAATGAACGAGTGAACGGTGCTGAGTCCCGAGTCGGGGCAGGTCGCGGTCACGGTCACCGTGGCACCGTTGGCGCCAGCGCCGGCCGGAGCGGTGAAGGTAATACCGGTCGTGAACGGCGGGTCGAGGGTCGTGAGCGCCGTGCCAGCCGGGTTCCAAGTCAGGGTGTAAGGAGAGGGGCAGCCCGTGGTCGGAGCAACGATCTCGAGCTTCACGCTGGTGCCGTCGTTGACCTTGTCCGTGGACATGTAATCAAAGCCGAAGACCGGGTTGGCCTTCACCACGTCGTTCGCGCCCTTGACCGGCAAGCTGAGGTGGTTGACGATGTCGCACTTGGCCTTGCCATCCGCAAACGTACCGTCGGACACGTGCACGAGGAACGTGCAGGTACCACTCGGGGGAGCGGAGGTCAGCAGGAACCACGTCCCGGCCTTGGCCGTGCTGTCATTCCAGTTACCGAAAGTGGTGGCCGGGGTGCCGCCAGCGCAGTCCGGCGAGGACCAGCTGTAGAGGAGGGTGTCGTTATCGGCGTCCGTGGCGGACACGGTTACGAATGTAGATTGGCCAACCACCATGGGAACATAGGATGGGGTGCCATCACCGGGCACAGGGCCGACCACAGCGCCAACGTTCGACATGACCGGGCAGGTGTTTGGGATGGCCGTGATCTTGGCATTGCCCAACGCGCAGGCGTCGCCGCTCGAGATGGTGACCGAGCCGGTGGTCATGAGCACGGCCGGCTGTTGGGCATCAGCGATGGTCAGGTTGACCTGGCAGTTAGCGCTGCTGGCGGTCGCGGTGAAGGTGACCGTCGAGGTGCCGGGATGAGCCATGTCGGTGCCGGCAACATTGACGGGCGCGCTGAGCGTGCCGCAGGTCGCGTCCACGGACCACGACCAAGCCATGCCAGCCGTATCGCCAGCATCGGGATCGTAGGCAGTGGCCTTGATGGTGACCGTATCGTTCTTCGAGACACAGCTCGCCGTCTCGGTGAGCCCGACGATCACCGGGGCCTCATCGTAGAGGCTGACGGTGGGCGCCACCTGGTTCATGTCGATGACGATGCTCGCGGTCTGGTTCTTGGCGATGGACTGGCCGGACACAGCGCCCGTGTAGAGCACGGTCGTGCCGTCGGCCGCATAGGCCGTAGCGGTGAAGACGTAGTCGCTGCCGATGGGCAGATCGCTGACGACCGCAGACCACTGCGTGCTGGCCGCGTTCGCCACGAGGGGGATTGTCAGGTTGACGCTTTCAGCGGCGCCCTGCACGACCACCTTCGCGCTCTTGGCGTCAGTGACTTGCAGGAAACTGTGGACATTGAGCGTGGCTGCGCCCTTGTCACCAGCCTTCATTCCTTTGCCACAACCCACGAGGCTTGTGAAGGCGGCCATGCCCAGCACGGCGGCCATCCATGTCATTCGATTGCGTTTCATTTTGGTTCTCCTTGAAGACTTTCGTGTTTTCCGACTGTTTGCTGTTTCTGAATTCTTGATCTTCCGTCCTTACACTGCGCCAGCAGCGGCCTGCTCCAGTGTTTCCCACCGCCCTCGCCTCGCCTCCTGAGAAATCCGGAAGCGAGGCCGCTTTCCTCGACTCGCGACGCCGCCTCTCGCCCGTACCTAGGCTTCCTTACTGGCAGACCGAGCCGGTGGCGGCGTAGGTGCAGCTCTTGCCACCGGAGCACTTCGCGGTCCCGTTCACGTTGCACGCGGACCCGGCGCCCACGGCCGGAATGGCCGGGCAGTTGCCGCTGGAGCCGGTGGTTCCGTCGGCGGCGCAGGGATAGCTAGGATCCTTGGCCTCGGTCTCGGCGCCGATGTTCATCTTGGGCGTGCCCAAGCCAGGATCGGCGGTGAGGCAGGTCTGGTTGTTCGGGTCGTCGCAGGTCTGCGCGCAGCCAACGATCGGCGGATAGAAGCCATCGTTGCTGCAAATCGAGCAGAGGTTGGCCCGCTTGGACGCCCAGCTCCACAGCTTCTGCTCCTCGGTGTCCTGGGCGGCAGTGATGTAGCCGCTCGAGAGTGCGGCGGGATTCCTTTGCAGGAAGAGCCGGCGCCACATGGCGTAGTGACCACCACGGACGTTGAAGTCCTCGAAGCTGACGGTATTGAGCGTGACGCCGGCGGAGCCCGCGTTGAGCACGGCGAGGCCGGCGCCGCCCATGGTCTGCCCGTTGAAATCCGTACCAATGCGCTGGCCAATAGAGACGGTGATGTCGGTGTGGCCGGTGTCCGTCTCGGACAGGGCGACGACCCAGCCCTGGGTGCAGGGGATGTTCACGCCGTAGGGGTTACGCGAGTCGGTCGACAGCAGCACGTCGCCGTTGAAGCAAGTATCGGCTTCGCCGGTTCCATTCGCCATTGGAATGTTGAGCGGGTAGTAGGTGCAATGGGTGCGGGCATGCGTGGTGTCGCTGTGCTCGTTGGTGCAGGTGCGGCGAACTGGGTCGAGGTCGTAGTTCTTCAAATTGGACCACTGGGCGTTGACGTTGCCCTCGGACTTGCCGTTGCACCACCGGTTGAACTGGAGCCGCTCGCGGAAGGTGTCCTGCGTACCCGACTTGTCGTCGCGGCGGTAGAAGTGGTCGATGCGCGCGCCCTGCAGGGCGGTGAGCTTGGCGATGGCAGCAACGCGCTGCGGGTCGGCACATTCAGGGGTCGTCGCCCCGCTATTCGACCAAGTGCCGCTCCCCCGGCAGGATGCCGGGTAGCCACCAAGGGCGATCGCCAACGAGTTCACGTTGATGTCGCAGGTGGGGTCACAGACGTTGTTGCCCGAGGTGGCGCTACACGGGAGGTTCTGGATGTGCCCGTTGATGTTGCCCACGGCGTTCACGGCGGCGTCCAAGCACAGCACGTTGTCGGGGGTGGGGTTGTAGGCAGCAGCCGCGCCGGTGAGAATGCTCTGCGTGAAGTTACGCGACATGGGCGCGAGGCCCTGGTTGTAGTTCTGCCCAGAGCCCGTGATGTTCTTTTCGCCCTGGCCCGAACCAGTGTTCACATAGGTGATGCACGCCTTGGAGCCCTTGATCGAATCCTTGATGACCTGGGTCATGGTGTCCGATCCATAGAGCGACTGGCAAGTGCTGCCGCAAGACGCATCAACGTAGGATGTGTCGCAAGTAGCCGCCGTCGCAGAACCGCTACCCATGGCCAGCACGGCCATGGATGTCGGGATCGCGATCCCGATCATCCTCATCAGACTCTTCCTTGTAGATGCCATTGTTCTTCCTCCTCGAAGTTTTCTTCTCGAACCGTTTTCTATCTGTCCCGTCTTTGAGTTTTCGCCCGTGGGTGGAGACCGAATTGATCGCTTGCCCACTCTGGCGGGGACATGATTAGCAGGTTGCAAGAGCAAACTGTGTTATGCCTTTGCCAAGTCTTGGTGACGGTCGCATCACCGCATCCCACCTGGCCTAGTCCGTCTGTGTTTCCGGAAACCTGGGACGTTCCCATTGGTTAGGCGGATCTTCATGGCGAGGAGATGTCATGGCCTCGCGAACCCCGTGTGACACTTCTGTCACATCCGCCATCTTGATCCCAAAGTGGGCTTGCGCCGACCACCTTATCGGTTTGATACTTCGCACCGCATTCGAGGGAGGTTCCGCAAACATGTCTTCTAGTCGTGAAATCTCGCGCCCGTGTGCACGATGAGTATGCTGCCATGAGATTCCATCCGGTTTTGCTCGCGACCGCGGCCTTGGCGCTGCTGTCGTGTCGTCCCGATAAGGATTCCTACGTCGTCGTCCACAGCGACGTGAATTGCGATGTGCCGCGGGTCTTTCAGTTGCGCGTGACCATCACCAACAACGGCGTGGCGGACCAGAAGATCCTTCCCGAAACTGCCTCCGCCGAGCTCGGTTTTCCCAGCTCGATCGTTCTGGCCTTGCCCGGCTCGCGCACCGGGTCCGTGGACTTGATTGTGGAGGCGCTCGACGACAACCGCCGAATTGTCGGCCGGGGCACGGCGAGCGGAACCCTCGCTCCCGGCGGGAGGATCGATTTGTATGTCCAGCTGACCGCCATCACAATAACCACGGGGCTTGGCACCGGCATCCAGCTAGGCCAAGGCGTGGATGGCGGTGTGGTGCAGGACAGTGCCGCGAGCGTCAAGCTAGATGTCTCCCCTACCATGGGCGCTCCCTTCGCGCAGGTGGCGGCTGGGGCGCATAGCACCTGCGCCACTCGCGTCGACACCAGTCTGTGGTGCTGGGGAAGCAATACCTATGGTCAGCTTCGCCTTTCCGGCACGTCCAACCGCCTCATCCCCAGCCTGGTATCGGCCACCTCGTGGGCCACGGTTGCCTGCGGGCAGACCGATGCTTGCGGCATTCGCACAGACGGGACGCTGTCATGCTGGGGTAACAATGGCTCGGGGCAACTGGGAGTCGCCACCGCGGCCGCGGAGCCACGCACCGAAGTACCGGGCGGCCCCTGGCAAGGCATCGCCCCTGGCAGCTACCAGAGCTGCGGGATCTGGGGGGACGGCACGCTCTGGTGCTGGGGGGACAACACCAACGGCCAACTGGGAACCGGCAACACTGTCGCTACGAGCGTGCCCACGCAAGTTGTCGGCACTGGCTGGAGCCAGGTCAGCACCAGCTACTATCATACCTGCGCCACGAAGCTGGATGGAACCGTGTGGTGCTGGGGCCTCAACGCAAACCTGGAGCTGGCCGATGCCTCGGTCGGCCTTCGCATGGTGCCTGGACAGGTCGGTGGCAGCGATTGGACCCAGGTCGTGACCGGCCTCTACCATACCTGCGCGACCAAGCAGGACAAGAGCTTGTGGTGCTGGGGCGGCAACACCGCGGGCCAGCTTGGTAACAGCAGCGCGCCCATCCTGGCCCAGGGCTCGCAGGGTGGAATCAGCATTCCCCTGCAAGTCGCCGGCGCTTGGAACAGCATCTCGGCGGGGATGGCGCACACCTGCGGCATTCTGAGCGACCTATCACTGTGGTGTTGGGGCGACAATTCAAGTGGACAACTCGGAGACGGGAGTGAAATCTCATCGAGCGCACCGGTGGCCGTCGTCGTTTCGGGTCAGGCCTGGACAAGCGTTGCTGCGGGCTCGGCCCACACCTGCGCGCTCGCGACGGACGGCACGCTGTGGTGTTGGGGCGACAACTCGGATGGGCAACTGGGCACGGGCTCCGGTGGGTTGCAGCTGATTCCCACGCGAGTCGTGCAGTAGGGCGATGTTGAGTCTGCCGGCCATCGCGCGCGAGCTGAAGGCAGGGTCCCTGCTGGCATGCCTGTGGGCGCTGGCCCCGGCCTGTGAACCGCCCGCGCCCGGAGGCGGAAACATCAACATCATCGCCCGCTCACTGAGCGCCACGCCCGCGACCTGGGTGCGCTGCACCCTGCAATCTCCGACCGTTCTCAGCAAACCGCTGACCATTCCCTTGTTGGCCAAAGGCGACCAAGCCTCGACGGTCTTCAAGAACCTGCCCGTGGCCAACGACTACCTGCTGACCGCGGATGCACTCGGCAGCGGCAACGTCATTCTCGCCCACGGCGTGGTGGCGGCGGTGTCGATCGTCAAGGGGAAAACGACCCAGGTCATCATCTACTTGAACCCAGTCACTCCCCCCAAACCGTCCGTCAATTCAAGCCCCCTTATCGATGCCATCACGCTCCCGACCGACGCGGTCGCGCCGGGCGGCCAGGTCACCTTCATTGGCGTTGCGCACGACCCGGAGCCGGGACAGACCGCCACCCTGGCTTTTTCCTGGTTGCCCGCAGCCGCCTGCGGAATCATCGCGCAGGCCAGGAATGTGCCAGGCACGGACGGCAACCATCCCTCCCAGTCGTTGGCCACCTGGATAGCGCCGCAAAAGCAGGTAACATGCCAAATCACCCTCACGGTCCAGGACGTCCTGGGCCTCGCCACCAGCGCCTCGTTCACTGTGCGCGTGGCCGCGGCGAGTGACACGAATCCCATCACGGTCAGCACGGGCTCGGTCACCATCGTCGTGCAGGCGCCACCCACCAAGAGCATCGCCAGCATGATGTTGAACATCTCGCAATCCGGTACCCCGGAGGTCGACATCACGGTTCCACTCGTGCAGGATGGAACGCAGTGGTCGGCCTTGGTCAGTGGCTTGCCCGTCGGCACGGACTACGTCTTCAACCTTTCGGCCACGGCGTCGGATGGCACCGAACTCTACCATGGCATCGCGACCGGCCAGACCATTGAGAAGAACAAGACCGCGGACATCGTCATCGACATGAACCAGAGCAACCCTACGCCGGCCAGCCTCTACGACACGGCTCCCGTGATCAATTCCTTGACCGCGACGGCGACCAGTGTCTCGAAGAACGACACGGTCGTCATCAAGATCGGCGCCCTCGACCACGATGCCGGCGACACGGCTGGTATTGCCTGGGACTGGACCGTGCCCTCGAGTTGCGGCGCGCTCAGCGCACCGGTCAACACGGCCGGCGACGACGCCACCCCGAGCACTTCGACGGTTGTCTTCACCGCGACCGCCGCCAGTGCCGGCTGTCAGGTCAGCGTGACGGCGATGGATGCCCGGCTGCCGCTCTACCTGCAGAGCGTTGGCACGGTCACCATTCAAATTGCCGACGCCACACCCTGAAGCCGGCCAGTTTGCCGTAGGCTGCTGCAGACTGCCTGGAGTCAGAGAACGAGGATGACATGCGTAGCGAGCGATTGACATGGCTGGTCGCCGTGCTGGGCACGGTCGGCGCAGCGAGCACGGTGGCTTGTCGGAAGCGGCCAGCCGTGGCGAACGGCGTGGTTACAGCCAGCGCGGAGTCGCTGTCTTCCGCTGGCGACAACGCCACGAACGCCAAGATGTGGATGCCAGTCCTCACCGGTATGGGTGTGAACGCGTCTGGCATTCCTTGGGCCACCGGCAGGATGCACAAGCCCTTCGACTTCGGCTCGGGAACCGTCGCGCCGTCGCAAAAGGGTGACATCTACCTGGCCAAGATCGACCCCATGACTTGCCTGGCCTCAGCGACCTTTCTCCTCGGCGGCTCGGGTGGCAGGGATCTGGCATCGAACGGGGTGGCCGTGGCGTCCCGTGGGAACGTCGGCATCATTGGGACCTTCACCGGTGAGATCGAATTCACCCCGCACCACGCGGATCGATCGGGACCAAGCGGCAAAACGGGCGTCCCGGGCCTGGACTTCCTTCAGACGGGTTCGTTCGTTCCCTTCTACGCTGTCCTTGACGGTACCTCGAACGGCGCCCACGTGACCCCGGTCAAGGCGCACATGGTTGAGGTGGGGCAAGGCGCCCTGATGTCCATTGCCTCCAACCCGGGCCAGAATGCCTTCGCCATCTGTGGCAGGACCGACAAGGCCGTTCCTGCCTGGTCTGATACTGGTGCCAACAGGGGCGTGATCACGGGCGGCCACGCGGTCGCGGGCGGCGACTGGGACATCGTGGTGGCCAAGATTGACGCTGCCACCGGCGCGGTGATCTGGGGCAAGCAGTTTGGTGGCGTCGGAGATCAGGTCTGCGACTCCGTGGCAATCGACAACGATGGCGATGTCATCGTGGCCGGTGGGTATAGCGGAGCCCTATCCCTCGGCGGTATCGCGCTCCCGCCGGCGGCAAACACGCCCGAGCTCGCCTTGCTCTACGCGGCCAAGTTGAACGGCGCCACCGGCGAGGTCATGGCCGCCCGAACCTGGGGCGGCGAGGGCCGCTCAAGCGCATACGGCCTGGCGGTCGATGCCAACGGCAACATCGTGGTGGCCGGTGCCCTGGGCGGCAGCGTCGACTTCGGCGGCGGGATCAGCATCGCTGGCCAAGGTTTGACCGACGCGTTTGTCGTGAAACTCACCCCGGAACTGGTGCCGGTGTGGGCGAAGTCCTTCGGAGATGCGCAAGATCAAGGTGTCAAGAGTGTCGGTGTCTCATCGAAAGGCACTGTTTTCGTGGGCGGCTCGTTCCAGGGCAGCCTGGGAATGTTGGGGCTGACCTCGGCCGGCAGGACGGCCACGAATGCTTTCACCGCAGAGCTGGCTGGGGCCGACGGTGCCGTTCTCGCCGCGCACGCGTACGGTGACGCAACCGGCGCGCAGACCGTCGGGGTGGTCACGGTGGCCCGCGCGGCGACTGGCAGATTGGCCGACTCGACATTCATCGGCGGCAGTTTCTGGGGTACCCTCACATTCGGATCCACAAGTTTGACGACGGACGGCCCTAGATCCTTGACCGGCTACATCGCCCGAATGTTCCCTTGAAGACCATCTTTCCCGCACCACGCCGAGGCATCGGATTCACAGAAATGTTGCGTGCGTGGCTTCCATCCTCGTGCAATTGGAGCACCCCATGAAAAGCCTTGCCAAACTCCTTGCGCTCACCATCTCGGCCGCTGCGGTCCTGACTGCCAGTCTGCCAGCCAGCGGAGCGACACCGCCAGGGCAAGATGCCAGGTATGCCCTGGTGTGCTCGTCTGGTGCTCACTTTCAGGCGATCTTGAACGATGTCTTGGTCGCCCATTCCGACGGCAAGGAAGAGGCGCCGCCACAGGTGACGATCAACTTCTGGTTGAGATCGGGCAAGAACACCCTGCGCCTGCTCGTACCCGAGGGTGCGACGACGAATCCCGGCAAGCCAGCGTACTGCAAGATTCTTGTCAGTCAGTTCTCGGATGCGGGCACGCCACACGGCAAGAAAGCGGGCCGAATCCTCACCTCCGTCGCGTTGCCAGCCGGCGGCGCCACAGGGCGAACGCCACCCGACAAGACAGTTTCGTTCTCGCTGACTGCCAAGGCGGCGCCGGCCTGCAAACTGTGGGAGGCCGCCAAGCCGATCACGCTGGACAGCCAAGCGAAGGAGGAGATCCTCGGGCTGGTCGGAGAGTATCGAACGGCGCTCCAGGCTCAGAACCTGGAACGCATGGTTGCACTCGACGAGTTTCGCAGCAAGGAGTCGTATCTCTGCACGGGCCGAAGCATCGAGGAATACCAGGCCTCTGGCAAAGAGATCACGCGCATACTGCTCGCAGCATTAGGTGGTGCCAAGTTCGCGCCGTGGGACCCCTCGCAAGCCCGGATCCAGCTGGAGGCGGGCGGGCTTGTCGCATCGGTCACCGTCAATGGTCAGCCCCCGATCACGGCGACCCGGAAAGAAGGCGGCCCCAACGCGCAATACACCTCCAACGCCTACATCGCCAAGATTGGCGACAAGTGGACCTTGGTGCGATAGCTTCCCAATCGGCCACCAACTTCACCGGGGCGCGACGGTCGACGGCCAGCCCGCACCCATCCTGACCGCCAATCTGCTCATGCGTGCGGTGCCCATTCCAGACGGATCCCACCGCATCGAGATGGCGTACCACACGCCCGGTTTGCATGCAGCGGTGGTGATGTCGGTCGCCGGTTTGTTGGTGTTCGCAGTTCTCCTTGTTGCGGCCCGAAGATGGTGGCAATTCCTGTCTGGTCGCGGGCGCCTCCGCCCAACCTAGACTAATGGCGGGGCGGAGCGCTCCCCATTCCCTGTGCGCGAGCGAGGTTGTCGCGGGCGTTCGCATCCTCGGGGTTCAGGCGAATGGCTTGCTGGAATTGGAGGATGGCGTCGTCGACTTGGCCTTTGTTCAAAAGGGCGTTGCCAAGGTTGAAGTGGGTCGCGGCGCTGGCGGGTTTCAAGCGGATGGCTTCCTGCAAATGGCTGACAGCCTCGTCGACTCGGCCTTGCCTGTCGAACGCGACGCCGAGGTTGTTGTGCGCCTCTGCATAGTCGGGCTTCAGACGGATGGTCTCCTGGAACTGGCCGATGGCCTGGTCCAACTGGCCTTTCGCGCCGAGAGCGGCGCCCAGGTTGCCGTGGGCTTCGGCATAGGCTGGTCTCAGGCGAATGGCTTCCTGCATCTCGGTGATGGCCTCGTCAACTCGGCCTTGCCTTCCCAGGGCGACTCCGAGGAGGTGGTGTGCGAGGTAATTGTTCTCCGTAGCTTCCATCGCGTGCCGGTAAAGGGCTTCGCTGTTCCGCCAGTACCCGAGCTGTTGTCGCGTGAGCAGCATGCCAACAACGATCGCCGCGCCAGCCGCCACCGAAGAACCTACGACCCAAAGGCGCCAGCTTCGGGTCAGCTCGTGCACGCCCCAGATCGTGAAGATGAGCATCCCTATCGAAGGAACATAGGTATACCGGTCGGCCATGGCCTGTTCACCCACTTGGACCCACCCGAGCACCGGCACCAGCGTCCCGCAATACCACAGCCACCCCATCAACAAGAAGGGATACCGTTTCCGATTCACAGCCAGAACCAGGGTGATACTCAATAGCACCCCGCCAGCAAGCAACACCTGCCAGAGCGGCCAATATCCCGGGTGCGGATAGAAAAAGGCCAGATTCCTCGGCCAGAACAGCTTGCCCAGATAGCGACAGTAGGCGATCACGGCGTTTTCGCTGCGCGCTGCCAAAGACAGGTTTGCAACCGTCTTGACCGCACCTTCGCGCTGCTGGACCATCAAGGTCACAACGCTTGCCGCCGCCGCGAGGGCAAAGAACGGGACCTTCTCCAGCATCAGGCGCCCCAACCGTCGTATGCCACCTGCCATTCTCCCAAGCGGCCAAAAATCCAGCAGCAGCATGACCAAGGGCCAGGTCACCAGCATCGCCTTGCTCATCAGGCCCAGGATCAGAAGAAGCAGCGCCAGGGCGTAGTAGCCTGATCGGTGCCGTGGAACGGGTGTCGAAGTGGTGGCGTCCTCGGCGTATCGCGCATAGGCCATCAAGCAGAGCAGTCCGAAGCATGTGCTAAGCACATCCTTCCGCTCCGCCACCCAGGCCACGGATTCCACACGCAACGGGTGCAAGGCAAACAGCGCCGCCACCAGCAAGCTGCGCCACAGAGCGCCGGTCAGGCGCCGCAGAAGCAGAAAAGCCAGTGCGCTGTTGACTGCATGCAGCAGCACGCCGCTCATGTGATGCCCCCAGGCATTCAAGCCGAACAGTTGGCAGTCCACCATGTGGGACAAGACGGTGAGAGGGTGCCAATTGGCGGCAATAGGAGTGCGCAGGACCCATGCTAAGCCCTCCCAGCTCAAGCCGCCCTGAACGTGGGAGTTCGCGGTGACATACTCAGGATCATCGAAGCCGATGAATTCGCACTGCGTGGCCGGCCAATAGATGCCGCTCGTCACCAGCGCCAGCAGCGAGGTCATGAGCCATGGCGGAATACGCGACTTCGTTGCTAAGGGCACCAACTCACGCCAGTCTTGCTATTCACGGCCCGCGAGAGCGCTATGGGGCCAGGCGAGCGACGAAGGAGGCAAGCGTGGAGTTGTCGAAGCAAATCCCCCCTTGGCAGGTACCCGTCGTTTGCGTTTTGCAGTCGTTGGCAACCGTATCGACCGTGCAGGAGTTCCCCGGCGAGACAATGGTCGTACTGCCAAACGTAATCGTGTTTGTGAATGGGCCACCAACGAAGACTGAGTCCTTCAGCTCGCCAGGCGCGGTGCGCGCAACGGTGACGTTGTTGATCGACTGCGCGCCATCGGCGTCACCGTAGGCGTGAGCGCAGACTTTGCTACCGTTCCCCGAGGCGAGCTGCGCCGCAAAGGCGTCCAAAGCACCATTGTGTGTGCTGTCCCCCAATCCGAGGTACGGCAGGCTACCCTTGAGACTGCCTCCGATGAAGACGTCCCCAGTGGAAGAGACTGCCACGCTCCTGACACTCTGATCGTAACCGCTATCGCCATCCGACATGACCCACAACGAATTGAAGGATGAATCGAACTTCGCGACGAAAGCATCGGTCAGGCCGCTGTAGCTGGCAACGTGGCCACTCTTGAAATCTACTCCATTGGCAATACTGCCCCCCATCACAATGTTGCCGCCCCCATCGACAGCCAGAGCGAAGGCATGCGATATCCCCGGAGTACCCACCGCGGCAAAGGCCACAGCACTGACGAGATCGCCAGTGTCTGCACTCAGTTTGGCCAGGAAGAGCTGTGTCACGGTGCCGCTGGTGTCGGCCACGTTGTCCAATTGGAACAAATCTCCATTGTAGTTCCCAGCAATGATGACGTTGCCGTCGGCATCCAGTGCTGCGGACTCGCAGACTTGGTCGCCGGCCCCACCGTACTGCCTGCCCCAGATGACGAGGCCGGTAGTGGCGTCGATCTTGGCAACCACGAGATCTGTGTTGCCGCCTCCGAAGGTCCCTACGCCGGCGTCCAGCGCGAGAGGGTTCCTGATGATGCCTGCGTTTGTGCCGCTGTCCTTCCAGTTGGCGACCGCGATGCTCGTCTTCCCGCAGATGACGAACGCTTTCTGGCTCGGATGAGAAGCAAACGCGTACAGCGTTCCCGACCCGACATTGACAATGTGTGCCTTCACTGGAGTGACGTAAGCGCCTGCGGAAGTGCTATCGAACACGGCGTAGAACCCTTTGACCCCGCTGGTGGCGAGGTAGTCGATGCCAGCGGTTCCTGCGACGCCGCTGGGACTCAACGTGTCGTCGGAGTAGTTGCCGGTGAAATCCATCTCGCCATCAAAGGAGCCAGCAATACCAACATTTCCGCCGCCGCTGCCGTCGACTCCGGCGATTGCGATGAGCAGCGGCAACTGTTGCTTGTCACTCGGTTTGGCGAAGCCCCAGGCCGCGCTGGCCAGGCCGGTGGCGGGATTCAGCTTGGCCACAAACCCATTGGGGGTTGTGCCGGGCGTCGTACCCCCATAAGGCGGCCCATAGGTGACTGTGCCACTGCCGAAGTTGAAGTTGGCGCTATATTGCCCCGAAACCCAGAGGGTTCCGTCCAGCGCAGTCGCCATTCCTTGCTGAAGCGGAAGCTTGGCATTGGCAACACCATTCCACGCCTTGGCCCAGGAGGATGAGCCGCTGCCGATGCTGCAGACCGCAGGCGGTGAGTCCGGTGGAGGTGGAAGGTCAACGGTGTCACGTGGTGTCTCTGGTGGCGTATCTGGCGGCGGGAGGTCTGTGCCGTCTGACGGCACGTCGGCAACCTCGGGTCCGGGAGCGCTGGGAACATCAGCCACATCTGACTTGCCATCCGCGCTGTCCCCGGCTGGGAGATCCCTGGTTTCGGGGCTGGTTTCGGGGCTGGTTTCGGGGCCGCTTTCCGGCCCAACTTCCGGCGCTACCTCCTTGCCGCCCCCATCGCCCGTGTCGCCTGCCACATCGACGCCCCCCCCTCCGCCAGCCCCATCGATGGCGTCATCGAAACGGGCCTCGCCGGCGACCCCATCCTGCGAACCGTCTGGCCTGACGGTGTCGTCAAGGCCCGCGTCGAGCACGCGAGGACTCGTGTCCTGTGTATCTCGATTTCCGCCAGCTTCACTTGCCTGGTCGGCTGGGACGTCCAAGCAAGCGGCATCACAATACCGACGTTGTCCGGCATCAACCTTTTCATTCGGGGCATTGCTGCCGCATGCCCCCAGCACGATGGGGATCAGGATGCAAAGTACGCTGCGACTTCGCTGATGGTGCTTGATCACCTTGTTCGACGTCATTGCGGTGTACCTGGCCTAATCCCCATGGCTTGGTGGGCAGGGCGACTGGCGCCCGTCGGGGGTTACATTTCCACCAAGTAGGATGCATTTCCCGCCCCGGGGGCGGCAAGCGCGGTCGTCGCTCCACCGAAATCGATGACGTTCGTGAACGTACCGCCGATGATTATGCGATCCTTGTCCGCGCCACTCGCCCTGCGGTTGATCCCGATGCACGAGGCGCCCCCGCCCTTGCTGGCGGCATCGCCGTAGTTGCGGGCGCAGAGGGTCAGGCCACTCGTGCCATCCAGCGTAACCACAAAGGACTCTAGGCTGGTCGGGCTGTTGGCCTGCATAACGGCAGTCCCCGGTCCCACATCGGCGGACTGTGTGAAGGAACCCACGACCGTGATCTTGCCGGTGGAATCCACCGCAGCACCCCTGCAGGAAGCCACCGTGCTGCTGCCCCACCGCCGAGCCCAGATCGGCGCCAGCGACGAGTCGAGTTTGACCACGAGCGCGTTGTTGCCGATGCCAGGCTGAGACAAGGGAACGAGCGTCTGGCTGCCGAAGGTAACCTGGGTGTCCAAGCTTCCGACCACGATGGCATTGCCCTGGGTATCAAAGGTCACGGCGTACGGGATAACAAAGCCCGTGGAACCGAAGGCTTTGGCCACCGCCAGGGTCCCGGTCGCACCGTCAAACTTCGCCACCCAAAGGATGCGTGTGGTGGCATCCGTTGGAGCCGGCGATAGCGCACCCGCTCCAAAGTCAAGCGTCCCGGTATAGGTTCCCGCGAACACGGCGTTGCCTGCGTCGTCCAGAGCGGCCGAGGTGCACGTCTGATCCATGTCACCGCCGAAGAGCTTGGCCCACTTGACGCTACCGTCGGCCGCGCTCACGGCGGCCACGATGACGTCTAGTCCACCGCCCGGGGCTCCAACAACGCCCAGGTTCGTGGCGATGAGATTCGCGGCGGTGTTCATGGCCGCGCCGCAAACAAGGAAATAGTCCTTGGTGGGGTTGCCCGCGATGACGGCAAGCTGACCACCCTTCAGGTCGACCTTCTTCGACCACACTCCCGTGCCATCGCTGTCCTTGAGCCCCATGAGGTAGTCGATGGTGTTTGACCCGTTATTGACGATCGGGGGAATCACCTGATTGACGGGGTCGACGTCGAGGGTGCCCTTGAACGAGCCGATCACGCCGAGGCCAGCGCTGGTGACGGCCACGCCGTTGACGAGCTGGGCTTGGGAATCGCCGGCAGTGAACAGCCAGACCGCCTTACCAGTGCTGGGATTGAGCTTGGACACCAGGGCGTCCGCGTTGCCACCGCTCGTCCAGGGCATCCCCGCGAATTCCGTACCAACATAGGCTGAGTTTCCCATGACCAGATTCCCGTCGGTGTCCCATGCGATGTTGGGCACGGCGGTGATGGCCGGATAGTTCCAGGCGTGGGTCGCGCTTGGGCAGACGGGGTTGCCGCCGTCGATGCGGCTGTCAATGGGTAGCGCCGTGTCCACGGAAGCGTCCACCATCGGGGCGTCGGGAAGGCCGTCCTTGCCTCCGTCGATTCCAGCCCCTCCGCTGCCAGTATCGGGGCCGACCTCCACACCTATTGCGCCGCCGGTGCCGCCCCGGTCAACACCTGCATCGATGCCTCCGGCTCCACCGGTTCCAGCAGGCGCCGTGTCCGGAAGCGTAGTCGCAATGTCCGGCCCAAGGTCAGGACTGACGGTTGCCGTATCCGGGAGGGGTGGCGGGAGATCCGCCTTCGCATCGTATTTCACTGTCGACGAGCCGCCACTGCCGCCGCCGCCGCCGCTGCCACCGCCACCGCAACCGGTGGCCACCAACGCGGATATCGCTCCGGTCAGAACAAGACTGCCGAGACGCGTGCTGCGAACAGTAATTCTTCGATGTGAATGTCGGATCATGGATTCCTCGCTGGTGGTCAGGCCCCTGCCGGGGCACGGTTGTTGCGCCTAGATACCGCTTTCTTTGTCGAACTCGCGTGAGCTATTTGTGACTTTCCGGTGTCCGAATTGTCACGCCTCCCATGCATTTCTTCATCATGGGGCGTGTTTCGTCAGGGAAGTGGCCCAGGTTGTCGCGCCAACCGACGATTGCAGAACCCCGACGGGAGAGCCGAAATTCAACTGCCCAGCGAAGTTGAGCAGAAGAAGGCTGCTATCGGCTTCGCTCCCCACCGCGTCGGTTCGCCCGACAATTCCAACCGCCAGGCTCTCGTTCCCACCTTCGGGATCCCCGTAACCCCTGGCGGCAAGGATGGCGCCAGTGCTCCCATCCAACTGGGCAACGAAGGCCGCCTGTGCGATAGATGGCTTCGGCATCGGCGTTGTGGCGAGGGTGTAGGCGGCAGCGTAGTTTCCGGCGATCAGGATGTTGCCACCAGCATCCGTCATCCTGCTGACCTGGACACCTGCGCTTTCCTGGTCAAAACCAACGTCAAGAGACTCTTGAATCCAGACCAGGTCACCGGTAGAGCCGGAAAGCTTGGCGACAAACGCAGGGGATGGCAGGTCACTGCCTAGCACCGAGTGGCTTGCCCCACTGATTCTGCCAGCGATCACCACGTCGGTGCCGACGGCAATCATGGCATCAGGTTGGATCGTCTGGTTGTCACTGCCGATGTCCTTCACCCACAACCACTCGTTGTTGGAGCTGAGCTTGGCCAGGAAAAGCCGGGTGTCGGCGGTCCTGCCCACCATCGGTAGGGTCGTCTGGCCGAAGCTAAGCGTGCTGCCAAATCTGTATGTGCCGAGGACGTAGGCGCTCGATTCACTGTCCATGGCCAGTGAGGCACAATCCTCATCGTTGGCACCACCCAGCTCGGTGGCCCATTTCGTGGCGCCGCGAAGTGTGATCGCGCTGCCGCCGCCATCGATGGCCGCATCGCGGACTTCGATGCGAGCCAGGATGACATCGGTACCGCCCATGCAGTCGAGCGACGGAGAGAAGTCCTTGCTTGGACTCGGAAGCACGCCACCATCCACGACGATGGTCCCGGTTCCGCACACCGCGTTTCCGCAAACCATGAAGGAGCTCCCTTTCGGGTCGCCGGCAATCGCGCGCAGGAGTCCTCGATTGGTGTTCGTGTCCCCATTCTGCAGGTTCAAGCGCCAGCCCGATACCCCGCTGCCGTCCAGCGCATTGGCCACGAGGATGAACTGGTCTCCCGAGCGGACCTGCAACACCTCATCTCCTGCCACGGTCAAGGAGCCGCCGCCGAGACTGCCCACAACGCCAATCTGACCCGATCCATTCGCGGCGAAGGAACTCACGGTCTGGTTTTGCGAGCCAGGACCTGGATAGGACTGCATCCACGCGGCCTTGGTCGTCCCAGGATCGATCTGCGCCAGAAAGATGTTGGTATAGGACTGCCCCGTCTGGGTGGTCCCCGCCACCTTGAAGGCACCCGCCCCGAGGTCGGTCTGGTCGAAAAAGGCCCCCCCGGCAAAGATGTGTCCGGCGGCATCCCGCACCAGCCCGCTGCCGTAGGTCGGCCACTTGACGTTGCCGAACGCCCATCCGCTAAGCGCGTTAGGAAATCCGCCAATGGGCGGGCAAGAGCCGGAAACGGGGTCGCAAACCGTCTGGTGGGGACACATGAGCTGGTCACCCGCGCAAGCACCATTCCGGCACGTGTCTCCGTACGTGCACTTATCGTCATCGTTGCAAGCCGTACCATTGGTAAGGACAGGATTGCTGCACTCGCCGGTCTTGGGGTCGCAACGGCCGGCGACATGGCATTGATCGATGGCGGTGCACTTTTTGAAGGAACCATCGAGGCAAAGCCCGCCTCCGCATACGCTGTTGGTGGTGCAGGGTGTGCCTTGGCAACTCGTGCCGTCGGGCAGCGGAACATTCAGACATCTGTAGGTGGTGATGTCGCAGCTGTCCGCCGTGCACGGGTTGTTGTCGTCGCAAGACGCCGGACAGGCCGGACTGTCGATGGACCCTACTTCCGACACCGGCCCTGCTTCCGGCCTTGCATCCCCCACCGGTGCTGCTTCCGGTTTCGGGCCGCCGTCAGGCATCGGCTGCAGGCCGCTGTCCATGAGCGGCCGGGACGCGCTGGCGCCACAACTCGCGCCGCCAAGACTACAGATCGCCGCCAGAGCGAAGGCGGGACGTGGTGGAAAAAGTCGAGTGCGCATCGGCTGTTGGGTATTCCGCTTGGAAGGGAGGACGCTCGAAACTGGGCGCCTTTCTAGGCCCTTTGCCTGGAAATGCGGGTGAGGACTTTGCGACAGATATGTGACTGGTCCGTTACAGACCCTCTGCCAGGCGCGGTTACCAGATTTGGGGTTTGCTATGGCAGACTCATGGGCGACCATCCTCGCACCACGTGGTGAGTCCTCGTTGGCAAATACTGGACCTCGCCGCCGTGTTACTGGTCACCGCCGGGGAGCCAGCGATCCGCAAACTCTCCGCAACCATAGCGTGACACTTCCGTAACTAACGCAATCTGTCCTTGATTCGGTCACACGCCGGGCTGTTAAGCTCTGCCCAATTGTTCTTGTTTCCTACTGCGGAGGTTCCTTGCCATGTGTCCCGGTCGTAGACTGATGCGGCTTCCCATCCTCGGGATGGCGCTGCTGCTCGCGTTTCCCAGCCACTTGGTGCTTGCGAAGGGCTCCGGGGAAAGCGAGACTGCTCGCGCCGAGCGCACGAAAGGCATCGTTGCGCTCAATCTTGGCCAGTATGAGGAGGCCATCGAGCATCTTTCGCAGGCCTATGCCCTGACCCAGGATCCGATCCTTCTCTTCAACTTAGGCCAGGCGTTTCGCCTGGCGGGAAAACCCAATAAGGCAGTGTCTTCCTACAGCTCCTTTCTACGCGCAGCCGGTCCGGGCACGAAGTACCGCGCGCAAGTCGAGCGAGCCGCGGCTGAGATCGAAAACATAACGCCCGAATTGGTTTGTCCTCCGAGGGAGCCCGTGGGCACGGGCAAGCAGCCCGACGATATCGAGAACGCTCCAGCCCCTGCCTCCAAGCCAGCCCCGGCTTCGCCGCCGGTTGAGCCCACACCGGTCGAGAAAGCGATTGAACCACCCCCGGTGGCTGCCAAGGCTCCGGCGCCGGTGCTCGCTCCGTCGCCGCCGCCAGCCCCCGCGCCCGCGCTCTCGCTCACGACGCAAGCGGCACTGCCTCTCGAGCCGGCCGCGAAGCCCTTCTACAAGAAGGCGTGGTTCTGGAGCTCCGTGGTCGGCGTGTTGGCTGTCGGCGGCGCAGCGACCTGGTGGTTCACCCGGAACCCAAACCAGACTCCGCCCTCCACGTACGGGGCGACGAAGGTGTTGCAGTGAGTGCGACTGATTTAGGCACGCTCCCCACGCGACTAGAACGCGACGTAGGGACCTGCGCCAGCGGGCGTGCTCTGGTTCTCGATGGCGGTGTAGATGGTCCGGCCGAAGAAGAAGGGCAAACCCCAGTCGAAGCCGGGCGCCGACGGGTTGAGGGGGAATCCCGGCATCGGGCCCGCCAGGTTGCCGAAGGCGAAAGCCTCGCTGCTGAGGGTCGAGGGGTTGGCGACGCTGAAGACGATGGTGGTGCTGGCTCCGCTCGACGATGACAGCGTCGCGCCCAGCTTCGCGGTCGAGGTTGGGCAGTAGAATTCCTTCACTCCGCCGGTGCACTGTTTGAGATTCGCCGTCGCCGCGTCGAGAAAGAAGAGGCCGTTCGATCCGCTATCAAGGTAGCTGGTGTACCCGGTGCCGCCTATCGGGAAGGTCGTGGTGAAGAACCCTTGCCCGTTGACCGCGAGCACGGTGGCAACACCCAGTCCGTTGTTGGGCTGCGTGCCGATCCCGAACATCAGCAGGCCGGACACGGAGAGCGCGCCATCGGCCGGCACGCTTGGCAATTGGATGATGGTGCCGTTGTTGTCGAAAGGAAACGCGGCCACGGGATGCGCAACCTGCTGGGCGACGGGAACCGAGGCGACTGTGCAAGTCTGGGCCGAGCTGCATTCATAGTAGAGGCCCGGGTTCAGGATCGAGCTGGTCGGCTGGGCGCAGTCGGCGCCACAATCCTGCAAATGGACGCCCACGCCCAAGATGCCGTTCGCGGCCAAGGTCTTGAAATCGTTGATGGGCGTTCCGGTGCAGTTTGCCGGCAAAGTGTAGCTTCCCTCGCCGATGACCTGAATGGGCAAGCTCACGGCGAATTCTCCACCCAGGATCACGTCCGCGGTCCTCACCGGTCCCCACGAGGATCCGTCGACGAAGTGCGTGCACTCGGCCAGCGCCCGCCCGCTCGTGCTCGTGACCGCCGGCAGGACCAGGGCCAGTTCCGATTCGAGCACGCGCACACCGACCGAGCCGGTGTCGATCAGCAGATGATCGATGGTCTGGCACGTGGAAGTGCCCGGTTCGCACAGCGTCACACTGGTGAAGAGTCCGTTGGTGTGGCCCACGCACTCGGGCCCCGAGTCAACCACCGCGCCCATCGCGTTTGGATCGGTCGCGGTCGGAAGGTCGACGGGAATGCACGCCTCTGGTTGCTGGGTGCCGCCCCCACCACCGCAGGCGCAAAGCACGGACAGCACGGTCGCCGGGAACAGGGGCTTCGTCGTCATGACGCCCTAGCGAATTTCCTCGGGCGCGAAGCCCGCGGGTGCCAGGTCCGTCAGGTAGACATGCCCGAAGAAGGCGCGCTGGTGTCCGCCCATGACCACGATCATCCCCGGCAGCTCGATACGCGCCACGCCGCGGGTCGCACGCCTTCCGCGCGTGCCGGCGATGAACCTGTCGTAGTAGGCGCCCATGACGTCACGCAAGTTGGGACGCCAGCCGCCCGACCAGGACACCGCGAACACCTTGCCACCGTCGCCGACGAACTGGCGTAACGTGATGCCAGAGGGGGCCAGAAGCTCGTGAACCGCATAGTTGGCCTGGTGCCAAACTCGCAGGCTGGCTTGCATGTGCGCTTGATCCGTGACGATCGCGGCAGCGTCATCGCCGAGGGCCGCGCACGCGCTGGACGAGACCTGCAGAACCGAGGCCAGCACGAGCACCGCGCACGACCAACGACGCAACCGATGCGGGCTCCGAGAAGAGGGGTTCATGGCAAAGGCGAAAGTATGGCAGCCTAGATTCCTTGCCTCTGAAACGGACGTGCAACAACAATCACGGTCTGACTCACCCTTTGTCGACTGTGCGGGCCTGACCGCAGCTCAGTGCCACGACATCATCATCAACCCGCCGACTCTTCCGGACAGCGTTCTGCCCCAGGATCCAGAGCCCAATCCTGCAAATGGTTATCCTACCTGCTCGGCCATCTAGCTCCGCCTGGAAGACCAGCGTCTCGACGGGTCAAATCGGACTGCTCACAATCCTGTCACGGTGCTGTCACTACTTAGCCTAGGTTGAATGCGTAGGGTGCGGGCATGTTGGGAACTGCTTCCCCGACGCCGACCCGCGTTCTGCTCGTGGACGACGATCCTTCGTTGACCAGCCTGCAGTGCTACAGTCTGGAGGCCGCCGGGTATCAAGTGCAGGTCGCCAGCAACGGGGAACGGGCGCTCAGTATGTTCACCGAACAGGTGCCCGACCTGGTCCTGCTGGACCTCATGCTCCCCGATATTTCCGGCTTTGAGGTATGTCGCCGGATCCGTGCCAGCGCCTCGGTTCGACAACCCGCGATCATCATCGTCTCGGCCAAGACCCAGGAAACCGACCGCGTGGAAGGCTTCGAGGTTGGAGCGGACGATTTCGTGGCCAAGCCGTTCAGCGCGAACGAGCTGATGCTAAGGATTCAGGCCCGCCTGCACACGCGTCCCCAGGGTGAGGCTGCGGCAGTGGTTCGGCCCGAGCCTAAGCAGCCGACGAGCGAGCGTCTCGTGCTGGGGCCTCTGACCATCGACCGGACCAGCCATCGCGTCTTCCTTTCAGGCAAGGAAATCAGGCTGAGCGTGCAGGAGATGCGATTGCTCAACTACCTGGCCAGCGAGCCGGGCAAGCTGCACACACGCCGGAACCTGCTGACCTCCGTCTGGGGGTACCACCCCGAGGCCACCAGCCGCACGCTCGACACGCACATCAAGCGATTGCGCGACAAGTTCGGTTCGTTGTCAACCATGCTCCAGACCGTGCACGGATTGGGCTACCGCCTAACCCTGCCAGCGCACGACACGCGTACCCCAAGTAGCTCTGGGCCTACCGCTCGGCGAAGATAGAAGGTCATGGGGAGCGTCCCGGCGCGCTTGCGGGCGGGCAACCTAGCCCGTCCGCTAGCATGGCCGCGGCGTTCCGGTCATCATCCCTCGCCTCAGGTGACTGCGCGGCAGCTCGCCAGGTCTGACATGCTGCCTCCCGCCGCCCGAGCTGCGCGAGCGCACGTCCATACTCGAGCAGACGGATCGGTTCATTCGGTTCCACGGCGACTGCCTGTGACAAATAATGCACGGCACCTGCCGCATCCTCTTGCAAGAGTCTGGCCTCGCCGAGTGTAAGGAGCGCCTGCGAGTGACGGGGGTGCGCCGTCAGGGCCGCTTGCGCCGCGCGCTCGGCATTTTGGAAATCCCCCACGCGAAGCTGGACGGCGGCCAACGTGGCGAGCATGGTGGGGTCGCCTGGTTGGATCGCCAGGGCCACGCGGATCACCGTCATGGCCTCGTGCGGGCGGCCGGCATCGACCAGCGCGGCTGCCATCCCTTCCATCGCCGCCTGGCGATCCTCGCTGCGGCCGTCAGCCATCCGTTGCAGGGCCAAGCCGTACTCGCGAATGGCATTGGCAAGGTCGCCGTGACCCTGATAAATCGTTGCCAGGGCGGTGTGCGCCCGCCCGTTCCCGGGTTGCTTGGTGACGACGTCAGCCCAGAGCGCCGCGGGACTCTCCCAAACCGCGTTGCGCCGCCAAAGCGCCAGACCAAGCGCGAGCCACGCGACCGCGATCGCGACAGCACCTGAGCGCGCGGAAAACCTCGCCGCAAGCCGCTCCCCGAGCACTACGGCCGCGGCAAGCAGTCCGACGGACGCCAAGTAGCTGCGATGCTCGACGAGGAGGTCGGCGAGCGGAACGAAGCTGGAGGTCGGCGCGAGCACGAGCAGGAACCAGA
>PNBO01000412.1 GCA_003136095.1 Myxococcales bacterium
TTGCCCGCGCCGAAGAGGTCGCCAACCACGCCCATGCCGGCCATGAGCGGTCCCTCGATGACGTCGATGGGCTTGCCCAGCTTGCCGCGCGCTTCCTCGACGTCGGCGGCCACGAAGTCCGTGATGCCGTGGACCAGGGCGTGCTCCAGNNATCACGTCTTCCACGCGCTCGCGCACCTCCGTGGGAATATCGGCATAGACGCCGAGCTGTCCGGCGTTGACGATGCCCATGTCGAGGCCGGCCGCGATGGCGTGATAGAGAAACACCGTGTGCATCGCCTCGCGCACGGGATCGTTGCCGCGGAACGAGAAGGACAGGTTGGAAATGCCGCCGGAGATGTGCGCGCCCGGGCAGGCGGCCTTGATGCGCGGGATGGTCGTGATGAAGTCCTTGGCGTAGCCCGAGTGCTCCTCCATGCCGGTGGCCACCGCGAGCACGTTGGGATCGAAGATGATGTCGCTCGGGTCGAACCCGGCCTGGTCGATCAGCAACCGGTAGGCGCGCTGGCAGATCGCCACCCGGCGCTCGACGGTGACGGCCTGGCCTTCCTCGTCGAAGGCCATCACCACCACCGCGGCGCCGTAGCGTTGCACGGAACGCGCCTTGGCCAGGAGCTCGGCCTCGCCCTCCTTGAGCGAGAGCGAGTTGACGATGCCCTTGCCTTGCAGGCACTTGAGCCCGGCCTCGATGACGGACCACTTCGAGCTGTCCACCATGATGGGCAGGCGCGCGATCTCGGGCTCGCTGGCGACGAGGTTGAGAAATTGTGTCATGGCTTTCTCGCCGTCGAGCAGGGCCTCGTCCATGTTGACGTCGAGCACGTTGGCCCCGCCGCGCACCTGATCGAGCGCGATGGCGAGCCCGGCCGCGAAGTCGCCCGCCTTGATCAGGTTGGCGAACTTGCGCGAGCCGGCCACGTTGGTGCGCTCGCCGATCATGATGAAGTTCGAGTCGGAGCGCACGGTCAGGGTGTCGAGCCCGGCCAGACGCAGNNGTGGTGCCGCAACACCCGCCCACGATGTTGAGCAGGCCCGCCTGCCCCATCTCGCGGATGAGGCGCGAGGTGAGCTCCGGGCTCTCGTCGTAGCCACCCATGGTGTTGGGCAGCCCGGCGTTGGGGTAGCAGCTGACGCGGCACTGCGCCAGCTCCGCCAGCTCGGCGATGTACCCGCGAACCTGCGTGGCGCCGCCCCCGCAGTTGAGGCCGACCGACAACGGGCGCGCGTGTGCAATCGACGTGTAGAACGCATCCAGCGTCTGTCCCGAGAGGATGCGGCCGCTCTTGTCGGTGATGGTGCCCGAGATCATGACCGGCAGGCGCAGCTGCTTCTCGGCGAAGACGTCCTCGATGGCGACGAGGCACGACTTGAGCGACAGCGTGTCGATGACGGTCTCGGCCAGGAGCAGGTCGCAGCCGCCGTCGATGAGGCCGCGGACCTGCTCGGCGAAGGCGTCGCGCATTTCGTCGAAGGTGACCGCGCGAAAGCCGGGGTCGGTGACCCGCGGCGAGAGCGACAGGGTCTTGTTGGTCGGACCCATCGCACCGGCGACCAGTCGCGGGCGGTCGGGGGTCTTCTCTGTCCATGCATCGGCGGCCTGGCGCGCGACCCGCGCCGCCGCGACGTTCATCTCGTAGACCACGTCCTCGAGCTGGTAGTCGGCCTGGGCGATGCGCGTGGAGCTGAAGCTGTTGGTCTCGATGATGTCGGCACCGGCTTCGAGGTACGCGCCGTGGATCTCGGCCACCATCTCCGGCCGGGTCAGCACGAAGACGTCGTTGTTGCCGCGCAGATCGTGGCCGTGCCGGGCCAAGCGCTCGCCGCGGAAATCGGCCTCGCTCAGCTTGTGGCGCTGGATCATGGTGCCCATGGCGCCGTCGATGACGAGGATGCGCCGGGCGAGCTCTTTGTGCAGGTAGGCAATGCGTGCTTCACGGTTCATGGCGATTCCTGGTTGGGTTTCTTGGCAAAGGCGGTGACGACGGAAAAATGGGGTGACCGCTTCTCGCGCGAGGTGACTTCGCAGCGCTGCACCTCGAGTCCGGCCTCGCGCCCGAGCCAGGCGGAGAGCGCGCGCGGAGAGAATCCCGCGTTGACGTGACCGTAGCCGGCGGTGACTTCGGCGTGGTCGTGCCGGGCCAGGGTGCTGACCACCAGCTCGCCCCCGGGGCGCAACACGCGACCCGCTTCACGCAGGGCCAGCGCGGGATCTTTCGCGTAGGTCAGGACGTGCAGGAGTAGCACCTGGTCGAAGCGCCGATCCGGGAAGGGCAGGGCGTGCACGTCGCCGGGCGCGAAAGCGACGTTGCGCTGGCCGGCCAGCCGCCGCCGCGCCGCCTGCAACACGCGCGGGCTGATGTCCAGGCAGGTCAGGCTTTGACAGCTCGGCGCCAGCAGCTCGGCGATGGCGCCGTCCCCCGAGCCCGCGTCGAGGACGTCGCCGAGCCGAATGAACCCGAGGAGTCCAAACAGCGTAGCCTCCCAGGTACGGCCGGGGGAGTAGTGCCGGTCCATCTGGCCGGCCACCGACTCGGGCCAGCTCTTGGCCTTGTGCCGCGCGCGCAGCACCTCCTGGCAGCGCAAGCGATCGCCACGCACGACGGGCTCGTCCCGGCTTTCGGCCATGAGGCTCCACACCCGCCGCACCGGCTCGGGCATGGCCGTGTCGTTGATCGCGTAGTAGGTCGAGGCACCCTGGCGCCGGTCGCGCAGCACCCCCGCCTCGCGCAGCTTGCCTAGGTGGGTCGACACGCGCGACTGGGGTAGGTCGCTGATCTGTGTGATCTCGGCCACCGATAGCTCGTTGCCATCGAGCAAATGGGCCAGCCTGACCCTTGTTGGGTCGGCAAAGAGGCGCAGTATATCGACAGCTTCCGCCAAAGTATTCATCGCTAAATCCGGATGGAATGATGATGACACGAAGCGATCGAGCTTGCAACCCTCAAGGCGCCACTCATCTTCACCGATGTTGTTTCCCGTGACTGCGAGCACGACGGGGAGCGGTGTGCGCTTTCCCGATCGCTACGAGCTGAGGGCCCAGGCCGGCAAGGGCGGCATGGGAGCGGTGTATCAGGCGCTCGATCACCAGACGGGCGCCCTGGTCGCGGTCAAGGTCCTGCACTCGCGCGGTGCCATCGAGATGGCCCGTTTCGATCAGGAGGCACGCGTGCTGGCCGAGCTCTCGCATCCGGGCATCGTGCGCTACTTCGACCACGGATTGACTCCGGACGGGGCGCCCTACATCGCGATGGAGTGGCTTGATGGCGAAACCCTGGAGGGTCGGCTCGCGCGCGGCAGGCTGGGCCCCGCCCAGGCCGCGCGCATCGCGCATCAGGTGCTCGCGGCGCTCTCGGCCGCGCATGGGCGCGATATCGTCCACCGCGACATCAAACCGGGCAACATCTTCCTGGTGGGCGGCAAGCTGACCGACGTCCGCGTCCTCGATTTCGGCATCGCCCGCCGGAGGCTCGATATCAAGCGCTTGACCCGCGACGGCTCCACGGTGGGCACGCCGCTTTACACCTCGCCCGAGCAGGCACGCGGCCGTGCCGACGTGGACGGGCGCGCCGACATCTTCTCGCTCGGATGCGTACTCTTCGAGGCGCTCGCCGGCGTGCCGCCGTTCTCCGGCGACTCCCCGCTCGAGGTGATGACCAAGGTGTGCGCCGGGCGCGCGCCCGAGTTGTCGTCGAAGCGGGCCGGCCTGCCCCCGGCCTTGACGGCCCTGGTGCGCGCCATGTTGGCGCCCGAGCCGGCCCGGCGCCCGCAATCCGCGGCCCTGCTGGCCGGGGAGTTTGCCCAACTGGCCAGCGGTCCAGGTGGTGCGGACACCGGCTTCCCCGCGGCCGAACAGCCGCCGCGCGAGAAGTCCGGTCGCGTCGCCGGAAGCGAGGAGTCCGTGGTCTCGGTCATGCTTATCTCGCGCGGCAGGCGCGCGAAGCACGAAGATGACTTCTTTCTCGCCGAGATCCGCCGGCTGGCGGGGCGCTTCACCTGCGTCATGGATCGTCTCATCGATCGCACGGTGCTGGTGACCGCGGCGGCTGCGCCCCCGGCGGAGGAGCAGGCCATCCGTCTGGCGTCCCTGGCGCTGGCCTTGCGCGCGTTCGAGCCGGCCGCGAAGAGCGCCATCGCCACCGGGCGCACAACCCTTCTGGGCCAGCTGCCCGTTGGTCCGCTCATGGAGCGGCTGCCCTTGCTCATGAACGGTCAGGCGGCCGGCACGATTCGCCTTGACGAGGCCACGCGGCGACTGCTGCCCCCGGCATTCCGCGTGGCCGGCACTCCGGCGCCGCTGTTGTTGTCCGGAGCCCCCGCCCCGGACGCCGAACGGCCGTGCGAGGCAGCGGGCGTCGTGCCAGCGCCAGCCGCCGGCCATCCCGAGCCTCGGCCCCGCCACCCCTCGGTCACGGACGGGTAGCCCGCTGATTGCAACGGCGGCTTCGCGAGGTCGGCGAGCCCGATCCCTATCTTCGGGGAGTAGATGTTTCTCGTGCAGACATGCAAACGGCTTGGAAACCCTTGCGGGCTCCCAAGCCGAAGCGCGATTCGCGGGAAACTAGTAGCGCGAGCTGGCGCCGCCGACGCGGGGCGTGCGTTCGCGCGCCTCGTTGACGTTCAGCTCTCGCCCGCCGAGCTCACGATGATTGAGGGCTTCGATCGCCTTCGTGGCCGAGGCCTGATCGGCCATCTCCACGAACGCAAAGCCACGCGGCCGCCCCGTCTCCCGCTCCATCACGATCTTGACCTCGAGGGCGTTGAGACCCGCTTGGGTGAATGCGTCGCGAAGATCGACCTCGGTAGTGTTGAAGGAGAGGTTGCCAACAAAGAGTCTTGTTCCCATTTTCAGTCCACTTTCTGTGGCCCGTCCTCCTGGCGACCTCGCCAGGCTCTTGGGTCACGCATCATGCGCTCAGTCCTCGACTGCATAGCCGCCCAGGAGAACTAACGCGCTAAGAAAGAGGCCTGGACCGATAGGAGATCGATCGCGGAACGACTGCAACAGGATGGCGGCGATTCGCGCAATGTCCAGGCTTTTCTTTTTCCTGGCGCGCACCACGCGGCCAGATTCCGCGGGAACGCTGGGCTCTTCGCCGCGTCCTAGCCCTCGATGAGACTCTTCAGCTCTTGCGTGCGCGACGGGTGGCGCAGCTTAATGAGGGCCTTGGCCTCGATCTGGCGGATGCGCTCGCGGGTGACGTCGAAGCCCACCCCAACCTCTTCCAGGGTGTGCTCCGATTTCTCGCCGATGCCGAAGCGCATGCGCAGCACCTTTCCCTCGCGCGGCGTGAGCGTGCCTAGGGCCTTGTTCGTCAGAGCCGCCAGGTTCGCCGAAATCACGGCGTCCGCCGCCGAGACCACGCTCTTGTCCTCGATGAAGTCGCACAGGTGCGCGTTCCCTTCCACGCCCACGGGAGTCTCCAGTGAGATGGGTTGCTTGGCGACGCTCAACACGCTGCGGACCTTTTCGATCGGCAGTTCCATCTTTTCGGCGATCTCCTCCACCGTGGCCTCGCGTCCGAGCTTCTGGACCAGAGCGCGACGCGTCCACATGAGCTTGTTGGTCACCTCGACCATGTGCACCGGGATGCGAATCGTTCGCCCCTGGTCCGCGATGGCGCGGGTGATNNGCGAACTTGTAGCCCCGCTTGTAGTCGAATTTGTCCACCGCCTTCATCAGGCCGATGTTGCCTTCCTGGATCATGTCCAGGAACTGCAGGCCGCGGTTGCTGTACTTCTTCGCGATGGAGACCACGAGGCGCAAGTTGGCCTCGACCATCTCGGTCTTGGCCTGATTCGCCTGGCGCTCGCCATCCTGGATCTCGCGCACCGCCTCGCGCAGGGCCTGCTCGGTCATGGTCGCCTCGACCTCCACCGTCCTGACCTTCTTTCTGGCGTTGGCGATGACGTTGGCCAATTCGCTGAGCTCGTCCGGGCGCAGGCCGGTCTGCTTGGTCACCGCGCGATGGCGCAGGGACGAGGAACGGATCTCGCGCAAGGTCTTGCGGAATGCATGCTGAGGCAGGTGGGCGCGCTGCTCACAGCTGGCGATCTCGCGCTGGGCGGCCTCGATGCGTACCACGAGCCCCTTCATGCGGAAGACGATGCGATCGATCTGCTTCTTGTGAAGGCGCATCGCCAGCAACGCATCAATCATCTCCTGCCGGATGGTTGCGACTTGGTTTCTCACCTTCTTGCGCCCGGCCTCGGTCGCGGACTTCTTCTCCCCGACCTTGCGCATCGTCTTGTGCAGCCGGCGCACATTCTCGATCGCCTTGCACACCCGCTCGACGTGCCAGTTCTCGTCGAACTCGGCGTCATCCTCGTCCGCGTCCTTGACCACATCCTTGACCCGGATGTTGCCCGCGCGCAGCTCGTCGCCCAGATCCAGGATCTCCCCGATGGCGACGGTGGAATTGAGCACCACCTGCAACACACGGCGTTCACCGTCCTCCATGCGCTTGGCGAGCTCCACCTCGCCTTCGCGGGTGAGGAGCGAAAACGCACCCATCTTGCGCAGGTAGATGCGCGCTGGGTCGGTGGTCTTGGCGGCGTTGCCCTCCTCTTCCTCCGGCTCGGCAGCCGGTGCGCTTTCCGGCTCGGCCTCTTCCTCCAGGGCGGCTTCGCTCGGGGTCACCCCATCGGTCACGCTCGCGTGGGACACAGAGTCAATGACGGTTATGTCCTCGCCGCCCGCGGTCGGCAGCCCGCCGTCGATCTCCTCGGGCAGGCCGATGCTCTCCGGACGCCGATGGCTGACCTCGCCGATCCTGGCGAGCTGGCGCCCGTACTGTTCGCTCTCCTCGCTCGACAGCAACCGCCTGGCCGCCACCTTATCGATGGTTTCGACTTCGTCGTAGTCCTGGTTGTCGTCGCTCAACTGCTCGTAACCATCATCGATCATGTGGTCAAGACCTCTCACGTGGACTCTCGAGACCCAACTGCGTGCGAATCCGTTCCGCCGCCCCCGACCAGAGGGCGCGCGTCCTCCGCCATGCCAATCCTTGACCGCACGTTGTCACGCCCGCGTCAGCTACCAAACGCATCCGGACGGGATAATACCCGGAATCCGGCGGCGCGGGCGGTTTTGACTTGCCCCCAGCGGATTTTTCGTTTCATCCCTTGGGCTTGCGCGGGCCAGGGCCGTCAGCTTTCACCTCGTCCATCGTCGTGCGCAGGTTGCCGCCGGTGTCGGTGGCCTTCACGCCGGGCGGGCGTTCCCAGGGAATGTCTTTGAGGGGTTGGCCGGCGGTGACTTCGTAGAGGTAGCGCGCGGCCATGGGCACGGTGAGCATAAAGGCGGCATCCTTGAAGCCGAGCGGTCGCTCGCGGCGGTCGTCGCCGATCCAGCTCGTGGTCATCCAGCGCGAGGTGTAGCCGACGAACCAGGTGTCCATGGTCGCGCTCGAGGTGCCGGTCTTGCCGCCGACCAGCAGGCCCGAGCTGCGCAGCGATGGCGCGTGCCCCTTGGTCACCACCCGGCGCATGAGCTGCGAGGTCAACCAGGCCGTGCGGGGTGGAATCACATCCTTGTTGCGCTTGCCGGCCAGGGCCACCATGCGGTCGAGGCGCTCGTTGGGCGCGGCCATCGGGTCGGACACGGCGGTCGCATCCTCCAGCAGCCGGCCGGAACGGTCGCGTACGCGGCGCACGTACACCGGCTCGGACAGCGAGCCGTTGCGCGCGAAGGCCGAGAACGCGCGGGTCAGCTCGTCGATGCGCGTGCACGAGGCGCCGAGCGCCAGCGCCTGATCGGGAATGATGGGGGTCGTGATGCCGAGCTTGCGCGCCCACGCCTCGACGTCCTGGCCTCCGACCAGCTTGAAGAGTTGCACCGACGGGACATTCTTCGACCACACCAGGGCGTACTCCAGATTGACCTGGTACTCGACGGTATTGTTGAGGTTCTGCGGCACCCAGATCTCGCCGGTGATGGGATCGACCTCGGCGCGAGGCGTGTCGTTGAGCAGCGAGGCGTAGCCATAGCCGCGATCGAGGGCGAGCGAGTAGTAGACCGGCTTGTAGGT
>PNBO01000302.1 GCA_003136095.1 Myxococcales bacterium
TCCCTCAAACCGTTCGGCGCTCTAGGCGTTGACGAAGGTGGTGACGGCCCGGCGCTTGCGTTCGCGTAGCGAACACTCGCGCAGGGTTTCGGCCAGGGCCTCGAGGTTCGGGATGCCGCGGAGGATCACCGACTCGAAGCTGGGGTCGCTGGAACGCAGGTGGAGGATGGCGTGCCCGAGCATGCGCATGCCCAGGGGTTTATGCAGGTCGAAGTGGTCGATGCGGAAGAGCTCGACGTTCTGCTTGCTCTTAGAGAGGAGGCCGCGTTCGACGCGGATCCGTTGCGTGGTGATGTGGTACGTGGTCGAGACGCTGCGAATCCAGAACACCAGCCAGGCGATGCCGAGGGTGAGAACGATCCACGGGATTTGCCCGACGCTGACGATGACCGGCGCCCGGCCGACGAAGAGATCCTTCTCGATTTCGGCCTCGGCCTCGGCCCGCGTCTTCGCGAAGGCGATGAGATCCTCGCCGCAGTAGCGGCACTTGACCGCCGCGGCCTTGATGGTTTCGGCGCAGGCCGGGCAGGCCTTGGTGTCACTCTCCGCGGGTGGGCTCGCTGGTTTGCTGTCGTTGGCCATGGGGCGATCCGGAGGTGATTCTACCCGCGAAAACGCTGGCACAGAAGGGCTGCGGGCGGTCGCGCGATGAGAACACCGCCGCCGTGCTACCTCAGACTCCGAGGATGCCTAGGAGGGACGCAAGCTGGATCGGTTGCAGGCTGGTGTAGCCGGGCGCTGGTTGCCAGTCGAATCCGTGGGGTGATAGACGATGTAGACTGACAGGACCCGTCGGAAATGCACACCATGTGCCTACAGGTGTCCGGCGCACTCAGAACGCCGCCCGGACAAATTTGCGAGATTGAGCGCGTAGCGCCATGAAAACTACTGACTCGACGATTTCCGCAAACCTCGTCAAGCGCCTGCTCCTGGTGCTGATCCCATTGGCCGTTCTAGCCGCGTTCTGGCCCACACTGCGCGCCGATTTCATCACGTGGGACGACGACGCCAACTTCCTCAACAATCCCCATTTCCGCGGCCTGGACTGGCGGAACCTGCGCTGGATGTTCACCACGCTCCACATGAGCAACTACCAGCCTCTGAGCTGGCTCTTCTCCTGCCTCGGTTACTCGCTCTGGGGCATGCATCCCTTCGGCTACCACGCCACCAGCCTCGCCTTCCACATGCTCAACGCCGTCCTCTTCTACCGCGTGGCCGCGCGCCTGCTGCGCCTCGCCTCGCCGGCGGCCGACGACGCGGCCGTGGCGGTCGCCGCGGCCTTCGCCGCGCTCTTTTTCGCTTTGCACCCCTTGCGCGTGGAGTCCGTGGCCTGGCTGAGCGGCCAGCACGACCTGCAGGCCGCCACCTTTTATCTGCTGGCCATCCTCTGCCACCTGCGGGCCTGCTCCGACGAGGCCCGGCGGCGGCGCTGGCTTTCAGGCTGCGCCGCGCTCTTCGCGGCCGCGATGCTCTCCAAGGTCAACGGCATCACCCTCCCCATCGCCCTGCTGTTGCTGGACTTCTATCCGCTGCGCCGGCTTCCCGCGGATCCCAGACAGTGGCTAGAGCCGCAGCACCGGCGGGTCTGGTTGGAGAAGCTGCCGCTGCTGGCCGTGGCCGTGGTGGCTGGATTGGTCAGCTGGGTGGCGCGGCACGAGACCGCGGTGCTCCAGCCGTTAAGCCTGGGCTTTCGAATCCAGCAGGCTTTCTACGGTCTGGCCTTCTACCTCGGCAAGACGATGGTCCCAGTCCGGCTCATGCCCTTCTATCCGGTCCCGCTGGATCTTCGGCTCTCCCCGATGACTGTCGTTGCCAGCGCCGGGCTCGTGCTGGTGCTGAGCGCCGTGCTGCTGCACCTGCGCCGACCCTGGCCAGGTGGCCTGGTCGCGTGGGCCTACTACGTCGTCACGCTGCTGCCCGTGCTCGGGCTGATTTCGTTCAGCACCCAGCTCACGGCCGACCGCTACGCCTATCTCCCCTGCATGGCCTGGGCCGTGCTGGGTGGGGGCGCGGTCCTGGCCGGGCTGCGCCGGTTGGGGCCGCGAGGCCGCCATCTGCTGGCCGTGGGGCTCTTCGCGGTCCTGCTTTTGCTCGCCGGCCTGAGCTGGGGCCAGTCGAGGCTGTGGTACGACTCCGAGACCTTGTTCCGCTACGTCCTGGCGCTCAACCAGGACATCCCGGAGGTCCACAACGATCTGGGCTTCGTCCTGGTGACCCAGCGCCGGACGGACGAGGGGGTGGCGGAGTACCGCAAGGCCCTGGCCATCAAGCCGGATTTCACGCGGGCCATGAACAACCTCGGCCTGGCGTTGCTCGGCCAGGGCCGCTACGCGGAGGCCATTGAGCAGTACCGAAAAGCCTTGGCCCTGGAGCCGGATTACGCTTTCGGGCACAACAACCTCGGCTTGGCCCTAATGTATCTCGGCCAGACCGCCGAGGCGCTCGCGCATTTCCAGAAGGCCGTGGCTCTGGTTCCGGACTATGTCGTGGCCCACAACAACCTGGGGGGCGCCCTGCTCATGATGGGCCGGGTCGACGAAGCCATCGCGCAGTTCCAGAGAGCCCTGGAGTTGCGGCCGGACTACTCGGCCGCGGCGACCATGCTGCGCATCGCCGAGGCGCAGCTGCCGCATTGAGCGCGAGTGCGGCTGCGTTCTTCGGTCGCCCAGGGCCGAGTCCCTGTTTTGAGAAAAGGACCCTGGGAGGGTCCTCTTCATCCCCCGCGCGCCGAGCGCAGCCGGGCCAAGCCCGCCTGCGCTCACGTGTCTACGGTATGTTCGCCGACTTGAATTCCCAGCCGCTGGCGTTGCAGTACTTGCAGCTCGAGCCAACGAGAAGGCCCTTGCCCGTCGCGGTTTCGTCGCCCTTCAACTGCCAGTTCAGCCAGGCCAGATTGACCGTGTTGAAGTCACCCTTGGCAGTAAACAAATCCCCTCCGTGGCCGGCACCGTCCTTGCTGAGCAATAGGATCGGGATACCGAGGGCGCTGATGTTCGTGTAGTCCCTCTCGCCGTTCGTGTACGCCATGTCGGTAGAGCCGCCGAGAAGGATCTTAAACGGCGTGTGGATCTTCTTGTACAAAGTCTGGTCCGCACTGAACAGCCCGCTGCTAGTGATCCCGACGGCCGTCAGGCGAGAGTCGCCGGAGGCGTTCTCGGACATCAAGCCGCCGCACGAAAACCCATCGGTTGCGATCTTCGTCGTGTCGAGGCTCTGGTAGTAGGCGCTGCAGGACTTGCCATTCTCAGCGATGGCCCAGGTGATGTACGCGAGCAGCGGCGCTGCAGCGCCGCTGCCGTTTGCGGCAGTGCTGCCCGGCGTGCCGTCTGCGACGATGAAGTATCCGTGGGAGGCGATCTCGCCCATGGCCGCCTGGTTCGAGAGTCCATCCTGAGAGCAGCCACCTTCTCCCCAGACGAGGATCGGGTACTTCTCCGCGCCGCCCAGATCGGAAGGCCGATAGATGGTGCCGGTGCTGATCCCGGTGTCGGGATTCGTCTCCATGACGACTTTGTGCGTCCCGCTGCCTGATACAGTCTTGCCGGTGCTTACGGACGCGGTGCACGTCCCGGTGCCGGTGCTCCCACCGGTACCGATACTTCCGCCCGTGCCACTAGCGCCGCCGCCGGCTCCAGCATCGATGGCGCGACCACCGGTTCCCATTCTCCCTCCGGTCCCCGCTCCTCCGGCCGCGCCCGTCGTCCCGCCGGTGCCGACCACGCCACCGGACGCCGCCGTGCCTCCGCTGCCGGGCGTCGAGGTTCCCGTGGTGCCACCGATACGGCCGCCCGTGCCACTGGCAGTGCCGCCGGTTCCCGGTGCGCTGCCTCCGCTGCCCGTCTTCCCGCCCGTCCCAGACTGCGTCGTGGTACCACCGCTGCCCGTGGTCCCGCCCGAAGCGGTTCCCCCCGTGCCGGTGGTGCCGCCGGTACCAACCGTGGCCTCGCCGCCGGAGCCACTCGTCGTTCCGCCGCTACCAGGGGACCCCTGGGTCGAATTACCGCAGCCGCCGAGGGCGATGCCCAGGATTCCGGCGACCAATATCGTTGTTGACAGATGCCCTTTTCTCATCGATGCACTCCTCTGCATAAACAGATGTCTTCTTCCCGAGTGATCTTCGGCAGGTCACTCCAGGACCGAGCCCCATCTACTGTACGTTCGCCGACTTGAATTCCCAGCCGCTGGTGTTGCAGTACTTGCAGCCTGAGCCAACGAGAAGGCCCTTGCCCGTCGCTGTTTCGTCACCCTTCAGCTGCCAGTTCAGCCAGGCCAGATTGACCGTGTTGAAGTCCCCCTTGCCGTTGCTCAAATCCCCTCCATGGCCGGCACCATCCTTGCTCAGTAGTATGATCGGAATGCCAAGGGCGCTGATGTTTGTGTAGTCCCTCTCGCCGTTCGTGTACGCGACGTCGGTAGAGCCGCCGAGAAGGATCTTCACCGGCGTGTGGATCGTCTTGTAGAAACTCGCATCCGCACTGGTCAACCCGCTGCTGGAGACCCCCCAGGCCGTCATGCGGGAATCGCCAGCGGTAGCCTCGGCCATCAATCCACCGCACGAGAACCCATCGGCCGCGACCTTCGTCGTATCGAGGCTCTGGTAGTACGCGCTGCATGATTTGCCGTTCTCGGCGATGGCCCAGCTGATGTATCCGAGCATGGGCTTCGCCATGTTTGGAAGGTCTGCTGCCGTTGAGGGCATCGAGATTGTGCCGCAGTTGCTGCCTCCGCCGCCCGTCGGGCCGTCGGCGACGACGAAGTATCCGTGCGAGGCGATCTCGCCCATGGCCGCCTGGTTCGACGTTCCACTCCTGGTGCAGGCACCCTCTCCCCAGACGAAGATCGGGTACTTCTCGCTGCCCCCTAGGTCCGAAGGCCGGTAAATGGTGCCACAGCTGATATCCGAGTCGGAATTCGACTCGACGGTTACTTTGTGCGGCCCGGTACCCGATACAGTCACGCCCGCGGCCTTTGATGCGGTGCAGGTGCCGGTGCCAGTGGTGGGGGTCGTACTCCCACCGGTGCCGGGGGCACCGCCCGGGCCGGTAGACCCGCCGGAGGCGGTCGTGCCGCCGCCGGCCGTGCCGCCGGAGGCGCGACCACCGGTTCCCGTTCTTCCCCCGGTCCCCGCTCCTCCGGTCGCGCCCGTGAGCCCGCCGGTATTGCCACCGCCGGTGCCGACCGCGCCACCAGTCACGGCCAAGCCGCCGGTACCCTCCGTCGACGGTCCACCCGTGCCGCCGCTACTGCGGCCGCCCGTGCCGCGGCCGCCCGTGCCGGCTACTGTGCCGCCCGTTCCTTGCGCGCCACCCGTGCCCATCGAGCCACCCGACGCTACCGTCCCACCGCTGCCGGTTGCGCCGCCCGTGCCGGCTTGCACCGAGCTTCCTCCGGTGCCCGGCGTCCCGCCCGAGGCAGCACCTCCCGTGCTGGTGGTGCCGCCGGTGCCACCTGCGGGAACGCCCCCTCCGTTCGAATTGCCACAGCCGACGATAGCAATGCTCAGAATGCCAACCAGCAAGATCCTCTTTGAACAATGCCCTGTTCTCATCGACGCACTCCTCTGCACAGCCGCGTACGTTGTGCTCTAATGTCATTCCGCAGCTGTCGAAGTCTCGCGATTTGGTCCAAGAAAGTGACGTCTCAGCGCGTCGGAGGCTCGGGCTGGTGCGTTGCAGCTCGAAAGCGCGCGTGTGCACGACGAGCCCCGCCAACCGGCCGCACCCTTGGGTCCTCTGGCCCGCCCCAAGGTGCCATCGAAGATTTCCTGTCTTGCGGAAGGAACATCAGCAAATAGATGAACTGCTTTGCAGAACGCCTGCAGCTGCTGGGCGTTGCCCGTTGAGCAGCGATGGATCGCGGGGTCAGAGAGGGTGGCGCTTGAGCACGGGCCAAGCGACGCTGGCATCGCCGGGGTCCTGATGGCCGTCTGGCTTCGTGCAGAGAACTACCTCGACGCCGTCTTGGCAGCTCGAGTAGCTCGAGCATCCGTTGCTGTCTTCTGCCGACGGGGATCCCGTGCAACGATCGATCGTCGCCCATTTCTCGAAGGTCGCCTGGGCGCCGAGGAACGTGACCGGCATGCCGGGGACCACGGAGGAAGCGCCGCCGGCATACGGCACGACGGCGTCGGCAGTGCCGCGGAAGGAGATCACCGCGATCGGACGCGGCGGGTTGCAGTCACCCACGTTCTCCGCCAAGAGATCCCACGCGGCGGGCGCCACGGCGGCGAATACATCGGCCGCGTGGCACGCAAGGTAGTAGGCCATCCCGCCACCTGTCCCAATGCCGACGGCATAGACGCGATGGGGATCGATGCAGGCGGTGGTCTGGACCTGGGCCACCAGGGCCTTGGCAAAGGCCACGTCGTCGACGTTCGCAACACAACAAGGCCCTATGTTCCAGCCGGTGCCGGCGGGGCCCTTCATGCCGTTTGGAAACGCCATGACCACGCCCTCGGGATCGGTCTCGGCGGGGTACGGTGAGCTCGACCGCTCGCTCGAACCCGAGTCGCCTACCAAATGAAAGTCCACGATCAGCGGCACCGGATTGCTGCCGTCGTATGTCGGGGGAATGTGCAGCACGTAGCTGCGATTCAAGGAGCCAACCCGAATCGTCTCGCTCGTGTCCCCCGGCGGGAGCGCGGGCGAGGGACAGGTCACGGGGCCTGCGCCGTCGTAGCCGACGCTACCATCCGTGGCGGGGTTGCCTGTGATGGCATACACGTCGGAGCGCGAGCAACCGCTGTTGCCGACGACGACGCCAAGCATGCCGACCAGCGCGGCCGATCGACATGGCCTCATAGCCAGGCACCGACGGTAAGGGTCAGGAGGAGATTGGGACGCGCGGACGTGGCGACGACTGCGTCCACGAAGTGAATGGCCACGTACGGCTCCGCCATTTGCACATGCGCCGCAATGGTCAAGTAGAACCGATCGCCCAAGCGCAGCCCTGTCCCGAAGCTTCCGTCCATCAAGAACGACCATTGGTCCACGGAGTGCCCCTGGTTGGGGAGCTCGGCCTGGCCCTCGACCGAGGTACGCAGCAACCCCGCCGAGAGGGCAATGAAGGGCCGCACCCGTCGCTCCGAGCGAAAGCGATAGCATCCACCCAGGACGCCATATTCTTGGGCAACCCGCGCGTTGCCGGCCGTCGTCGCGACGGTGGCGCGGGTCCCGAGGCCGGCCAGCGCCGCCTGCAGCACGAGCCACGAGCGCACTGCCCAGTCGAAGCGCGCGATGGGCAAGATGGCAGGCCCGACGCCGTCCAGGCTCGTGACGGCGGCAACGCCCACCTCGAGACCAAAGCGCTCGGGCCGGCTCGCCGGCTGGTTCACCTCACCGAGGGGCAAGCTGGCCGTCGGTGGCTTCGCAATGGATTCGCTGCGCCGCTCGCTTGCGGCCAAGTCGATCTCGAGAAAGCTCGAGCGCAAGACCTCGATGGCGCGAATCGCCAGCCTTGCCGCGGCACTCTCTGTGTTCGGTTCGAACGGCACTCGCAAGATCTCGTATCTTCGGGTCGCCTTGTCGATGACCCAGACTTCGACCGCAACCGGTGCAGCGTCGCCGACGACGGCGACGACAGCGTCGACCCCACGCTCGGCCGCCGATGCTTCCAGCCACCCACGCGAATCGGTCGTGCCCAGCCCACCATCGGCCGGGCTGTCGATGATCTCGGGCTCAAGTCCCACCGACAGCAATTCCCCATGGAGCCGAGCCACGGTTTCGGTCATGACGGCAGAAGCGTTGAGCGGCCGTACGATAGCCACGGTGACGGCGCGCGCGGGCGAAGCCCAAAACAGCAGAATCAAACAAAGGATGGTAGTCCGCAGGCGATGCACGGGAGGCCAGTTAGGGAACGCGAGGCAAAGCCCGCGCCCATTTACCATAGCTCCCTTTCGGAAAGCGCCGAAGATAGTCTTCGGCGATGGGCCGCGCCCGGGCCGGCCCTTCGAGATCGTTCGTGAGAATCATCTTTCGTCCCAAAGCCTCCGCGGCGTAGGCGCCACTCGGCGCCCGGGCCAAGTACGCATCGTACCACTCGATCGCTCGATCCATCCCGTGTTCGCCCGATTCCTCCACGCGTCCGAGCAGAAAAACCGCGTCGAGCGAGCGAGGCGAACCCGGGAAACGGCTACGCTCCGCCAGCAGCGCTGCACGCGCCAAGTCCGTGCGGCGTCGATAGCGAGCCGCGTCGGCGAGCGCGAACAGGTCTTCACTGGAGGCCTTGTCGAGCGTCGCCTTGATGCCGGCACGTTCGACATCCTCGAGGATGCGGTCCCAATGGCCACTCGCCAACTCGTCGGCCCATCGGCGCTCGCCTTGGGTACTGGCGACAGTCGATGGCGCTGGCGTTGCGGCCGGGTTCCGTCCGGCGGGCTTGTCGGTCGCGACCGACGGTCGCACGGCGGGTGGAGGCGCAACCGGCGAAGCGGGAGCGCCGACAATCTCGTCGACGGCTTTCTCCGGCTTGTCTTCCGTGATCAAGGTCTCCGCCTTGGCCAAGTTCACGACCAACCGCTGGCCAGCCCGCAGCGTAATGTCCGCGCCCGAGACAGGTCCGCTGACCACGACGCGACCGTGTCGCAGCCTGAGCTCGAATCGCTCGCTCGACGCATCCCAAGAGACCGTGAAGACGGTACCCTTGACCTCGACCAAGAATGGACCCACCTCGACCAACCACCGCCGGTCACTGCTTTGCGTGACCTCGAAGGAGGCCGTGCCATGCTCGATGGCGAGGCGTGCGCCTTCCTTGTCGACCGCGCGCAGCCGCCCGCGCGTGCCCGGCATGAGCACGAACTTGGTGCCCTCGTTGAAGAACAGCTTGATGCCGTCGTGGCCGGATTCGCGCAAGTATCCACCTTCGAGGACGCGGCCGCCCTCGATTTGGTAGGCCAGCGCTGGTGGCGCAGGCGCGGGCAAGTGCCTCCGAGCAACTGAAACGACCTGCAAAACTACCAGAATACACAGCCCCGCCGTCGCCCCGACCAGCGACCAACGAACGAATCCCCGTCGGCGCGCCCGGCCGGCGGCAATGCGTGCGAGAAGCGCGTCCAGTCCCCGGTCGAGCTCCGCCGTCGTGGGCCGTTCCACGCGGTCACGTTCCAGCCGAGTCAATGCGGCGAGCGCCTGAGAGTCCTGCGGTTCGCCTGAAGTAGGCGTCATCGTTTTCCCCTCCTTGCGTCGAGGAGTTCGACCAGTCCAGGGTCGGCCTCGATCCAGCGCGACAACCTGATCGCAGCATGTCCCATCGATCGCTTCACCGTAGATACCGAGATGTCCATGGTAGCGGCAATTTCCTCGACGGTCATCGATTCCATGTGTCTCAGGGTGAACACAAGCCGATCGCGCGGCGTCAGGCGATCGAGCTGGGCATGAAACTTCTGCAATAGGTCGCGCGATTCGACATCCAACGTTTCGCAACTCAGGTCGACCAGGTCTTCAGGCTGGTGGAAGGACAGCCAGGCGCGCACCCTCTTGCGGCGCAGCTCGGATTTCAACTCGCGACTGGCAAATGAATAGATGAAGCTGCGCAAGCTGTTGGGATCGCGCAGCGTCTTCGCCTTGCGGAACACGCGGTAGAAGACCTCTTGGCCGAGGTCTTCCGCCTCGGATCGCGAGCCCAAGGCGCGGTCTGCCATCATGAGCACCATCGGCGCAAAACGGTGCCATGTCTCCGCGATGGCCCAGACCTCGCCGGCGATCAGGCCCCGTGCGAGGTCAACGTCGCTGGTGCCTTGGCGGGCTTTCCCAACCACCAGGGACAAGGGCACGTGAGAGCGACGAGTTGGCATGGCGGTACGCAAGATCGGTCGATGCACAGCAGTGGTTNNTACTCCCGGCCGCATGGCGATTCTGGCCACCGCCCGCAACCTCGGGAAATCCTTCTCGGCGCGGCCCTTGTTCGAGGGCGTGTGCTTTACCCTCGCCGAGGGCGAGCGCGTGGGGCTCATCGGCCCGAACGGCGCGGGCAAGACCACCCTGCTGCGCATCCTGGCGGGGGCGGATTCGCCCGATCAGGGCGAGCTGGTGCTGCGCCGGGGGCTGCGCGTGGGCCACGTGGCCCAGGTGCCCGAGTTTCGGCCCGGGCAAAGCGTGCGCCAGGCGGTGCTGGAACCGGCGGCCGGGCTCGTCGACGCCGAGCATCGGTGGCAGACGGAGGCCCGGGCGGACGAGCTCTGCGCCCGCCTGGAGCTATCCGGGCCGCAGGCTGGCGCGGACGCCCCGGTCGACCGCCTGTCCGGCGGCTGGCGCAAGCGCGTGGCCCTGGCGCGCGAGCTTCTCCGCGAGCCGGAGCTGCTGCTGCTCGACGAGCCCACCAATCACCTCGACGTCGAGAGCATCCTCTGGCTCGAGGACTTTCTCGCCCACGCGCCGTTCGCAACCGTCACCGTGACGCATGATCGGCTTTTCCTCCAGCGTGTCTCGCACCGCATCCTGGAGCTGGATCGGCGCAACGCGGGCGGCCTCCTGTCAGTGGATGGCGACTACGCCACCTTTCTCGAACGAAAAGCGGACTTGATGGCCGCGCAGGAGCGGCGGGAGGCGTCGCTGCGCAATACCTTGCGCCGGGAGACTGAATGGCTGCGGCGTGGCGCCCCGGCGCGCTCGACCAAGCAGCAGGCGCGCATCCAGCGGGNNCACGACGATCTTTCGCGGCATCGACCTCTTTCTCGGCCCGGGTAGCCGCGTGGGGCTCATCGGCAAGAACGGGTGTGGCAAGTCCACCCTGCTGCGCGTGCTGGTCGGGCAAGAGTCGCCGGACGCGGGCACGGTGATTCGCGCGGACAACTTGCAGGTGGCGTACTTCGAGCAGCAACGCGAGAGCCTGGATCCCGCGGTGACGGTCATCGACACCCTGTGCCC
>PNBO01000456.1 GCA_003136095.1 Myxococcales bacterium
TGGGCGGGGCTGACGTCGACCCGGCCCCAGCCGGAGTCGGGCCAGGACTGGGCGTAGCCGGTTTCGGACGGCGAGAACATCCAGCTTGCGGGGGCACCGGCGCTACCGGGCAAGGTGTAGTGAATGCCGTCCACTTGCATGTCGGTGAAGACGTGGTCGTGGCCGTAGAAGAAGATCTGGGCCCCATACCGCAACATCAACTGGTGCACCTTGGCCTGCTCGCCGACGTAGGCCGCCTGGCCCCCGCCGCGGCCGTAGGCGGAGTCGATGTCGTCGCCCGCCTTGCCCCCGACGGTGTGGTGGATGAGCAGGAAACGCCACTTGGTGCTGGCGTTCGCGAGGGTCTGCGCGAGCCAGTCGAGCTGGGCCGTGCCCAGCGTCCAATCGTCGGGCAGGCCGGGATAGGTGCCGAGCAGGTGTTGCGTGGTGGTGTAGGTCATCACGTTGAGGACGATGAAGAGGGCATCCCCCCACGTGAAGGCGTAGTAGTCCTGGTTGGGGCTGCCGGATTCCGGATAGGTCGTCGGTTCCGGCGCGGGCACGTAGAGCCACCTCTCCTGCATGGACCGCATGATTTCATCGGCGGTGAAGCTGCCGTTTTCCCCCTCCCAATTGCCAATCGTGGGGAAGTGCGCCGCGTGCCCGATGCTGTCGCCGAGCAGCGTGCGATAGTTCAGATAGGCGGCGCGCGTGATGGAGCTTGACGGGGGTGGATCGTTGAAGCCGAACTCGTGGAAGTCGAGCATGTCGCCCAGGTGCACGATGAAATCAGGCGAAGCCGTGTTCACCGCGGCGCTCACGGTTGCGAGCGTATCCGGGNNGGCGGCCGCTGGGTAACGACGCTGCCCGAGTAGAGCGTGGCCTCGCCGCCGTCCGCGGACGCGAGGATCTCGTACTCGTAGCGGGTGCCAGGGGCCAGCCCGTCGAAGGCCCACTGGGCGACGTCCGTGCCTCGAACCGTGGCGGAAGCCGAATCTCCCCAGAGCGCCGTACCTGCGGCGCGAACGTGCGCGCGAAGCGCCGAGGGCTCTCCCTGGGCGGCGATCGCGTTGAGGCCGAACCCGTGCGCCGTGGGGTTGAAGGACAGGGGGGCGCCGAGTAGGCGCACGTCGTTGTTGCCCGCTGTCCCCGCGGTTCCTCCGTCGATGCTGGCGCCGCCGACGTTCGACCCGCCCGCGCCGTTTCCCCCTGGCGGCGAGGCAGCGGGGCGCGCGCCTATGCCGCCACACTGGCTGAGCCCGAGAAGAACGGCACCCGCAACCAGATAGCCGGACGCCGACGAAACCAGTCGCGATCTTCCCGGAGATACGCTTGCGGGGTACAGCATGTGCTTCACCCTCGGAGGGCCCGCTTCACGACCAGGCCGATGTGCGAGGGTGCGCTGCTACTCTACCCGCCACCACTCGTCACCGGAAGGGGATATCGCATGGCCGCGGCAAGGCGAGCGCGCGTCAAGGACAGGGATTCGGCCTCGTTTTCCATTTGACGGTTGGCGGGGTTGTGCTTCCCTGGTTGTTTGCCAATGCTGGCGCGGTTGCATTTGAGCGACAAGCTCGACCGGTTGTACAAGCAGTCGGCGACGCGTTGAGCGGCGCTTCGTAGCTCGTGCTGGCACTGGGCCGGGTAGACGAGCTAGTGTGGCGGCATGAAGCGAACCAGGCTGGTGGACCTTCCCTTCGTTGTCCTATGGGGGGCCGTGCTGGCGAGCCCCGCCTGCGGTTCCTTGCCAACGCATCGGGATGCTGCCGCCAAGCCCGACGGTCCCAGCGTTGGCCGAGGGGACGCCGGCGCAGACGCTGCGGCGCTCGGCACGGTGGACGCTGGCGCGGACGCGCCCTTCGCCGGCAGGGTGCCCGACTGGGCGGACGATCGCGTGCGCGAGCTCATCGCGCAGATGACCTTCGCCGAAAAGATCCAGCAGCTCGCCAACGACGCGCCGGCCATTCCGCGCCTGGGGCTTGCCGCCTACGGCTACTGGAGCGAAGGCCTGCACGGCGTGCTGACCGACGGCGCGACCTCGTTTCCGCAGGCCATCGCGCTGGCGAGCGCCTGGGATCCGGAGCTTCTGGCGCGCGTGGCGTCGGCCATCTCCGATGAAGCACGCGGGTTCAACCTGAAATCCGGCAAGGGACTGACCTACTGGTCGCCGGTGATCAATATGCTGCGCGATCCGCGCTGGGGCCGCTTCGAGGAGTCGTACAGCGAGGATCCCTGGCTGATGGCGAGACTGGGCGTCGCATTCGTGCGCGGGCTCCAGGGCAGCGATCCGAAGTACCTGAAAGCGGTGTCCACCCCCAAGCACTACGCCGGTAACAACTCGGAGTACAACCGGCACAACGGTTCGTCGGACATCGATGAGCAGTTGCTGCACGAGTATTACTTGCCGGCGTTCGCGGCGACCGTGACCGAGTCCGGCGCCTTTTCGGTCATGGCTGCCTACAACGAGGTCAACGGGGTGCCGGCCGCGGCGAATCCGCTGCTGCTCAAGGACATCCTGCGCGACACCTGGGGCTTTGCCGGTTATGTCGTGTCCGATTGCGATGCCGTGGCGGACATCGCCAACAGCCATCACTGGACCTCGACCCTGGCCGAGGCCGCCGCCAGAGCCCTCCTGGCTGGTACCGACCTCAATTGCGGCAGAACCTATCCCGATCACCTGCAGGAGGCGCTCGACCAAGGTCTCATCGCGGAGAGCGACGTCGATCGCGCCCTCACGCGCGTGCTGCGCGCCCGTTTCCTGCTGGGTGAATTCGATCCGGCGAGCGATGTCCCTTACGCTGCCATTGGCAAGGACGTGATCGAGTCACAGGCCCATGCGGATTTGGCGCTCGAGGCCGCGCGCGCGGCTATCGTGCTGCTCAAGAACGACGGCCTGCTGCCACTCGACCGTCAGACCCTGCACTCCCTCGCCGTGATCGGGCCGCACGGCGACGACGTCTACCTGGGTGGGTACAGCGGCAACCCCAGCCACCGGACGAGCCCACTTTCTGGCCTGCGCGCCGCGCTCGCCGGCCCGGGCGGGGTCACCATCGGCTACGAACAGGGCTGCACAATCACCGGCACCAAGGATCAGGACGCGATGGATCGGGCCGCCGAGCTGGCGCGCAACTCCGACGTGGCCGTGGTCTTCGTCGGCACCAGCCAGGACGTGCTACGCGAGGAGATGGATCGCCCGGACTGGAGCCTGCCCGGTGCCCAGGGCGATCTCATCCAGACAGTGTACGCGGCCAACCCGCGGACCGTGGTGGTGCTCGTGACGGCCGGCCCGCTGGCCGTGGACTGGGCGCAGGAGAACGTGCCGGCGATCTTCACCGCGTTCTACGACGGTCAGGAACAGGGCGGGGCCATCGCCGACGTGCTGCTGGGCAACAGCAATCCCGGCGGCAAGCTGACCACGACCTGGTACACCGGGGACGCCACCTTGCCGCCCATCGGCGACTACGATCTGCGCAAGGGGCGGACCTATCTCTACTACCAGGGCGCGCCGCTCTACCCGTTCGGATACGGCCTTTCGTACACCTCGTTCGCGTACAGCGGTCTGCGCGTGCTCCCGGGTGTGATCCGGCCCGACGAGGCAACCACGGTCAGCGTGGACGTGAAGAATACCGGCGGCCGCGCCGGCGACGAGGTCGTGCAGCTCTACGTCCACGATGCGTTTGCCAGCGTGCCCCGGCCGCTCAAGGAGCTGCGCGGATTCCAGCGCGTCCACCTGGAGTCCGGTCAGTCCAAGACCGTCAGCGTTCCGCTCGCCGGGAAGGATCTTGCGTACTGGGACGTTGCTGCGCATGCCTGGCGGGTGGCGGATGGCCTGTTCGACATCGCGGTCGGCTCGTCCTCCGCCGACCTCCGGCTGCAAGGCACCCTCACCGTGCGGTCACTCGCCGATGCGGCCGTGGGCGAGTAGTGGCCATGGCGCCTGTCCGGCAGCGCCTACTGGCACTTCGGGAACTGCTTGCCGGTGTCGACGTCCTGTCCCTGCGTGCTGCCCGCCGTGACCGTGATCTTGCGGTTGGCGATGTCGGTGAGGTCGCAGCTTGCGCCGGGAATGTCCGAGTTGAAATGCCAGGCGCCGTAGCTTTGGCGCGATCCGGTCTGGCCGCCGCAGGTGACCGCCGAGATGGGAAGGATCTCGTTCTCGATGTACATCTCGTTGTTGTTGCCGGGCTTGAGCCGGACCACGACGTTGCCGGTCACCGGGCACGGAATGAACTTCCATTGCGCCTGTCCCTGTTTGCTCGGATCGCCTTGCACGCCGCCGGCGCTCGCCGCGGCATTGCTCAGGTCGAGGTGGCCGCTCGGATTGTTCTTGCACGGCTGATTGCTGTCGTTCGGGCATTCGTCGACGATGGTGATGATTGCGCCGCCGATCTGGACGCAGGCTCCGCATCGATCTTTCGTGTTGAAATCGCTCGAGGTGTTTCCGGGGATGGCGGCAAAATTTCCACCGTTGGCGATGTTCTTGATGGTGTTGTTGCTGCCGTTGTAGCCGCACGCGGTCTGCGCGTTGGGCAGGGTGTAGGTCGTATAGGTCGCGCTGCCGGGATTCCAGCCAGACGGAAACGAGCAAGCCGTCGGGGCCGTGCTGCCGCCCGTGCCCGTTGCGCCACCCGTGCCGGTCGCGCCGCCGGTGCCGGTACGCCCACCCGATCCACCACCGGTCGCCGAAGTTCCCCCGCTGCCGCCGCGGCCGCCGCCGGTCCCCGTGGTGGCGCCCCCCGTCGCGCCGCCGGTTTGGGTCGTCGCACCCCCGCTTCCGCCCCTGGCCGTGCTACTGCCGCCGCCGGTCCCCGCGCTGCCACCCCCGGTGCCCGGGCGCTGGTCGACCGCCGCGTCGGCGGGACGGCTCGTGCCGCCCGCTCCGGTTTCGCCACCGCTGCCACCACTGCCCGCGCTGCCGCCGCTACCATCGCTGCCACCGCTGCTCGATCCGCCGGTGCCAGTGATTCCTCCCGAATCGCTCGCTCCGCCATTGCCGGTGCTTCCTCCCGATCCCGCCGAGCCGCCGGAGCCGCTGTGGGCGTTGGTCTGGCCACCGGTCGACGAGCCACCGGTCCCGCCCCGACCCGACTGCTGGGGTATGCATCCTAGTACGATGAGGATTGACAGAGAGAGAACCGGCAGACTTCTTCGCATGAATACCTCTTTGCAACCTGGCGAAGCGTTAGAGGCCGTGAGGAGGGCGTTCCGTCAGTCCAAGGAAGAGGGAACGGCGTGTCCTGAGTTCGGCTTGTCGCTATTCGCCGAGGCAAAGCATAACGTCAAGCGCGTATCCCGGTCCACTGCGATCGACGAGGACACTGCTAGGGTGTGAGCTTGGTCGGCTTGACGTTGCCTCTAGGACCCTCCAGCGTCACGCGCGGCATGGGCCACGGATGGGCGCCGTGCGACTGCATGTTAGCAGAGGAATTGCTGCGGCATCGGAGCGATAATGCACAGGTTCGCCGAAAGGATTGTTCCATGCGCTTGAAATGGCCCCTGTGGTTCATGGCTTTGCTTTGCGCTTCCCTCGTCACGGAGGCGCGGGCCGCGGAGGTGGCGATCATGCCCGTGCTAGGGGTCAACCTCGCCCCGGGCGACTGTGACGCCATCGGGGTGTTGTTCGCGAACGCCTTCGCCCATGACGCCCATGTCACGGTGGCCTCGCCCCTGGAAACGAAGACCTTGCGCGGCGATGGCAAGGCATCGGTCGCCGTCGCCATGCAACTCGGCGCCGCCAGGTACGTCGAGCTGAGCGCGCTCCAGCTCGGGCAGAGGGTCAATGTCGGCGGCAGCCTCTACGCGCAAGACGGTGCGATGCTCTACCGGGCGGAAATCTCGGCACCCAGCCTGGACGAGATGTCCCCCGCACTCTCCGCGCTGGCGCATGCGCTGGCCTGGCGCCAGCCCGTTCCGACGGTTGCGACGCCGGAAGCAGCGCTGGCGAGTCCGCAGACCACGTACGCGCCGCCATCCGAGCCGCCGCCGGATCCGAAGGCGCCTCGGGGTGCTTACGGCCCCAAGGTCGGACTTGCGATCCCGAGGGCATCGGGCAAGTCGTTCTCGCCGGGCATCTTGCTTCAGTTCGACGGCAGGGTGGGGCCCGGGAGCTATTTCCTCGAGTTCGGCGCGGGACTCCTGCTTCCCACGGACGATCAGACCGGCTCCTCGATCATCCGGGTGACGAGCGGCTTCCTCGAGCTCGGGGGCAGCTACTATTTGTGGGAGGGAAACTCCGCCCTCTACCTGGGCGCGGGCATCTCGCCTGCCATTTGGCAATCGAGCATGGGCCTCGACGACCACACTGCCGCGACCTGCGCCGCGTACGGCCAGATTGGCCTGACCTTCACGCGAAATGCGCGTGCCAGGATCTACGGCGAGGTTCGCCTTTCGCAGCTCCTTCTCGGTGTCGCGAATCCGGTCAGTGATAGCGCGATGTACGGAAGCACCCTCAGCGATGCTTACCGACCGACCATGTTCGCCTTTCAGGGCGGGGTCGGTTGGTAGCGAGCGCGGGGCAAGAGTGGCAAGGCACTGGCGAAAAATCGGCTTGAGGACAGAGAAAGGGATGGCTTCATGAACTTCAGATGGACACTGCTCGCGACTCTTGCGCTCGCTTCATTCTCGACTTCGCCGGCCGCCGGCGCCACCGTGGCGGTCATGCCGGTCCAGGGGGTAAATCTGACGGAAGGGCAGTGCGACGCGATCGGCGTGCTGTTCGCGAACGCCTTCGCCCGCGAGACGAACGTCGCCGTCGCCTCTCCGCTCGATACCAAGCCCCTGCTCGCGGAGGCCAAGACCTCCCTGGCCGCGGCGGCCCGGCTGGGTGTCTTTGAGTACATCGAGCTTCAGGCCGTGCAGCTTGGCAACCAGACGACGCTCGGCGCCATCCGTTTCAGCCGAGAAGGCAAGGAGGTCTTTCGCTCGGAAGTGAGCGCGAACGGCCTGGATGACATGCAGGGGGCCACTGCCCGATTGGCGCACTCGCTGGCGTGGGCGCAGCCCGCTCCGCGCCGGCCCGAGGCAATGGTTCCGGACTACCTGCCGCCGGCGCCCCCGGGGCCCAAGCCGTATCCGGCCGCGCTTGGCCTCAAGAGCGGAATGATCTTCCCGCTAGCGCGCGGCAGATCTATTGCCTCGCTCATGTCGTTGCAGTTCGACGCGCGCATCGGGCCGCGGACCTCGTTTGCCGAGGTGGGCGCCGGCTTCGCGATTCCCTCGACCAGCGCGCCGGGATCGAACACTATCGAGATGGGCGGGGTCTTCGCGGAATTCGGCGGTGGCGTCTATCTATCGGAGGGTAGTGTCGCCCCCTATGTCGGCGCCGGTGTTTCCCCGCGCATCTGGATCGTCACCACGCCCGCGCCCGGCATCGGCGAGACCACCGGCGCGACCTGCACCATTCACGGCCAGGCCGGGGTCACCTTCACACGTGACAGCCGGGCCAGGATCTATGGCGAGCTCCGCGTTTCCCAGTATGTCATCGGGCTCACCAACGACGTGTCGCCCCTGGGCGGAACAACGGTTCCCAGCGGCACCTACTACCCGACGGAGTTCTCCCTGCACGTCGGCATCGGGTGGTAGAACGCCGGGTATGCGCTTCCATGTGGCCGGGGTATCTCCGCTGCTCGGCTTCTTCCTGTGCGCTACGGGCTGTCGCACGGGGGCGTCCACCGGCGATATCGCCGGCGCCACGAGCCCGGCCGCCCAGCTCGATGAGGAAGGTATTCGCGGCCTGGCTGGCTACCGTTCGGAGTTGGTGAGCGCGCCGGTCTTTGGCGGGCAGGTCTTCGTGATGGAGGCGGGCGAGGCGTCGGCCCCCGCCGTGGTCTTGGTGCACGGTCTGGGCGAGAGCGCCTGCCGCGATTGGTATCCGGTGCTGCCCGCGCTCGCGGCGCGGTACCACGTCGTGGCGCTCGATCTGCCCGGCTTCGGCCGCTCGACCCACGCCAACGAGCTCTACTCTCCCGCACGCTACGCGGAGTTCATGCACAGCCTGCTGGGGCCGCGGGTGAAGGGGGCGTTTAACCTCGTCGGCCATTCCATGGGTGGCGCGCTGTCGCTCCTCTATGCCGCGCGCTTTCCGGGAGACGTACGGCGTCTCCTGCTCATCGATGCCGCCGGCATGCTGCATCGCAAGTCCTACGTCGGCTTCGCGGTGGACTCCGGGCTCGACCACCTGCTCGGCCCGCTCGCCAACCCGGTCAAGGATCTCGCCACCATGGCCTGGGAATCGGTTTCGACGGCGATGGGGCCCATTCTTCCGGCCTCGCCCGATCCAGCCGTGGTCTTGCAGAGCGATGCCCTGCGCGCAACGGTTCTCGGCGGCAACCCCACGCGGATCGCGGCGCTGGCCGTGATTCTCGAGAACTTCGGCCCGGCGATCGCCGGGGTGCGCGCCCCCGCCTGGATCCTGTGGGGCAGCAACGACGCGATTGCCTCGCCACGCATGGGCCTGGTGCTGCAAGCGCGGCTGCCTGCCGCGCGGCTCGTCGTGCTGGAAGGCTCGGGCCACGATCCCATGGCGTCACGTCCGGCCGCGGTCGAGAAGTTCCTGCTCGAGGCGCTCGCCAGCCCGGCCAGCGTGCCCCTGCCCGAGGTGGCGGCCCCGTTTCCCGCGCTGCCCGCGCGCAAAGGGCGGTGTGAACGGCAAAGCGGCGCCCGTTTCACGGGGGACTATTCGGAGATCGAACTGGTCGGCTGCCCGAACGCCGTGCTCAGGGACGTGCGCACCGCCGGCCTGCGCATTCGTGATTCCTACGCGGTCGTGGAAACCACCCGCGTCATCGCACCCGGGGTGGCGATCGAGGTGAAAGACTCGCGGGTCGAGATCACCGCCAGCGATTTCGCGGGCAACGTCGCCTTGGAGGTCGAGGGCAGTGACCTCGATCTGGCGGGCGTCAACCTGCGTGGCCAGCGCGCCGCCGTGCACATCGGCGGTTCGTCGAAGCTCATCGTGTCGGTCAGCCATGCCGACAGTCCCATCAACCAGCGGTATCTGCACGGCGTATATGAATTCGACATCGGTGCCGAGCTCTGAGAGGCTGACGCGCATGCCGTCAAGATGGGAACGGGCGAAAAGGAGATTTCGGTGCGTGGCCGCGGGCATCGCGGTGGGACTGTTCTCTGGTTCCGCCGCGGCGGCGGAGAGCGAGGCGGCGCACGTTCGCGTGGCGGCCGCGCTCCTCGAGGAGATTGTGCAGAACGCCCTGCCTGCCACCATCACGCTGCCGCGCGAGTTGGGCGAGGGCGGGGACAAGACATTTCAGATGACCGCTCTACGGTACTGCGGCGCGGGCGAAAAAGGCAACGGTCGCTTCCGGGCCGCTGGCCGGTTGGGAGTGGGTGAGTCACGCCGAGAGCCCGCGTTCGCCGCGGACGAGGTCTGCCGCCCTGGCCTGGCGGAACTGGCCGAGCGCGCGCAGCCCACATTCGCCGAGGGAACGGTCCTCGTTGATCTCGAGGCAACCTGGAAACACTGGGAGCTGAAATTGTCGGCGGTGCGCGCCGTGGTCACGAGCAAGAACGGCCGCCCGCGGCCCCTGTCCGGTCTGGACAAGCGCATGGAGCTGCTGAGCGTTCCCAGCGCGGATCTGCGTATCGACATCCCCGCGGGTGCGACTGTCGTGCTGCACACGATGCCTACCTTCCTGGAGAGCGCCGTCGAGGTCGCGATCGTCCTGGCCGACAAGGCCCCGGCGAAGCCACCGCGCGCCGCCGCTGGCGCTCGCGAAGCGCTGCTGGCGGGGCAGGCGAACATCGGGGCGGAAATCCCCGCCGCGTTCGCCAACCAGGTGCTGGGCCTGCTGACCGGCAGCCAGCCGTTGACGATTCCCGTGGACCGCGAGGAGGTCGACCTTCAGAACGTGGCGCTCACCGGGGAGGGAACGGGCGATGCGGCGCGGTTGACCCTGACGGGGAACGCGACTCCGCGCTCGGTTCGCGAAACGATGCGCTGGACCTTGGCCGCTGGGGGCGAGCCGCTGCGTGCGTCGTCGGTGCGGATGACGGCGCAGCTCGAGGACTGCGGGGGACTAGGCACCATGGCCGCCTTGGGCTGCAACGTGCGCAACGGGGCGCGCGCGGCCGCCGCGGAAGGCTTCGGTCGGGCGCTGACCCAGCGCTGCGAAGGCCAGTTCGTGCACGAGTTGGTGAGTCCGCTGAGCTTGCGGTTCAACGTCGCAGGCCAGCGCATCGAACTGCGCGGGGATCTCGTGCGCACGGCCCTCTCCGCGCGCGGCCTGTCGGCCGCGGCTCATCTGGGGACAAAATAGGCCGCAGAAACCGTAGGTTCTTTCCGACGGACCTTCGTGGCTAGTGGAAGCGATCGCGTAACCAGGCGGTGAGTGCCGCCATCTGCTGGGCATCCAGCTTTCCCTTGAAGGCGGGCATCATCCCGGGCCCTTCGTTGATGGCCTTTTCGATGGCTGGATCGGTCAACTTGGGTACGCGCTCGGCGAGATTCGCCCCGCGCCACGTTCCCGTGCCGTCGGCGTTGTGGCACTTGTAGCAGGCGACGCCCGAGACGGTCAGACCGTTGTAGATCATCTCCCCGGGATCCGTAATGCGATCGCGTGGGGTCTGTTTTCCGGCGCAGGACAGCAGCGCGATGGACAGGACCAAGGCGGCGGTGGCAGCGAGTAGGGGGCGAGCTCTCGCGTGGGTGGTCTTCATGCTCGCAAGCCTAGTCGCGCCTCCTGGCCCCGGCAAGCCCAGCACTCCTAAGTCCGATAGTCCGCGTTCTCGCTGATGTACTCGTGGGTCAGGTCGGCGCCGAGCACGGTCGCGCCCGCCGTGCCCACGGCGAGATCGATGGCGAGCTCCACGCAACGCTCGTGCGGTGGAAAATCGATGCGGGGCCGAAACACGCCGTTGGCGGGAGCGGCGCTGGCGTAAAGCGCGGCATGCTCGAGGTGCGCCACCAGCTCGGCTTCGACGGCGGGATCGAGCCGAAAACTACCGTTCTCGAAGATGGTCCTGCCACCCAAGGAGACGCGGGTGTCCTGCAGATTGAGCTGGGGCGCGTGCATGCCGGCGTATTTCCCGATGGCCATCAAAATGCGGCCCACGTTAGGATCGTTGCCGCACATGGCGGTCTTGACCAGGGGCGAGTTGATCACGGCCTTGCCCAGGGCGCGGGCGAGTCGTTCCGCAGGCGCCCGGGTCACGGCCACCCGCACGACGTGATGGACGCCTTCGCCGTTGCGGACCACGTCTTCGGCGAGATCGTGGCACACGGTCGACAGCGCCTGGGCAAACGCCTCCTCGTCGGGACAAGGGACCGCGCCGGAAGAGAGGAGGACCACGGTATCCGAGGTGCTGGTGTCGGTGTCGATGCTGATGCAGTTGAAGCTGGGATCGACCGCCGCGGGCAAGAGGCGGCGCAGGGTGGCCCGCGGCATCGCCAGATCGGTGAGCAGGTAGACCAGCATGGTCGCCAGGTTGGGCTCGATCATGCCCGCGCCCTTGGCGATGCCGACGATGCTGCCCTGGCCCACGGCCGCGCGGCGGACCTTGGGGTAGAGGTCGGTCGTCATGATGGACTGCGCGGCGTCGAGCAGGCTGGCTTTGCCCATGGACGAGGCGGCCGCGGGCACGGCGGCCAGCATGGCCTCGATGGGGAGACGCCAGCCGATGACGCCGGTGGAGCTGGGAAGCACCTGGGTTGGCGCCATGCCCAGCGCGGCGCCCACGCCCGCGCACAGGCGCTCGGCCATGGCCACGCCATCGGGGGCGCGCACGTTCGAGGTCTTGGTGTTGACGACGACGGCGCCGAGCGTGGGCTCGTCGAGGCGGCGGCGGCCGATGACGACGGGGGCTCCGGGAAAGGCGTTGCGCGTGAAGACCGCGGCGAAATCGGGCGTGGGCCGGTCGAGCGCGAGGAGGGTGAGATTCATGGCCGCCGGTTTGCTCACCTCGGCGGGCATGAACTCGAAGCTCGTGCTGCCGGCGCGAAAGCCCTTGGGCAGTACGGCCTGCGAGGCCAGCCAGGCCCGGTGCGCCTCGCGCGACGGGAAAGTCAAGTCGGTGCTCGCCATGTTCCTTCTAGTAGCTTGACATGGGCGGGCACGCGCACACGAACTGGCGGTCGCCCAGGACGTTGTCCAGGCGACCCACCGGCGGCCAGTACTTGTGGCGGCGCAGGTAGGGCAGGGGATAGGCGGCGCGCTCGCGCGGGTAGGGGTGCGTCCACTCCGTCGCCAGCAAGGTCTCCGCGGTGTGCGGCGCGTTCTTGAGCAGGTTGTCCGTGCGCGGCTGCATTTCGGTCTCGATCTCGCGGATCTCCTGCCGGATGGCGATCATGGCGTCGCAGAAGCGATCGAGCTCGGGGCGCGACTCGCTTTCCGTGGGTTCGATCATCAGTGTCCCGGGAATGGGGAAGGACATGGTGGGGGCGTGGAAGCCGTAGTCCATCAGACGCTTGGCCACGTCCTCGGCTTCGATACCGGCCGACTTTTTGAGCGGCCGCAGGTCGACGATGCACTCGTGGGCCACGCGGCCCCGCTTGCCCCGGTAGACGACCGGGTAGTGTTCGTGCAAGCGCTCGGCCACGTAGTTGGCGTTGAGGATGGCGTACTTCGTGGCTTCCGCGAGTCCGCTCGCCCCCATGAGGCGCGCGTAGGACCACGCCACGAGCAGGATGTTGGCGCTGCCCCAGGGGGCGGCCGACACCGGGCCGATGGCCTGTTCGGAACCCACCTGGATGATCGGGTGGCCCGGCAGGAAGGGAACCAGATGCGACGCCACGGCGATGGGGCCCGCGCCCGGACCGCCACCGCCGTGCGGGCTGGCGAAGGTCTTGTGCAGATTGATGTGGCAGACATCGGCGCCGAGCTCCGCGGGCCGGCACAGTCCAACCTGTCCATTCATGTTCGCGCCGTCCATGTAGACCTGGCCACCGTGCTCGTGGACGACGGCGCACAGCTTCTGCACGTCCTCCTCGAAAACCCCGTGCGTGGACGGGTAGGTGAGCATGAGCGCGGCCAGGCGATGGGAATGTTCCGCGGCCTTGGCCGTGAGATCGGCGAGATCCACGTTGCCACCCGCATCGCAGGCCACCACGACCACGCGGCAGCCGGCCATCGTCGCGGACGCGGGGTTCGTGCCGTGGGCCGACGACGGAATCAAACAGACGTCGCGCCGCTGCTGGCCGCGGCTGGCGTGGTACTTGCGAATAACCAGCAGCCCGGCGTACTCCCCCTGCGAGCCGGCGTTGGGCTGCAGCGAAACCCCGTCGAAGCCGGTGACCTCGGCGAGGAGCATTTCCAGATCGGTGACGATGGCGACGTAGCCCTCGGCGTACTTGGCGGGAACGAAGGGGTGGATGCCGCTCCACTCCGGCCAGGTCAGGGGCAACATCTCCGCCGCGGCATTGAGCTTCATCGTGCACGACCCGAGCGGAATCATGGAATCCGCCAGTGAGAGATCCTTGGCCTGCAGGCGTCGCAGGTAGCGCAGCATCTCGGTCTCCGAGCGATAGGCCGAGAAGATCGGGTGCTGCAAGAACGCGCTCGTGCGCACCAGCGCCGGGGGAATGGCCAGCGCGGCTTCCTCGATCTTGACCTGCGCCGCGGTGGCGGGCGCCAGCACGCGCACGATGGTCTCGACGTCGGTGGGCGTGGTGGTCTCGTCGAGCGTGATGGTGAGCGCGCTCGGCGAGAGCTGGCGCAGGCAGATCCCGGAGGCCTCGGCGCGCGCGTGGCAGGCGGCAATGGCGGGCGCGGTGGCGTCGACGCGCACCGTATCGAAGAGCGTCGGCGAGGCCACCCGCAACCCGGCGCTGGTCAGGGCATGCGCCAGGGTGGCCGCGCGCTGGGCCACGCGCGTGGCGATGGCGCGGATGCCCTCGGCGCCGTGGTACACGGCGAACATGCTGGCCATGACCGCGGGCAAGACCTGCGAGGTGCAGATGTTGCTGGTGGCCTTCTCTCGGCGGATGTGTTGCTCGCGAGTCTGCAGCGCCAGGCGGAACGCGGTCTGGCCGTGGCAGTCACGCGAAACCCCGACCAGGCGGCCCGGCATCTTGCGCGTGAATTCCTTGCGCGTGGCGAAGAACGCGGCGTGCGGACCGCCGTAGCCGAGTGGCAGGCCGAAGCGCTGCGCGCTGCCCAGGGCGACGTCGGCCCCGAACTCGCCCGGCGGCACGAGCAGCGCGAGGGAAAGGAGATCGGCGGCCACGGCCACGTGCGCGCCGCCCTGGTGCGCCTTGTCGCAGAAGCCGCGGTAGTCGAAGATCTTGCCGTCGGTGGTGGGGTACTGCACCAGCGCCCCGAAGGCGCGGCCATCGAAGGCGAAGGTCGCATGGTCGCCGGTGACGATCTCGATGCCGAGGGCTGTGGCGCGGGTTTTCACCACCGCGATGGTTTGCGCGTGGCACAACTCCGAGACGAAGAACACCTTGGCGTCGTCGCGCTCCGCCAGGCCCGCGAACATGTGCATGGCCTCGGCGGCCGCCGTCGCCTCGTCGAGCAGGGACGCCCCGGCCACCTCCATCCCACACAAGTCCATGATCATGGTCTGGAAATTGAGCAGCGCCTCCAGGCGGCCCTGCGAGATCTCGGCCTGGTAGGGCGTGTACGCCGTGTACCAGCCGGGATTCTCCAAGATGTTGCGCAGGATCACGGCGGGCAGGACAGCCTCGGCGTAGCCCATGCCGATGTACGCCCGCACGCGGCGGTTGCGGCTGCCCAGACGGCGCAGCTCGGTCAGGACCTCGTGCTCGGAAAGGGCCGGCGGCAGAGCGAGTGGCCGGCCGGTGCGGATGGCGGCGGGAACCGCCTCCGCGATGAGGTCGTCGAGCGAGGCCGCCCGTACCACGCGTAACATATCGGCCAGATCCGCTGGCCGCGGGCCGAGGTGGCGGGAGAGGAATTCGTCCTGGCCGGTGGCGGGCATCGCGTGGGGCCTAGTCCTCGTTCTCTTTCAGAAAGGTTTCGTAGGCGGTGGCGTCCATCAGTTTCTTGAGCTCGCCGGGACTGGCCACCTCGATCTGGATCATCCAGCCGCCGTCGTAGGGATCTTCGTTCACGTACTCGGGCGAATCCTGCAGGGTGGTGTTCACCTTGACGACCTTGCCCGAAACCGGCGACAGCAGATCGGACACGGCTTTCACGGATTCCACCGAGCCGAAGGCGTCGTTTTGCTTGAGCACCTCGCCCTCGCGCGGAAGATCGACCTGCGTGACGTCGCCTAATTGCTCGACGGCGAATTGGGAGATGCCCACGGTCACGAGGTTGCCCTCGGGGCGGGCCCACTCGTGGTCCTCGGTGTAGAGAAGATCGTTCGGATAGGTGTCGCTCATGATCCTTGCTGGCTCCTTTGGCGAGCCCGGGCTACGCGCCCTTCCGGCGGTAGAACGGACCCTTGATGACCTCTGCCTGCGCGGGCTTGCCCCGGCAGTCGATGACGATGCGCGTGCCCGGCTCGGCGTGGCTGGGCGGCAAGTAGCCCATGCCGATGTTCTTACCAACCGACGGGCCGACGGTACCCGAGGTGACCTCGCCCAGGCGAGCACCGGTGTGCGCGTCGAGAATGGCGTAGCCGTGGCGGGCGATGCCGCGCTCGCGCATCTCGAATCCGGCGAGCTTGCGCCGCAGGCCGGCCGCGCGTTGCCGCAGGAGCGCCTCCTTGCCGATGAAGTCGCCCTTGTCGAACTTGACCACCCAGCCGAGCCCGGCCTCGAGCGGGGTGGTGCTGTCGTCGAGGTCGTTGCCGTAGAGCGAGAGGCGCGCCTCCAGGCGCAAGGTGTCGCGCGCCCCCAACCCGACCGGCTTGCCGCCCACGGCGGCGGCGGCATCGATGAGGGCATCCCAGAGTGGTAACGCGTCCTCGGGCGAACAGAAGAGCTCGAAACCGTCCTCGCCGGTGTACCCAGTTCGCGCGATGCACACGGGGCGTCCCGCGACCCGGCGGCCGGTGAGGAAGGCGAAGGCGGGCAAGGTGGCGAGATCGGTGTCGGTCAGACCGGCGAGCGCGGCCGCGGCCTGCGGGCCCTGGAAGGCGATGAGCCCGGTCTTGGCCGATTCGTCGTCGATCTGGCAGAGCGAGCCCACGTTCTCGACGAAGTGCCGGTAGTCCTTGGCGATGTTGGACGCGTTCACGACGATGAGAATGTGGTCGCTGGCGACGCGGTACACGATGAGGTCGTCGACGATGCCGCCAGCCGGATGGCAGGCGACGGCGTAGAGCGCGCGCCCATCAAGCAGGGCGCCCGCGTCGTTCGTCACCAGGCGTTGCACGGCTTGGATGGCGCGCGGACCACGAAAGTGGATTTCCCCCATGTGGCAAACGTCGAAGACCCCGACCGCGAGCCGCGTTGCCTTGTGCTCCTCGATGATGCCCGCCGGGTAGTTGACCGGCATGAGCCAGCCACCAAAATCGATGAGCCGCGCACCGAGACGCTGATGCGCGGAGTAGAGCGGTGTCTGCTTGGCAGATGGTTGGGCCTCCATGGGCGGACGCGATCATGCGGAAAACCACCCTCCTGCACAAGCGAAACCGGAGGGTGTGCTGGTGATATCGCGGCTTGGCGCACTCCCGTCATGGCGGAAGGTGCGCTGTGCCGGTGCGCTCGCGGTTGACGGCCGTCGGCGCGGCCCCTATTGTCAGGCGGCTAGCAGAAATTTCGTCGCAGGACTTCCGGGCACTGGCCTAGGACCGTCCCGCACGGAGGAGATGATGAGCAGCGAAGATCCGGGAAACCAGGCCGACCAGCCCACCGATGAGCAGATGACGGCCGAGGAGTACCGGCAGGTCGCTCGCGCCCTCGCGCGCGAGGAGCGCTGGGAAGATCTCGCGGCGCTCTACATCGAGCGGGCCGAGGGGAGTCCCAATGCCGCCGGTCGAGCGCGCTATCTGGTGCATGCCGCGCAGGTGTTCGACAGGCACCTCGGCGACGCCGACCGCGCCTACATCACCTATTTCGCGGCCTTTCAGGACGATCCGTCGAACCAGGACGCGGTCGCGGAGCTGGCGCGCGTGACGACCTCGCTCGGCCGTTTTCCCGAGCTGCTCGATGAGTGCATGACGGTAGCGGAGCAGCTCACGCCACCCGACAAGCAGGCCGCGATGTACGTCGCCATGTCGACCTGGTTTCAGGAGCAACTCGGCGACTCGACCTCGTCGGAACAAGCCCTCGAGGCGGCGCTTGCCGCCGACCCCGCCAACCTCACCGCCCTGCGGGCGCTGGTCGACATCCACAAGCTGCGCGGGAACTTTGCGCGTGCTGCCGCCTATCTCGCCGGCGCCGCGATGGCCATGCAGGATGCCGATCTGCGCGTGGGGTACGCGCTCGACGCGGCGGAGATCTACCGCAACCGGCTCTCGAATATGGACGCGGCCTGCGAGCAGTATCGCCGCATCCTCGAAGTCGATCCCGCGAACCGGACGGCCGCCGAGGCCCTGGCCGAGGTCGCCTGGGAAACCAAGGATTGGGCGACCGCGCTGCCCTTGCTCGAGGGGTTGGCCACCGCGACCGAGGAGGGTGGGGCGGCCGCGGCGCGCCTCTTCCAGCGGGCGGGTTGGGCGGCGCAGATGCTGGGCGACAACGAGCGCGCGCGGGCCAACTATCGCAACGCCCACGGCGACGACCCGACCTACTTGCCCGCGCTGCTGCGCTGGGCCGCGCTGGCGCTGGCGGAGAAGTGGTGGCAGGACGTGGTGATCGCGGTGCCGGCGGTGCTCGCGCGCACCGATGCCGGCATTACCCAGGACGAGCAGGTTGAATACCTGGAGGGGCTGGGCGAGGCGCGCCTGGCGCTCGGCGAGGCCGAGAGCGCGGCGGCGGCTTTCACCCGGGCCATCGAGCTGGCGCCGGACAACCAGGCTTGTCGCGATGGCCTGGCGCGCGCCCATGCGCGGCTCTCGGGCAAGGGGCCGGAAACCGCGCACGCCATCATCGAGCAACAGCGCACGCTGGCCGTGGGCGCGGCGAACGAGGAGGAACGGTTCGAGATTCTTTCGGGCATCGCCGCCCGGGAACGCGACGAGCTGGGCGATCTGCACGCGTCCCTGCACACCTACTTCGAGATGCTCGCGATCAAGCCCGACGACCCGGTCACCCTGCACGAGGTCTTCGAAATCTACACCAACGCGCGCGAGTGGGCCCGGGCGGTAGAGATCCTCGAACGCCTGGTCAAGGTCGAGACGGGCAAGACCCGCGCGCGCTACCTGGTCGCGATGGGCAACATCCTCAACTACGAACTGCGCAGCCAGGAGCGCGCCATCGAGGTCTACAATCTGGTTCTCGACGAGGACACCGACGACGAGCGCAGCTTCGCGCGCATCGAGCGGGTTCTCTCCGCGCAGAACAACTGGCGTGAGATGGCGCGCAACTACCGCCGCATGATCAAACGCCTGGGCGGCAACCCGCTGCCGGAAAAGCGGCCGCAACTCCTGGCCATGTGGCGCAAGCTGGGCGACGTCTGCCGCCGGCGTCTGCACGAACGGGATGCGGCGGTCGCGGCCTATGAGGTGTGCGTGCAACTGGCGCCGGAAGACCGCAAATGCCGGGAGGTGCTGGCCGACACCTACGAGGTCCTCGGCGAGACAAAGATGAGCCCGGCCATCAAGGCGCGCGAGGCCCTGCTCGAGGAGCCGGTGGATTTCGAGGAGATGGCCAAGCACATCCGGGCGCTGGCGCGCGTGTTCGGCAAGCACCAGATGTATGATCGCCTGCACTGCACCAGCGCGGCCCTGGTCGCCATGGGACAGGCCATTCCCCAAGAGCAGGCCTTCTACGAGCGCACCGTGGCGCCGGAGATCCCGCGCGGCCACGCGGCGCTGGCGGAGTCGATGTGGCAGCGTTTCGTGTTGAGTCCGCGCCAGGACTGGTGCGTGTCGCACGTGCTGGCCGCGGTGAGCGCCGGGGTGGTCATGGCGCGGGCCAAGGATGCCGTGGCGCTCGGGCTCAATCCGGCCCAGAAGGTCGACCTGGCCGCGGATCGCTCGTCGGTGGGCCAGCTTATCAGCTACGCTTGTCGGCTGCTGGGAGTCACCTTGCCGCCGGTCTACGTATCGCCCGAGAGCGCGGGCGAGCTCGATCTGCGCATCGTGCTCGAGGGGCAGCAGGTGGTGCCTTCCTTGCTGCTCGGGCGGAACCTGCTTTCCGGCCGCTCCGAAAAGGAGCTGGCCTTCTACGTCGCGCGCAAGCTCGTGCGCATGCGCGCCGATCAGTTCCTGCTTTCGCCGGAGGCGGTGGCGTCCCTCGACGAGCTGCGGGTCATTGTCGCGGCGGCGGCCAAGCTGGTGCATCCCGAGTTCGACCTGCCGGGGACCGACCCCGGGTCGGTGCGCAAGTACGCCGTCTTCCTGCAGCGGGCGGTGCAACCCATGGCCCTGGCCTCGGTGAGCGCGGCCATCGAACAGATCGTCGCCGAGCCGGGACGGGTGGACCTGGTCGCGTGGGCCGCCAGTGCCAACCAGACCGCGGACCGTGCCGGGCTGCTCTTGTGTGGCGATGTCGTGGCTGCCATCCGCGAAATCCTGCGCGCGGCTGAAACCCAGGGTGGGGACACGGAGGTTTCGATCAAGGATCTCATCCGCTGGTGCGTCGGCGCGGACCACCTCGATCTGCGCGAGCAACTTGGTCTGGCCACGCAGGTGGCCCAGGTCCAACCCGGGCGCAAGCCCGCCCCCTTCCCGCGCCGCCCGTATCGTCCGGGGTAGAGGTGCAGGGACAAAATTAGACGCCACCGCCCGCGGCGACTAACGTCGATGGCTAGTGGCCGGCACGATTCGTTCTTCAGCCAGCGTTAGCCTGGCGATCTTGGCGTCGCGCGTCCTCGGCGTCGTGCGCGATTCGCTGTTCGCGCGCATCTTCGGCGTGAGCCCGCTGACCGATGCGTACGTCGCCGCCTTTCGCATCCCGAACCTGCTGCGCGATCTCTTCGCCGAGGGCGCGCTGTCGAGCGCCTTCGTGCCGACCTTCAGCGATGCCATGGTCAAGGGCGGCCAGGAGCGGGCCTATCGCCTCGGCAACCTCGTGCTGGGCGGCATCCTGCTGGTCACCGGCACGCTGACCCTGGCCGGCTTCCTGTGGGCCGACGAGCTAGTCTCGCTCATCACGCGCGGCTTCGGCGGCAACGCGGCGCAGGTCGCGACCGGCGGCCTGCTGGCGCGGATCATGATGCCGATCCTCACCCTGGTCAGCGTCAGCGCCGTGTGGATGGGCATGCTCAATGCCCAGCAACGCTATCTGGCCCCGGCCTATGCCCCGGCCATGTTCAACGTCACCAGCATCGTGTGCGGCGTGGCGTTGCTCTTTCTGCATTTCTCCGAGCGCTCGGGGATGATCGTGTGGAGCGTGGGCACCGCCACCGCTGGTCTGGTGCAGGCGGTGGTGCAACTGCCCAGTCTCCATCGGCTGGGTTACCGGGTACGGCCCTCGCTGGTTGGCTTGCTGCGCGACCTCGACGTGCGGCGGATCATGCGCCTCATGGGACCGGCGACCGTCGGGCTGGCGGCCATCCAGATCAACGTCTTCGTCAATACGCAGTACGCGGCGGCCCTGGGCAGCGGACCGCTGACCTATCTGCAGAACGCCTTTCGCCTATTCTACCTGCCGGTCGGCCTCTTCGGCGTGGCGCTTGCCACGGTCACGACGGCGCGTGCTTCCGAGGAGGCGGCGCGCGGGGACAGGAACGCGCTCATCGCGCGGGTGATGGACGGAACCCGCGGAGTTTGGTTGCTGGCACTGCCCGCGGCGGTCGGGCTGGTCGTGCTGGCCAAGCCGATCGTGCAGTTGCTCTTCCAGTCCGGCAAGTTCTTGCCCGTGCACACCGCCGCGACGGTGCCCATCGTGCAGGCCTACATGCTCGGCGTGCTGCCCTACAGCCTGGTCAAGGTTTTCGCCCCAGCCTTCTTCGCGGTGGACCGGCCGCGCGTGCCGATGATCGCCTCGATGGCGTCGGTGGCGGCGAACCTCACCTTCAACGGGCTGACCTACCGCTGGCTGGGCGCGCCCGGCCTGGCGCTGGGCACCACCGTGGGCGCGCTGGTGAACCTGACGATCCTGCGGCTGTGGTTTGGTCGCGTGCTGGGCATGCCGGGCAAGCCAGGCTGGCTGCGCGACCTCGCCATGATGATGGTGGCCAATGCGGTGCTCGCGCTAGTGGCCATCGCAGTGTGGGAAGGCGCCATGCGCGGGGTCGCGGCCCTGCCGATTCATTGGCCACGCGGCACCTTCCGACTCGTCCATGGCATCGTGTTGCTCGCGACCATTGGCGCTGGATTTGCCACCTATGTCACCTGCTTGCGCATCTTGCGCGTGCGCGGCGCCGAGGAGCTCTGGGAGCTACCGCGCAAGGTGCTGCGGCGGTTGGTGGGGCCCGCGCGCTAGGGTGAGCCAGCTTTGCGGCGTTGGCTGGCGCAGGCGAAGAAGGCGACCTTCTCCAGAGAAACGCTCATGTCGATATTCTCGACGTAGGTTCTCGGTGGCAAGCGCAGCACGACCGGCGCGAAGTTCAAGATGCCGGTCACGCCCGCGGCCACGAGTTGCTCGGCCACATGCTGGGCGTGATCGGCCGGAACCGTGACAATCGCGATGTCGATGCGTTTCTCCGCGAGCACCTCCGGCATCTGCCGGACCGAATAGCAGCGCACGTCGGAGAAGGAGAGGCCGATCTTGTCCAGATCGACATCGAAGGCCGCCACCAGGCGGATCTTGTCCGAGCGATTGGCCAAGAAGGCGGCGATGGCCCGACCGAGGTAGCCCATGCCGACGATGGCCACGGCGCGGGTTTCTTGCGAATCGAGAAACGTGGCCAGCGAGCTGAGCAGGCGCTTGACGTCATAGCCGCTGTTGGGATTGCCACTGTACCCGATGGCCATGAGGTCGCGGCGTACCTGCGCCGCCGTGAGCTGGCAGGCCTGTGCGAGCTGGTGGGAGTACACGCTGGAGCCGAATTCGTGCCGGCCGTGCATGAGCGCTCGCCGGTAGATGCTCAAGCGCTCGACGCTGCGGGTGGAGATCTTGCGTTTCTTCATGGCTCGGTTCGCCCTTGCCGGTCGAGGCCCATCAGACTCGGTTTCGTGACCGCTTTGCCGTCGGCAACCACGGATACGGGGATATCCTACCTGCCTTCTCCGATTTCACAACCGGCGCGCCACCGCGTCAGCCGGCATGCCGGCGCGGGCCCAACAGGCGGGGCAACTCCGCCAGCGCCTCCTCGATGGTCGGCGGTTCCTCGCACTCGCGCGCGCGCAAGGCCTCGACGTCCTCGACCCGGCCGGCCAGGACGCGGGCGCGATTCGCCGCCTGGCGTACCCCTTGATCGTCCATCCAGGTGCTGGGATCGCCGTCCACGGGAATGATGCCATGCGGGTCGCTTCCTGGAGAGCTCAAGGGGATGGGCGACAGGTCGGCCTTGGGGCGCGGGGTGGTTACGGGCACGCCGCCCGAGGGAGTTCGGAGCGGCGGCGCGGCCTTGTGGGCGAGCAGGCGTTCGAGTGTGGGACGGCTAGCGGGCGCCACGGCCAGGAACTGCACGCCCATGCCGTGGGCGCGCTGGGGTTCCTGCGGGTTGAACTCGCGCACCCACGCCACCTTGCCGCTTCCGACGAGCAACGGGGGGCCTTGCATCAGGGAAACCTCGAAGGCGATGACGTTGCCGACCGGGAAAGGAGTGCGGCTGGCGAGGAAGATGCCTCCGCGGGTCACATTGGGGGCGAAGCGCTGGATAAAGGTGTTTTCGTCGGGATAACGAAGTTGCAGGCGGACGAGGGGAACGTCTGGCGGCGACACGGCTGCTAGTATCGGATGGCCAGAAGCAAGGGTCAACCCCGCGCTCACCCTGGGGCGCGATCTCGTGTAGGCTCGGGCCATCGATTCTCAAAGGAAGCAGGTAGTCACGCATGACGAAGGAAACTCTCTTGTCCGCCCTCGAGGCCGAGCGCCTGAAGCCCGGCAACGACGGCATTGCCGTGCCGGAAGACCGGGACGCCGCGTTCATGGTGGCGGGCCCCGGCGAAATCATCCAGGTGAGCAAGGTCGTGAAGATCGAGGCGCGCGACACGTCGCTTTGCCTCGAGAACAACAAGGGCGAACGCTATTGGTTTACCTACGACCTGGTGCTTGGCGTGCGCTTTCGGAGCGCGAAGCTGGCCAAGGATCAAACCGCCGGCTTCGGGCGATAGCTACCTAAAACTCATCGACCAGCTGGCGATGGTGTTCTTGCCCTTGTACGACGGGAAGCCGAACGACTGCATCTGATTCAGGACACACATCGGCATGGCGCCCCTGCCCTGGCCGTTGACTTGCACCTTGCTCACTCGTCCGGTCGGTTGGATGACGAAATCTATCTCGATCGAGCGGACGCCACCCTGCATGGCGCAGGGGACGATTCTGCGGTAGTTGGCGCGCATCACGCGGTCGACGGTGCCCTCGTCGAGGATGGCGTCGCCGCCTTCCTTGGTGACGTCTCCGAGGTCCAGGTTGTTGGCAAAGTCCTCGGGGCGGCCGGCCACCCCGCCACCTACGCCCCGCCGTCCTCGACCGCCGGCATGCTTGGGCTGCGCGAACTCGACCTTGACGCCATTCAAGAACTTGTCGACGTCCGCTTCGCTCACCCGCATGGCGAGGCTGTCGTCCTTGGCGGCCTTGCGATCCTTTAGGTAGAGCCACATGCCCGCGCCCACCGCGGCCAGGGCGAGGCCGATGATGAGGACGAACCAGCGGCCCTTGCGGCGCTCGGTGTGCTCGTGGGCGGCCTCGGCACGCGTCCGGCGTTGCGCTTCCAGCTTACGCTCGACCACCCGGGTGAATTCCGCGAGTTGGGGATGATCCTTGATCTTCTGCCGGTCGCCCGAGTCGGCATCGACGATGAAATGGTCGCCGTTGAAGATGCCCTTCTCCATCTGGGCCATGACCTGCGCCAGCGAGAAGGGGCCGAAGTCCAGACTGTCCTTCTGCACGAGCCAGCGCTCGTATTCCTCGGAGATGCGGACGGCGTCGGAAACGCTGAAGGACTTACCCAGCGTGAGGCGCGGGGTGGTCATGACCTTGTCCGGCTTGGCCGTGCTGCCCGAGAGCAAGGCGCCGATCTCGGCGACGAGCAGCGAGGGACGGGCGAAGCGGGTTTCCGGCAGGGAGGCCAGGCCACGGTCGATGAGCTTGTCGATGCCCCTGGGCAACTCGCCATTGACCTGGCTGGCGGGCCACGGCGGCGTGCCCGGCGCGTGGCCGGTGATCAGTTCGTAGAGGACCGCCGTGAGCGAGAAGACGTCGGCCGGGGGCGAGGGCGCCGCCCCGGCGGCGACCTCGGGGGCCATGTACGGGCTGGCAGTTTGTCCTTCGGGAGCGTCTATGCGTGCGAGCGCCGGGAGGGCGCGCGTCAACCCCAGGTTCGCGACCTTGATCCGGCCCGAGCTGCTCAGGCGTAGAACGGCGGGATGTACGCCACCATGGCACATGTGGGGGTAGCTAGCCTCAAGGCCGTTGGCGGCATGGCCGAGCAGCACATGCGCGTGGGCAAGCCCCACCACCTGGTTCTGCGCGCGCCGGGAGTTGATGATCTGCCGGAGCGTGGCCCCGTCAAGCGCCTCGGTCGCCAGGTAGGCGCGATCGCCTTCGTAGCCCCAGGCGAAAACCGTGGCTAGATTCTTGTGCGTGACCGCCGCGGCGTGCGTGAGATCGCTCTCCAGCACCGCGCGTAGCGCTGGCGCGCAGGGAAACAAGCGCAGCAGAGCAGGCTTGTCATCGCGCGTGTCTTGCGCCTGGTACAACTCCGTGCCGGCTTCGTTCCGCACGAACGCCTGGATCTGAAATCGGCCACCAATCACGGTAGCAAGCGGAAGCGACTGGGCGGCCCCTGCTGGATCCATTGAGACTGGGTCGTTCATCGGGAAGAGCGGACATTATAGGCCCGCCCTCTGCGGGCTTGGCCACCAAAAAACTAAGAGAGTTTGAAACGTCGAACTAGCTCACGCAAGCGCCGCGAACCGCCGCCTTCCCGAAACATGAATTTGACCCCCGTTTGTCCGGAACCTGCGTGGTAGAGGACGCGCCCGGAAATGGACATCGGCGCGATTCCTCCGGGGGGAACGATATCGAGAATCACGTCGGTGCCGATGGGGGGCTGCACGTGCGTCGCGACCAAGCCACCACTCACGCTGATCTCGCGCAATTCGGCCTCGACCGGGTCTGGCTCGTTGCTCACGCGCATGCGCACACCCAGCCCGACCGGGATGCGGGTGTGCTTGCGCTTAAGGGTGGCCTGCCGTGCCCCCATCAGGGTTTCGAGGACGAAATCGCGCTTCGAGGCCTCCTCGGGCGCAAAGCGGACCAAGGCCCCGGCCCGGATGCGCAGCCGGGGCAGGGCCGGCCGCCACGAAAGCACGACGCCGCGGACCAGAACCTTGTTGGGCAGACCCTTGCAGGCGATCTCGACCACCACGGGGGATTCGTTGGCAAGCTCGGTCGTCGTCGGGCAAAACAGGATCCCGTCGGGATGATCGCTATTGTAGAAGCTACGGAATTCCTCCGCGCTTCGACAGCGGACTCGGAGAATGTTCAAAGTCGCCCTCTCTCGCAAACGAACGGCACTGTGGCTTGCTGACTCGGTCTGTACTAGCTTCGTCCACCCTCCCAGCCATGTCAATCCGTGTCTACATCGACGGTCGAGTCCACGCGCCCGGCCAGGCCATGGTTTCCGCGTTCGATCGGGGATTTCTCGTCGGCGACCCGGCGACGTCTTCCTTACCAGCGCGGTTCGTGGGATCTTGCCGGTCACGACCGTGGACGCGGTTCGCGTCGGCGGCGGCCGGCCGGGCTCGCTCACGCGTCGACTCCTGGCCCTCTACCAACGCTGGTGAGTGAGGCTCGATGAACATCGCGGCGTACGCATACAAGTTCTTCATCTTCAGCGGGGTTCTCCTCATTGCCATCGCGGTGCTGCAGATCTTCCTGTTGCTGCGCGAGAGGGGCAGGGCATCCGCCGCGCGCCTGCTCGATGCGACGACGATCCGTGCGATCCTGTTCGTCACCATGGGCATCTTTGCGATCCTGGTCGGAGCCGGCGTCATTCCGCTCACTCCGGGCAGGTGAAAGCATTGAATAGCATTCGCACTTCCGCTAGAAACACCGCCACCGCGGGTCAGACCCGGACCTCGGGGCATGCAACCGAAAGCCGCCAAGCAGGAACCAAGCGATGATCGATAGATACACCCGGCCCGCGCTGGCCAAGATCTGGTCCGACGCCCGCCGCTACGAAACCTGGCTGGAGGTGGAGCTGGCGGCCTGCGCGGCCATGGAGCAAGCCGGCCAGGTCCCCGCAGGAACGGCGGCGGCCGTGCGGGCCAAGGCCGCGGGCCAGCTCGACGCGAAGCGCATTCTGGAAATCGAGGAGCGAACCCGACACGACGTCATCGCCTTTCTGACCCACGTGGAGGAACTGGCCGGCGAGAACGCGCGCTGGTTGCACCTCGGCATGACCTCCTCGGACGTGCTCGACGCATCCTTCGGGATGCTTCTGCGCGAGGCCGCGGACGAGATCCTCGCGGGCGTGGACCAGCTGCGGGCGGCGCTCGCGGCCAAGGCGCGGGCGCATCGGGAGACGGTGATGATCGGGAGGTCCCACGGCATCCACGCCGAGCCCATCGTGGCCGGTCTGGTGTTCGCGGGATCCTTCAGCGAGGTCGGACGGGCGCGGCGCGCGTTCGCCTCGGCCCGCGACGAGGTTGCAGTCGGCAAGATCGCGGGCGCGGTCGGCACCTACGCCAACCTGAGCCCGGAGATCGAAAAGCGGGCGCTCGCATCGCTCGGCCTGCGCCCCGAGGTGGTGCCCACGCAGATCGTGGCGCGCGACCGGCACGCAGCGTACTTCATGGCCCTGGCCCGTATGGGCACGGCGGTCGAGCGCCTGGCGCTCACCGTCCGGCACTGGCAGCGCACCGAGGTGGGCGAGGCTAACGAAGCCTTTGGCCAGGGCCAGAAGGGCTCATCGGCGATGCCGCACAAGAAGAACCCGATCCTCTCGGAGAACTTGTGCGGCCTGGCGCGCCTCCTGCGCGCCTATGCAAGCGCGGCCCTGGAGAACGTGGCCCTCTGGCACGAACGCGATATTTCGCATTCCTCGGTCGAGCGGGTCATCGGTCCCGACGCCACCGGTATCGCCGACTTCATGGTCCGGCGCGCGGCGGGGCTGGTCGAGGGCCTGGTGGTGCACCCGGAGCACATGCAGCGCAACCTCGACCTCACCGGCGGCCTCTATTTCAGCGAGGGGGTCATGCTGGCATTGGTCCGCACGGGTTTGGCTCGCCAGCAGGCCTACGAAATGGTGCAAAAGCACGCCCTGGCCGCCTCGGCCGAATTCGGTGCGCCCCCCAGCTTCCGGGCCCGCCTGAGCGCGGACCCCGAGATCGCTGGCCGCCTGGCCGCCGCCGATCTGGACCAGGCATTCGATCTGCGACACCACTTGCGCTGGAGCGGTGCGATCATCGATCGGGCTCTCGGCGATCAAGACACGTGACCACGAGAGGGGCAGAAGCAACATGGTCTCAGAAGAACTCATCAAAGCTCAGCTGGCGAAGACCTTGGAAACCACGGATTTCCCGGCGTTGGGCGAGAAGTACGCGGGCAAGGTCCGGGACTGCTACATCAAGGACAACCGCCGCATCATCGTGGTCACCGACCGGATCAGCGCCTTCGATGTCGTGCTGGGAACCATTCCCTTCAAGGGCCAGGTCCTCAATCAGATCGCGGCCTACTGGTTCGAGGTCACGAAGCATCTGGCCTCGAACCATATCATCGACGTCCCCGACCCCACGGTGACGGTCGCCACCGAATGCGAGATCATCCCGGTCGAGTTCGTCATGCGAGCCTACGTGACGGGGGTGACCACCACGTCGATCTGGTACCACTACTCGCACGGCACGCGCCGGTACTGCGGTCACGACCTTCCGGAGGGCATGCGCAAGAACCAGAAGCTCGACCGCCCCATTCTCACGCCGTCCACCAAGGCCGCGAAGGGCGGCCACGACGAGTCGGTTTCGCGCGACGAGGTTCTGGCCTTGGGCGTGCTGACCCCGGCCGAATTCGATCGCGCGGCCGAGATGTGCGCTCGCGTGTTCGCCTTCGGCCAGAGCCTGGCCTCGCAACGCGGCCTGATCTTGGTCGACACCAAGTACGAGCTGGGCCGGCGACGCGACGGGAGCCTGTGCTTCGTCGACGAGATTCACACCCCGGACAGCTCGCGCTACTGGTACGCAGACGATTATCAGGCCCGCTTCGATCGCGGGGATGAGCCGCGCGGCCTCGACAAGGAGTATGTCCGCTATGCCCTGGCCGCGGGCGGCTACCTCGGCGACGGTCCGCCCCCCCTTCTCTCCGACGAGATCCGCTGCGAGGCCGCTCGCCGCTACGTCTCGCTCTACGAGCTCGTGACCGGACGCGAGTTCGTCCCCGACTTCGACGAGCCCTTGGCGCGAATTCACAAGAACCTCAAATTCTAGACCGCACATTCGAGAGAGCGGCCGCTCGGCGCAGGCGCGCGGACGGCTGCAACGGGGAAACGAAGTGCCCCGCCCGCCGGACGAGCGACTTCGGGCGGGCATCGTGATGGAAACCCTCCCAGGGTTTCCATGACAATAGAGGGGGTCGTCCCCATCCCGCCCGAGGAAGCCGAGCGCCGCTCTCCCGAATGCTGGTCGATGGGCGGTGGAACGAGTATTCTCGGACGGCTTTGATCTCTGTTCCCAATGTGAGGTTCCGCCGGCTGCGCCCTGCGGCGGTGCTGCCGCGCTACATGACCGAAGGCGCCGCGGGGATGGACCTCGCGTCTGCGGCGGATGGGCCGATCACGATTGGGCCGGGCGAGCGGATCGGGGTGCCGACGGGGTGGTCGATGGAGTTGCCACCGGGCTTCGAGGCGCAGGTGCGGCCCCGTTCGGGGCTGTCGCTGCGTCACGGGGTGACCGTGGTGAACGCGCCGGGCACCATCGACAGCGACTACCGCGGCGAGGTCGTGGTCTTGCTCGTCAACCTGGGGCAGCAGCCGCACACCATCGCGCCGGGGGATCGCGTGGCGCAGATGGTGATCGCGCCGGTATCGCGTGCCACCGTCGAGGAGGCCGTGGAGCTATCGGAGACGAGTCGGGGCGCCGGCGGATTCGGTCACACGGGATGATTGATCCGATGGCCAGCGATATGACAAGTTCCGCGCATGAACGAAGCGGTTAGTCAGAAACTCCAAGTCGGCATCGTCGGCGTTTCCGGGTATTCGGGGATGGAGCTGGCGCGTATCCTGTCGAGCCATCCGGTTTTCGCGCTCGCGCTGGTGACGACGGACAAGTGGCAGGGCCAGCGCCTGGGCGACTGCCTGCCGGTCGCGGGCGCGGCGGCCGAGCTGGCTTGCGTTCCCCACAGCGAAGGTCAGGGCCGGTTCGGCGAGCTCGATGTCGTCTTTCTGTGCACGCCGTCCGAGGTTTCCATCAGCCTGGCGCCCATCGCCGTCGCGGCCGGGACGCGCGTCGTCGATCTATCGGGCGGCTTCCGCTTGGCGGCCGCCGACTATCCGGTCTGGTACGGCTTCGCGCACGGCAACCCGCGGCTTCTCGCCGAGGCGGTCTATTCCATGCCCGAGGTGACCGACAGCGCGGCGAAGTTGCGCGCGGCCAAGCTGGTATCGAACCCTGGCTGCTACCCGACGGCCTCGGTCTTCTCGGTCCTGCCGTTGCTGCGGGCCGGTCTCATCGAGCCCGATCCCATCTTCATCGACGCCAAGAGCGGAACCACGGGTGGCGGGCGCAAGGCGGCCGAGGACTGGTCGTTCAGCGAAGTCTCCGACGATCTTCGCGCCTACCGGATCCTGCGCCACCAGCACCAGCCCGAAATCGAGCGCGCCCTCGCGCTGGGCGGCGCGCCGGGCGCGAAGGTCACTTTCACCCCGCACCTTCTTCCCATGCGGCGGGGCATCCTGGCCACTGCCTACTGCCGGCTGCGTCCAGGCCTCGCGGATGCGGCCGGCGCGGTGAAACAGGTCTTGGCTGACTTCGCCGCGGACAAGCCGTTCGTGCGGATCGTTGCGCCCGAGGCGGTGCGTTTGCAGGCCGCCGTGGGCACGAACCGGGTGGTGATGGGTGCCGCCGTCGAGCCCGCGCGTGGGGTGGTGGTCGCGCTCGCGGCGATCGACAATCTCGTCAAGGGCGCGGCCGGCCAGGCGGTGCAAAACGCCAACCTCATGTTCGGCCTGGCCGAAACCACGGGACTTCTCGCGTTTGCAGGACACATGCCATGACCGACAGCTCTGCCGCCGCCCCGCTCGCCGAATCGCTTGCCTTGCGTCGCGATCTCCTGGTCGAGGCGCTCAAGTACATCCAGAAGTTCGCCGGCACGCGCGCCGTCATCAAATACGGCGGCGCGGCCATGGTGCAGCCCGAGCTCAAGCGCAGCTTCGCCCAAGACGTCGTGCTCTTGCAGGCGGCCGGTCTGCGCCCGGTCATCGTCCACGGCGGCGGTCCGGAGATCACGCGCACCTTGGAGCGGCTGGGCCAAAAGAGTGAATTCATCGACGGCCAGCGCGTGACCGGCACGGCCGAGATGGGCGTGGTCGAGATGGTGCTGACCGGCAAGGTGAACACCGAGATCGTCGGCCTCATCAACACGCTGGGCGGCTCGGCCATGGGCATGTCGGGTAAGGACGCGCATCTCATCCGGGCGCGCAAGCAGATTCCGCGGCCGGGCAAGCCGGACCTGGGCTTCGTGGGCGAGGTCGAATCGATCAACGCCGAGGTGCTGTCCATGCTGCTCGACAAGCAGTACATCCCGGTCATCTCGCCGGTCGGGCTGGGCAGTGACGGCACCAGCTACAACATCAACGCCGACCACGTCGCCGCCGAGATCGCGGTTGCGGCCCAGGCGAGAAAGCTCATCTTTCTCACCGACGTCGCCGGCATCCTCGACGAGAACGGGCAGCTCTTGAGCCAGCTCTCGACCGCGGACTTGCACGGCCGCCTGCACGAGGGCAGGGCGGTCAAGGGCGGCATGGTGGTGAAGTCGAAGGCCGTGCTGCGCGCGCTCGACGGTGGCGTCGAGGCCGTGCACATCGTCGACGGCCGCGAGCCGCATAGCGTGGTCGTTGAGCTGTTTACGGAAAAGGGCGTCGGGACCCTGGTGACGAAGTAGGCGGCGGAGTCGAGCTACCCCTAGTGTCGTGGCCGTGGCCGTGGTCGTGGCCGTAGACGTGGTCGTAGACGCCGTCACCTGAGAGATCTACTCGGCCACGGCCACGTGGACGACCACGTCTACGACCACCATTCAACGGTCCATTCGGCGCGGGCCTCGAACGTGGAAAGGATGCTCCGCGGCTGTGGCGGACTCAATCACTCCGTCGCTGCTGCGAAGCCCGCTCGGTGGTTGTTGAGGGTGCCCCAGGTGGCCGCGTGCCACTTCGCTCGGTGGGCGAGGTAGATGCCGGCGAGGTCGCGAAAGTAGCGCAGGGCCAGGGGACGCTGGTCCTTGAGCTCGGTCTTCTCGGCGGGATCGGCGGCGGTGTCGAAGAGCGATTCCTTGCCGCCATAGTCGACGATGTAGTGCAGGTTGCGCGAGCGGAGCGAGTAGCTGCGCCCGTACTCCGATGGCTCCACGCGCGGCAGCCACGGTCCCTCGCGCAGGATCATGGGCAGCAGACTTTCGCCCTGCACGCGAGCGTCGGGCGGGACGCCCATGAGGTCGAGGATGGTCGGCACGACATCGGTATGGCTGACGACCGTTGGAATCTTCTGGCCGTGGCCCAAGCCCGACGCGAAAAGCACCAGCGGCACGTTGGTCAGCTCGGCGTACTGGCCGTAGGCGTGCCCCATGCTGCCGTGTTCGAGGAAGCCCTCGCCGTGATCGGCGAGCAGGAACACCGGCGTGTTGCCAGCCAGGCCGCGCGACGCAAGCCCCTCGCCGAGCGCGCCAAAGCATTCGTCGAGGTGCTCGACCTCGCCGTCGTAGAGGCCCTTGAGCTGACCCCAGCGCTCGGGGGTCATCTTGAGCCGGCCGCCCACGATGGCGGTGAGGATGACGCCGTCGGGGTGCTTGCCGATGGCGTCGTCGAAGGGGCCGTCGTAGTAATGCTCGGTCGTGCCCTGGTGATAGATGTACGGCGTGTGCGCCTCGAAGGCCACCGCCGAGACGAAAAAGCGCTTGCCCGCCTGCTTGTCGGCGAAGGCCAGGATCTGTTTCACCACGGCCGCGCAGTCGCCGCCCTTGCCCTCCTTGTTCGGCTGATGGAATTCGTTCCAGGTCGAGACCGACTGCAAGCGGCTCATGGCGAACGAGGCGTCCCCGACGAAGTCGGTGGCGATGCCGGCCTTGGCCAGGATGGCGCTGACCATCGGCGTGCCCGGATTCACCTTGCTCTTGTCGCCGAGGATGCCGTGGCTGCGTGGCATGCAGCCGCTCTGGATGCTGGCGTGCGAGGGAGGCGACGACGGCGAGGCGGCCTGGGTCGAGGTGAAGGCCACGCCGGCGGCGGCGGCGGCCTTGGCGATGTTCGGCGCGCGTACGCGCGAATCGCCGTACATGGGCAGTTTGTCGGCGCGCAGCGCGTCCGCGACGAGCAGGATGAAGTTCTGTGCGGGCTCGGGCCGGGGGCGAACGGCCGCCTTGGGCAGGAGGATGCGCGGCGAAAACCAGGCCACGTCGCTCGGCTTTCCTTCGCGTACCGAGAATTCGAGGGTGACGAGCTTGCCCGAAAACTCCGCTAGGGACAGCCGCCGCGGGCGCGGGGCGCCCGCTGTCTGTTTCTCGTCGAGGAGAAGCTTGGCTGGCTGGCCCTCCGGGGCCACGGAGATCTGCACCCGAGCCGTGCCCGCGAGGACGGCCGTGTCCACGACCAGCCAGCCGTCCGGGGGAATCTCGACGGGCATGCGCAGGCGCGCGAAGCCGGTCAGGGCTTCGCGCTCCTTGCCCGCAGCCTGAACTCTCGCGACCGGCGAGTCGGCCGGCCAGGGCTCGCCCAACCCCGGCGGCACCTCGCCGGGGGTGATTTCGATGGATTGAAAGAGGGCGCCTTTCTTGCCGGTAGCGAGCGCCAGGGCGTTCTCGCCCTTGACCAACACGTGGGCCGGCAGGGCCATCGTCGTCTGCTGCCAGCCGGATTCGAGTTGGGCGTTCCCGACGGGCCGCCCGTTGAGCCGCACCGCCAACTTCTTGCCCGCGGAGCCGCCATGCAGGCGGGCCACGACGGTTGCCGCGCCCGCTTCCCCGTCCCATGGGAACCGCAGGGTTGCGGAGGTGGTGCCCAGCGCGCGGCCCGCGCGGTCCTCGAGCTTGGCGATGCCTCGCCACGGGTTCGTGTATTCCTGGCTGTATTTGCGGAAGCCTTCGCTGGCAAAGGGAATGACCAGGCCCGCGCGATAGAGGTGCCAGAGGGCACGAGACGCCAAAAGATCCAGCGCTGGTCCGGTTTCATCGAGCGCTGGTTCTGGCGTAGCGGTTTCGCTCCTGGGCGGCACTGCGACCGGCGCGGGCCGGTTCTCCGCGCTATGGGCGCCTTTGCCCCGGCAGGCGAAGAGGCACGCCGCCAGCACAAGACCGCCGGTCGCGATAGGAAGGAACCATTTCGGCATCGCGCGCTTTCTACTCCGTTCATCGACGTCTGGGGAGGCGGACTCGCAAGCACCGGTTGACTAAGTGCGCGGGATGTAGGACATTAGGGGCTCAAAAAAACCGTGAAGAAATCGTTAGAAATGAGTGTGACCGAATGGGTCTAGCCGCAGTCAAGAAAGCAGAAGTCGTCAAGAAATTCGCCCGCAGCGAAGCCGATACCGGCTCGCCGGAAGTCCAGATCGCCCTGTTGTCGGAGCGTATTTCCTACCTCACCGAGCATTTCAGGGCGCACGTCAAGGATCATCACTCGCGCCGTGGGTTGCTGATGCTCGTCAGCCAGCGCCGGCGGTTACTCGATTACCTCAAGAAGAAGGACGTCAAGCGTTACCGGGATCTGATCCAGACGCTTGGCATTCGCAAGTAACGGCGTTCGAAGTCGCGGGTGGCCGGTCGTGCCACCCGCATTTTCTCTGATGAAGGCCCCGGTGCCTGCGTTCATCCTTTTTCCCGCCGATCCGGTTGGCGCGTGCACGCGTCGTTTTTCGGACCCGCGAGATAAGGGACGAAGCCACGGGGGCCCTGACGAAAGGAGTCCTCCATATGTTCGTTCGTGAAGGTGTACCCCTAGGTGGCAAGGAACTGAGTATCGAAATCGGCCGCATGGCCAAGCAAGCCGACGGCGCCGTCGTGGTCCGCTACGGCGATTCCATGGTGCTGGTAACCGCGGTCGCGTCGGCTGGCATTCGGCCCGGCATCGACTTCATGCCGCTCACCGTGGACTATCTGGAAAAGACCTCCGCGGCCGGGAAAATCCCGGGCGGCTATTTCAAACGCGAAGGCCGCCTGACCGAGGTCGAGGTGCTGACCTCGCGGCTCATCGATCGGCCGTGCCGGCCGCTCTTCCCCAAGGGGTGGCGGTTCGACACCCAGGTCATCGCGATGGTGCTGTCCACCGACCGCGAGAACCTTACCGACGTGCTGGCCCTGACTGGCGCCTCGGCGGCCCTGCACCTCTCCGACATCCCGTGGGCGGGTCCTTTCGCCGGCGTGCGCGTGGGCCGCATCAACGGCGAGTTCGTCGTGAACCCGACGGTGGCCCAGCGCGAGGCCTCCGAGCTGGATCTGATTGTCGCGGCTAGCCGCGACGCCATCGTCATGGTCGAGGGCGGGGCGAAGGAAGTGGCCGAAGACGTCATCGTCGATGCACTGATGTTCGCGCACAAGGCGGCGCAGCCGCTCATCGACCTACAGGAAAAACTGCGCGCGGCGGTGGGCAAGGCCAAGCGCGAGTTCATCCCGCCGTCCGTCGATCCGGCGCTCGAAGCGCGCGTGATGGAGCTCGCGAAGGCGAAGATCGAGGGCGCGATGGCCATTCGCGAGAAACTCGAGCGCTACGCCGCCCTCGACAAGGCCGAGGTCGAGACGATCGAGGCGCTCAAGGGCGAGTTCCCGGAGCGCGGCGCCGAGGTCAAGGAAGTCTTTGGCAAGGCCAAGAAGAAAAACCTGCGCGAGCTGGTGCTCTCCACCGGCCGCCGCATCGACGGCCGCGCCACCGAGGAGATTCGTCCCATCACCTGCGAGGTCAGCCTCCTGCCGCGTACGCATGGTTCGGCGCTCTTCACGCGCGGCGAGACCCAGGCGCTGGTCTTCACCACCCTCGGCACCAAGCAGGACGCCCAGCACATCGAAGGGCTCGGCGAGGAGTTCGAGAAGACCTTCATGCTCCACTACAACTTCCCGCCGTTCTCGACCGGCGAGACCAAGCCGTTGCGGGGCGCCAGCCGGCGCGAGACCGGCCACGGCCACCTGGCCGAGCGCGCGCTCTCGGTCGTGCTACCCGACGAGAAGACCTTCCCGTACACCATCCGCGTGGTGTCGGAGATCCTCGAGTCGAACGGCAGCTCGTCCATGGCCTCGGTGTGCGGCGGCGCACTGGCCCTGATGGATGCGGGCGTGCCCATCAAGACGCCCGTGGGCGGCATCGCCATGGGGCTCATCAAGGAAGGCGACCGCGTGGCCGTGCTCTCCGACATCCTCGGCGACGAGGACCATCTGGGCGACATGGACTTCAAGATCTGCGGCACCAAGACCGGCGTAACCGCGGTGCAGATGGACATCAAGATCCAGGGCCTGACGCGCGCGATTCTCGAACAGGCGTTGCAGCAGGCGCAGCGCGGGCGCTTCCACATCCTGGGCAAGATGGCCGAGGCGCTAGCCGCCCCGCGCGAGGAGCTCAACAAGTACGCCCCGCGCATCTTCACCATCAACGTCAAGCCGGACAAGATCCGAGACATCATCGGTCCGGGAGGCAAGACCATCCGGGGCATCACCGCGCAGACCGGCGTGGCCATCGATGTCGAGGACGACGGCACGGTCCACATCGCGTCGCCCGACGGCCTGTTGGCCCAGAAGGCCATCGACATCATCAAGGGCCTCACCGCCGAGGCCGAGGTTGGCGAGTTCTACTTGGGCCTGGTCAAGCGCCTGGCGGACTTCGGTTGCTTCGTCGAGATCCTGCCCGGCACGGACGGCCTGGTGCACATCAGCGAGCTCGACGAGAAGCGCGTGCGCCAGGTCGACGACATCTGCAAGGAAGGCGACGAGATGCTGGTCAAGGTCATCGGCGTCGACCGCGCCACGGGCAAGATTCGCCTGTCGCGCCGTGAGGCCCTGGGCAAGACCCCCGACGTCGTACACAACTTCCGCACGCCGTCGTCGTAGACGGATCCGGATATTCACCACAGAGGACACAGAGGACACAGAGTCCGGAGAAGAAGGGGTTTCCGGATCCGAACCCTTTCCCTTCCGCTCTCTGCGCTCTCTGCGCCCTCTGTGGTGAAAAGAGCACTTACTACTTGTTGCCGTTGAGGACGTCGTCGACGGTCTTGGCTTTCGCGGCCTTGGTGGCTTTCGGGGTCTTGACCTTGCGACTTTCTTCCTCGGCTACGAGCGATTGATTCATGCGGTCGCGCCACTTGGGCGCGTCCTTGTGGCTTCCGAAGCGACGAAGCAGGTCACGGTATGCCGCCGCCGCCGCATTCCAGTCGGCGGCGGCGAAGAGACGGTCGGCCTTGCGGATGCTTTCGTCGAGGGAAGGTGCGTCCTTGCTGCCACCCTTGGAGGCTTTCTCCTGCGCTATGGCGTCGAAGCTCGGTTCGTTCGCTGCTTCGGTTGCTTCTTCGTCCGCGACTTCCGCCTGCCTCATCCTCGCCGACCATGCGGGGGCCGGCGGCGAGGCTGGCGATGGTGCCGGGGCCGCGACTGCACCGGCGGGCGCGGGCGGTGGCAAGGCATAGTCGGGTTTCTGCGAGATCTGCTTCGAGGTGATTCGGTTCGTCTTGCCGGAGGGCTCGGCGTCGCCCGCGAATTCGTCCAGGGAGAGCGTGTCTTTCTCGCGTCCACCGGAGGACTTCTTGGCGGTTGGTTGCTTGGTTTCCGTGGGCGCCGGCGGCGCGGCCTTCTTCCCCCTGTCAAACGACCCCATGAGGTCGTCGATATCCCGGCTCGCCTTGACGGCGGCGCGCGGCGGGGGCGGCTCGGCGAATCGGCTGGGCGCGGGGCCGCCGGCCGTGGCGTTGCCGCGCAGCGAACCCGAGTGTGGATTGAGCCCGAGGTTCTTCCGCTTGCGGGCCGACTCGGACGCCGGCGCCTCGGCCTTGCTCGCCATCATGCCGCCGGTGGCCTTCCCCTTGTGCCCGCTCACCTTGGCCACTCGCCCGATTCCCGCGTCCTCCACTTCCTTGTCGCCGCCCTTGGCCGCGGCGGCGGTGTCGGCGGCCGGCTGGGCGGTTGGCGGCTGCGCGGCCGGTAGGGGTGTCGCCGGTGCAATTTCCTCGACGGACTGCCGCCGCTGGCCAGGAATGACTTCCGGGTTCTTGAGCACCCGCACCAAGAAGACAACCGTCGCGACCGAGACCGCGCCGAAGGCGGGCAGGAGCCAGGGGGTGCGCCAGAAGCGCGCGAAGAAGCCTGGCCCCTCTGCCTTCCGCGCCGACCTGGCGGCCGTCCTGGCCGCCTCGAGGACAGCCAAGCGGACGCGCGCGGGCGGTTCCTGTAGCAGCGGCCCCGCGAGCGCGGCGCGTGCCTGGCCGAGGGTCCTTTGGTAGGTCGCCACCTCGGCGCTGCACCCCGGGCAGCCGCGCAGGTGCTCGGCGAACGCGGCGCGCAGGCCGGTCGGCAGCTCGTCGTAGAGGAAGTCGACCAGTTGCTCTTTGATCTGCGCGCAGTTCATGGGATGACCTCCACGGCGGCGGGGCAGCTCTGGTCGTGCAGCTCGACGAGGGCGGAGCGCAAGCGCTCCAGAGCGTAGCGCATCCGGCTCTTCACCGTCGGTTCGCTGGCGCCGGTCGCCGTGGCGATCTCGGCGAACGACATGTCCATCACCTCGCGCATGAGGAAGACCTCGCGCTGCTCGACGGGCAACTCCTCGACCGCCTGGTCGACGCGCAAGGCGATTTCGCGATTCATGGCCGCGCGTTCGGCGTTACCTTCGGGCGACGCGACCTTGTCGATGCGGTGCGAGCCGGAATCGTCGGCTCTGGCGCCCGGGGTCTGGTCGAGGGAGTCGGCCTTGCGCAAGGCCCCCCGCCGGGCCTGGTCGGTGCACAGGTTGCGCGCTATGGTGAGAAGCCAGGTCGAGAACTTGGCCGAGGGGTGCCATTCCGCCGCGCTCCGCACCACGCGCAAGAAGACCTCCTGGAGGAGGTCTTCCGCGGTCGCCGAGTCCGCCACGAACCGCCGTACGAAGTTCCACAAACGCTTCTCATGGCGCGATACCAGCTCGGCGAAGGCATCGACATCGCCTTGTTGGTAGTGCGCCATGAGAGCCTCATCCGTCATCGGGGCCAACAGTCTACAGGCGACCGTTGGCTCCAGACAATCAGTAGCGCTGCCAGCCGGCGGGCGGGGCGGCGTAGTGGCGGGGGGACACGGGAAACGGCTCGGCGGTGCGGCGCAGGTCGGTGTCGCCGGGCCAGGGATAGACGCCGTCCACGTTGACGCCCATGGCGAGCAAGCCGTCGTGGTCGTTGTAGCGGATGCCGAGGACGACCGAGGGGCTGGAGGCGTTGGCGCGCACGAATTCGACCTCCTGGATGTGCGAGGAAACCGCCTCGCCGAACTCCGTGCCCAGGCCCGGGCGGTAGTGCGGGCGCGCCGGGGAGTAGTCAGCGGATGCTTCGGCGGCGGCCTTGTTCTTGGCGGCACCGGATCCGTAGCGACCGAGGCCACCCTCGGCCAGGGCGTCCGTCGGCGTCGCGGACGCGGCTGGCGCCTGCGCGCTGCGCTTGCGCCCAACGGGGCCGTCGCGATAGCTGAGCTCGTCATCGCGATAGCCGTCGGCACAGCAAGGCGGCGGCACGTAGACCGGGTGCGGGTGGTAGACGCGCTCGGGGAAGACCGCGACGCCAATCACGCCGACCTCGCGGGCGTTGCCCATGCGCGCAGCATAGGAATCCGCCACCGACGAGAAGCGGAAGGTCGCGGCCTGCGACTGCGAGAGCCGCCAGCCGTCGATGTCGACCTGACCCCAGGCCGGCACCAGGTAGCCACGCTTGTTGCGGAAGTCACCGGCTTTGCCGTCCACGACATCGCGGCCGTCGACCGTGACCACGGCCTCGATGCGGTGCCCGGTGTGGTTCTGCACGCGGACCACGTAGCGCTCTCCGGTGTGGCCCATGACGTAGCTCTCGCCGTCGTGCCAGAAAGTCGGGGCCGGCGAGCCGTCCACGAAAACCTGGACATCGTAGCCGGCGCCGCTCGCCCGCAGCGGCCGGCTTTCGGCGTTGCGCGCCGGCGTGGCGCAAGCGACGAACCCAGCCACCAGAACGGCAAGGCGGGAAACCCGGGACAGTGCGCGAAACGGCTTGATGTTCATTCTCATGACGACCCTCCTGCCTAGGTTGAACGCAGGGGAAAGGAGAAAGATCTAGCAGGTGGTTAGCGCTGTGCGCAGGTGCACACGGGTGCTCGATTTCGTTGTGGCTTGTTCGACTCCTGGTCCCGCAATTCTGCGAAAATCGTGGTCGCGATGGAGGACCGTATGAACTGGATCTGCTCATCGAAACGATGGCTCGCGGTCTGCGGGATCGGCCTCGCGACGGTGGTTGGTTGCACCCGACACGGGCTTCAGTCCCGAGCAACCGACGCCTCCGCTTCCCCTTCTGGCCCGGAGGTGCAGGATGCCCTCGTGCGTGACCTGCCAACGGACCCGCAGGGCGAAGCCTGGGAGGCGTCGAATGCGCGGGAGGTGTGGCGGGAAGATCTGCAAATCGAACCGAGGCTCGAGCCCGGTCCCGAAGCGGGCCCGGAGCCAGAGCGCGAAGCTGGTCCTGAGACCGGCCCCGATAGTAGCCTGGAAGTCGGGGTTGAGGTGGGCTTGGAAGCAGGCTCGGAGGCAGGGGTAGATGCAAGCTCGGAAACGGGCTCGGAACCCGGGCCGCCGGCGTGTACACCTGCGTCCAAGGACCCGAGGACCCTGGCCAAGCCGTCCGAAGAATCGTTTGTGTCGGCGCTCGTGGTTCTTGGGGACACCGCGTTCGTCGGTATGCAGTCTCCCGGATCGACAGGGGGGGTGATCGTCGCCGCCTCGCTATCTACAGGCGCCCAGGCCATATTCCCGCTAAGCGCGAGCATCGCCACCCAGATCGTCGCGGTTCCGGGTGCGCTCTTTTTCAGCCCGGGCAAGGTGCGGGTGGACGATGCGGGCACCTACAACTATGAGTACACGGAGGTGGCGCGCCTGGATCTGGCGAGCAAGAAGGTGTCGATAGTCGACAGCTCGCCCGCTGCCACGACCTCCGGGGTCGGGGCGGTGGTGGGCAACGCAAATGGTGAGGTGTTCTGGACCATCCTCGCGAACGAGGCTGGGCACTCCGTGATCAAACGATGGAACGAGGCGACCCACGCGCCCGAGACCGTCATGACCTGGGGCCAATCGCTGTCCCCGTTGGTCGACCGGGACCACTTCTACTGGTCTGAGCTCAACTCATCGCACCATGTGGTCTTCAGGTCGGTGCCCACGGTCGGTGGAACCATCACGCAGCTCTACGAATCGATGACCACCTTCGCGGACGCACCCAGCTTGGCCGCCGTGGACGATCAGCGTCTCTACTACGACTTTCCGACCGGCTCCGGGACGGGCATCATGGCCATGCCCAAGGACGGCGGGGAAAGCCAGACGGTGGTGCCCAAGGCGAAACCATTGATGTTCTCCAGCCGTTCCATCGACGATAGCCACGTGTACTGGACGGAGCAATCCGACCAGGCCACCATCCGCCGCATCCCCAAGACGGGCAGCGGCGACAGCGAGATCTTCTGGAGCGCTGACTCTCGGTGGGTCGCGGAGATCGCCGTCGACGCCTGCAATGTGTACTGGACGGCCTACAACCCCACCGAGATTCTCGTTCGCGGCAAATAGCGCGGAAGCGGCTGCGCCGCTGCCCGCCGCGGGCTCTGTGCTATACCAGCCCGCCAGTGTCAGCCGCAGCACAACTATCGAACCGGGACGCGGATCTCCACATCGCTGGAACCGTGGCCATTCTGGGCCGGCCCAACGTGGGCAAGTCCACCCTGCTCAACGCCATCGTGGGCGAGAAGCTGGCCATCGTGACGCCCAAGCCGCAGACCACGCGCAACCGCATCGTCGGCGTGTGGAACGGCGAGGCGACCCTAGCGGCCGACGACCCGCGCGGTTCGGGCCGGACGGCCAGGGGGCAAATCGTCTTCGTGGACACTCCCGGCGTGCACCAGGCGCGCTCGCCCCTCAACCGGTTCATGGTGCGCGAGGCGATGGGTGCCATCGAGGACGTGGACGCGGTGCTGGTCGTGACGGAAGCGCACGAGAAGGCCGCGGCGCTGTCTCCCTCGGCGCGGCTGCCCGAAGCCGAGTCCTGGATCCTCGAACGCCTGACGGCGGCGGGCAAGCCGGCCGTGCTCTGCCTCAACAAGGTCGACAAGGTCAAGGACAAGGGGCAGATCCTGCCGCTCATCGAATGGTGGGGCAGGGCGGGCAAGTTCTCGGCCGTTGTGCCCACCTGCGCGACGCGGAAGAAAGGGCTCGATGGCATCCTGCAGGAGCTGCTGCGCCTGCTGCCCGAGGGGCCGCCGCTTTACGGGCCGGACGTGCTCACGGACCGCACGCAGCGCTTCCTGGCCGGCGAGCTGGTGCGCGAGCAGCTCTTCCTGCGCCTAAAACAAGAGCTGCCCTATGCGACCGCCGTGATTGTCGAAAACTGGAACGAACGCGACAAGGGCGACGTGGTCATCGACGCGAGCATCATCGTGGATCGAGAGAGCCAGAAGGCCATCGTGGTCGGCCGGGGCGGGGCCATGATTCGCGACGTGGGCATGGCCGCGCGCAAGGAGATCGGGGAACTGGTCGGCCGGACCGTGCACCTGCGCCTCAACGTGCGCGTCGAGGAGGGGTGGACCGGCTCGCCCGCGGGCCTGGCCGAGGCGGGCTACGGCAAGGACGAGACATGAGCCACCGGCGTGGCGGCGACCGGGAGGCGCAAGGCGAGGGCCTGCCCGTGCTCTCGCTCGTGGGCCGGCCCAACGTGGGCAAGTCGTCGCTCTTCAACCGGCTGGTGGGCGGGCGGCCGGCCCTCGTCGAGGACATGCCGGGCGTGACCCGCGATCGCCGCTATGGCGTGTGCGACTGGGGCCCCTCCCGCTTCCGCGTGGTCGACACAGGGGGGCTCGACCCGAAAGCCGCGGGCATCCTGGCCGCCATGCGCTCGCAAACCCTGCGCGCCGTGGACGAGGCCGACGTGCTGGTCCTGGTTCTTGACGCCGCCGAGGGTGTGACCGCGGTGGACGAGGACGTGGCGGATCTGCTGCGCCGCACTGGCAAGCCCATCCTCGTCGCGGTCAACAAGGTCGACTCGTCCTTGCGCGAATCGGCCCTGGCCGAGGGCTACGCGCTGGGCTTCGCTGAGGTTTTCGGCGTTTCCGCCAGCCACGGGCGCGGCGTGGCTGAGCTGCTCGATGCCGCGGTCACGGCGCTGGGCGCCGGTTCGGGGACGAAAGCAGCATCCGCAGAAGACGCCGCAGAAGCCGAGCCTCCCATTCGCATCGCCTTCGTGGGCAAGCCCAACGTGGGCAAATCCTCGCTCGTCAACCGTCTTCTCGGCGAGGACCGCGTGCTGGTGCACGACCAGCCGGGCACCACCCGAGACCCCATCGACACCCCCTTTCGCGCCGGCGACCGCGAGTTCGTCCTGGTCGACACCGCGGGCCTGCGCCGCCGCCGGGCCATCGACACCCAGACCGAGGCCGTGGCCGCCAAGATGGCGCGCGACCAGCTCGCCCGCGCCGACGTCGTGGCCCTGGTCATCGATGCCAGCCTGGGCGCCACCGCCGAGGACGCCAAGCTGGCCAGTTTCATCGAGGAGTCGGGCCGCGCCTCTCTGGTCATCCTCAACAAGATGGACCTCGTCCGGCGCGCCGACACCAACCGCCGCATGAGCGGCGCCCGCGAGGTTCTGGACTTCGTCGGCTACGCGCCCTTCCTGCCCATGTCGGCCTTCACGGGGCGTGGCGTGGGCACGATTCCGGACATCGCGGCCAAGGTGTTTGGTGAATGGTCACGTAGGGTTGCCACATCGGAGCTCAACAAGAACTTTGAGGAAATCGTGGCTCGCCGGCTGCCGCCCTCGGGGCCCGCCGGCAAGCACATCAAGCTTTACTTCATCACCCAGGCCGACATCCGGCCGCCTACCTTCTTCGTCAGCACCAACCTGCCCAGCGCCGTGGGCCATCCCTACCGTCGTTACCTGGTGAACCAGCTTCGCCAGGCCTACGGCTTCGAGGGCTCGCCCCTGCGCCTGGCCCTGCGCGCCCATCGCAGCAAACGCAAGGCGCAGCCCAAGGCGCGCGAATAGGCGGGTGGAATTTTCCCCAGGATGGAGTGAATATATCGACCTCGACCGATGGTCTGACCCAAGAGGAGATTCCCATGCGCAAGTTCCTAGTCGCCGCCACCTTCACCGCGATGATCATGCTGCCCGCCGCGGCGCGCGCGGGATTCCTTGTCGAGGCCTCGTACGGCAAGGGCTACCAGGTTTCGCCCACCCCGCGTTTCTGGGAACAGAGCAATCTCGAGCTCGCACCTGGCTACGCGCCCTCCCTGCCCGTCCTCTCCATGTTTCGCCTCCAACTCGGCATCGTGATGGACATAGCCGACGGATCTGCCGCCAACACGACCAACCTGCAGCTGCGCCCCATGGTGTCCCTGGTTCCCCCGATCCTGCCGATTTACGGGCGGGTCATCTTCGTGGTGGACAACCTCCTCAAAGGCAAGACCGAGATCGCCTACGGCGCCGCGGTGGGGGCGCGCATCGGTATCCCCTCCATCGGCATCGTCCCGGCCATGGGCGTCTTCGCCGAGGTCGGCGCCCTGCCGCGCAGCCGCGACTTTGGCACTGGCACCGGCTCGAAGTTCGCCTGGGTCGTCGAGGGTCGGGTGGGCGCCTACTTGGATTTCTAGGGGGCCGCGTCGGCGGAGGCGGGCTTTGCCCGCCGGCGCCAGAGCGCGGGAAGGGTTGGGAACCCGTTCAGGGTTCCCATTACAAGGCCGGTCGCGTGGGCGCGTCTGAATTTCTAGGCGGAGGTTTCAGCTGCGCCGGGCGGAGTCGGTTTTCGCCGGCGCCGCCAATCCGCGGCCGTCCAGCCCAGCAAGACCGCGAGCGACAGTAGCGCGAGCACGTTGCCGAGCCTGACCGTCTTCGATTCGTAGCGGAACTCCACCTTGCTTGGTCCTGGGGCGAGAACGACCCCGCGCAAGCTGCAGTTCGCCACCAAGATGGGCGCGAGTTTTCCGTTCACGTAGGCGCGCCAGCCCTTGTCCCAATTATCGGCGAGCACCAGGAGTCCAGGCGTCTCCATGTTCGCCTCGACCAAGATGCGCGTCGGGATCTCCTCCTTGATCTCCGCGCTGCCATGAATGCTCGCAGGTAGCGCCACCGGCTCGACGACATAGGCCACCTTGCGGGCGTCGAAGTCGGGCCCGGCAAGCCTGCGTAACGTCTCGTCGTCGTCCGGTATCATTTTCACGCTGCTCGGAACGCTGACCCGGGGAAGCGCGGAGCGATTTTCCAGGACCCAGTAGTCGGGACTCTTGAAGAGGGGGGTGATGCCCGGCCCTGGTGTGCCGCGAAAGATCGCGTAGCGGACGGAGAGCATGTCGAGAACCGGGGAGAACTTGATCGAATCCGGCGGCGAAATCGTGTGCGGGGTGGAAAACGACTGCACCGCCGCATATTCGTTGTGGCGTCCGCCGCCGTCTGCGGACGCCGTCGAGAGCAGTCTCAGCCAGCGGGAGGGATCGATGGAATCAAACCCGCGAACGTCCATGAGCCCTATCGCCTGCGCCAGGTTCGCCGGCAGGCAATTGATACCGAGGACTCTGCCCGGGGGCGCGGCGGCCACGGCGGCAAGCGCGGGGACCTCCGGAAAGTAGAGCGTCCGGTCTTCCAGAATGCGCTTGCCCTGGCCGAAGAGTAGGAGGTCGCCGACCAGCAGCCCGCCGATCACCGGTAACAACCAGCGACTTGCCGATGGCCGGAAGTGCAAAACCATCCAGATGGCGACTCCCGCGGCACACAAGACGGCGGCGCGGGCGTAGCGCTGGGCGAACCAGGACTTCGCCAGCCGCACGGCTTCGACGGTGCTCACCCAGATGTCGGGATTGCCGTTGCGTATCCTGGCTTCGAATTCGGAGGCCAGCGGCTCCGGGAACACGGAGGAACGGTAGAGGCACCACGCGAGCAGCAACAACAGGACGGCCAGTTGCGCCCCGAGACGAGGCCGGCGAGCTAGCTCGCCCTCAAGGAGGCACTCGAGGCCGATCGCGGCCAGCGCCAAGATGGAGAAGGAGGTGGCAAAAACCAGCCGATTGTGTGACATCAGGTTCAAACCCGGCAGGCGCAAGATGTGCACCATGCCCGGAACATCCAGCACCCAGCCTAGGCCAAAGCCACCGAGCAAGAGCAAGCCCACGACGGCCGATCGGCGGCGTCGGTCCAGCAACGCCCAAGGCGCCAAGAGCAGCGTGGCCAAGAGCCCGGTGTAACACTCGGCTGGGCTTTCCAGCTGGTTGGCCTCGATGGCTTCCAGAAGGGGGCAGGTTCCCTTCTCGGCATACGTGCCGTACATGTCGGGGAGAACGATTTGTGGCAGGGCGATGATGCCCACGGGTGGACGCTCGACTACCGCACCCGTGGCCCGACGGGAAAGTCGGTCGCTCGTCCTGGCGTATTCCTGGAAGGGCAGAATGCTGGGTGTTGCCAGGAGAAAACCCAACCCCCAGCCCGCCACCAGCGCCAGGCCGCCTTTGCTCGCAAGGAAACGAAAGCACTGGCCGCGATGGACGTGCCACGTACACCACAAGGCAAAGAGGCCGGCCACCAGCAGCACCTGACCAGCAACATCGAGATTGCCCGAAACGACGGTCAGGAAGGTGACAAACGCCAAGGCAACCGCCGCCAAGCGGGCGCCTCGGATCGCGCGGTCAATGCAGTAGAAATTCCAGGGCAACCACATCACGGGCACGGACGCCGCGAATCCCTGCCACAGTACGAACCATCCGGTAATGGGGTAGCACCAAGCCGCGAGAGCGGAGGGCCAGTAGCTCAACTTCAGGACGCGTCGGCAGAAGGCAAAGGCGCCGAAACCCGCCACGAGCGCGCCGAAAAGTTGGGCCCAGGCGATGAAGATAGGGGATTCAGAGAGGGCCGCGAGTAGGAAATACGGCGAGTACTTCGGCCACGTGAAGGGAACACCTCCGAACTCGTGGGGGGTCCAATACGGGAATCGACCCGCCGCGAGCTCGCGCGCCGCGAAGCGTCGGTTGGGCTCGGTGATCGTGACGAGATCCAAGAGCACGGGTTGCGGAGAGTCCACTTCGGGAGTACCGGGTACGTGTGGGAGGTAGCCGGTCCCCGCCAGACACCCGAGCGGCAATAGGACTTTCGTGCCGACCAGAGCTGGGCCATACAGTACGGCCTGGCCGATGACGATGCCGGCGGCTACCAGGGCAATCTTCCTGGCGTCGCGGTAGAGTTGAATGAAATCGTTGGCTGCCCGTTGGGTCATGCGGATCTGCGCGCCCGGTGCCCAGCACGGGATCAGTGCGAGAGGCGTGAGATGCGCACGGAGCTCGCCGCGTCGTTCTGGAACTCGATCATGGGCTCGCGCGGTTGCTCAGGCCAGATCTCATACTGGGGCAGGGGTCGGTGGGTTGCGAGGTCAATCTGTTGAATGAGGTAGATGTCGAAGAACAAACTGCGGGCGAAGGCTTCGCGGAGCGAAGGCTCGCGCCTGGCCGATTCGAAGTCGGTGGCGCCATAGTCCATGATGGTAAAGAGCCCTGGACGCTCCGTGATGACGAGGATGCGCTTCTCATGGAGGTTCTCGAAGAAGCGCCAGGCGGTGGCCGCCTCGCGGGTCAATGTCAGTTCGTTGATAATCCGGTACTCCGAAGCCACCGGAAAGTAGACGGCGAACAGCGCGACGGCCGCAACGGTGGTCACGAACGGCCGGAACCGCCGCAGGAGGATGGTCAGGGTCCATGCGGCCGGGAACGCGAAGAAAGTATCGATCGCGATCACGAGACGGCACGCCGCCGGATGTTGGGCACGGCCCCATACGTAGGAGAACACGATGATGAGCTGCAATACCATCCAGCCCAGCATCATGGCCGCGAACTTCAAGGTGGGCGCTTTCCAATCCCGTGACAGCACCCGACTGTCCAGCCAACGGAGCCAGAGGATGCAACCGACGATGCCGAGCGCGATCACGACCGCGGAGTGCGGGGGATGGAAATCGAAAGGCGTCAGGATCGGCTTGAAGTAGTCACGGGCGTTCTCGAAGAAGTGGGCAAAGCTGAAGGCCGTCGTTCCCGGATCCTGTTCCGGCACATTGCCGCGGAAGATGGATTGCCAGATGCGCGGGAGCAGATAGGCGGGCGTCAGGGCGAAGATGAGACGGTAACGGAGGATGTACTCCCATTTCATCAACCGGAAGAGCAGGAGCAAGACCACCACGGGCGGCAAGAATAGCGCGGTCTCGTAGCGAACCTCCGCGAACATGCACAGGTTCATCCACAGCACCGCCAGCCTTTCGGCGGAGGGTTCGCGGCTGTGGTCAAGGAAACTCCTGATGACGAGCAAGGCGAAAAGCGCCGCGAAGAAATCGAAGCCACCCGAACGCATGGAAATCAGGGTGATGGGGTGGGTGACCACGAGGAGTGCGGCCGTGGTGCCGAAAAGCTCACCGCCCAAGCTCTTGGCAAGGCGGTACGCGACCAGAACGAAAATGGGCAATAGCAGCAAATTGAACAGGAACACGTTCGTGTACGAGTACCCCCGCAGCAAGTGCACGAAGCTCACGAGGAAAGGAAACAGGGCGGGGCGGCGGTCAATCACCACGCCATCACTCCAGTAGTTGTCGTAGTAATACTTGCCGGTCGTAGTGAAGGTGGCGGTCTTGCTGAAGAAGAGGTTCTTCGAGGTCCCGAGCAGATTGGCCTCGTCGGCGAGGATGCGCAGGGCGGGATGGATGGCGAGCCCCGCTACCACGGTGACGAGCAGCGCGATCAGGATGCCAGCCCGGTTTTCCTTCACCCAGGCCACGATGTCGGGCACGCGCAGGCCGCGGGCCGCGTAGAGGTAGACGCTCACCCAGCACACCACGGTGACCAGCAAGAAGTAGTAGGTGGTGTGAATGAAGAGGGTCTCGGCATGCTTGGGCTGTGCCGCGGTGAGCACGAGCAGCCCGAGCAGGAGGATCGCAATCACGATCAGGGCGACATTCTGCGGCGTCCAGACGAGGTTCTTGGTGTTCGGGGCTTCTGAGTCCATTCGTTGGGCGAGTGTATCATGGGCTCCCCGGAGGGGGTAGCCGCTCGGGCTTGATGTCGTGGAGCCGCTCAGGATCCGTGTCGCTTCACGGATCGAACTGGATGGGTACCGGATCGCGAATGCACCGACGGGCTTCGATCTGGACCGGCGCCGGCCAACAAGAGGCTCCCCCGGGAAGGCCCACCGGCCCGAGGCGCCGCGCGCGCTGGTTACAGGTGGGCGGAAATGCTCGGCTGGGAGTTGCCCCGCGCGGTGCGGGATTGGCGCATGGCCCGTCGGAGTGAGAGCCTCTGATCTAGGCGGCGGGGTGTCCCATCACAAGACCGCTGCGCACGCCCGCTGCGATCAACCGCCTAGTGCGCATGCGAGGTCGCCCCCGTCGCCGCGCGGCCACGCGGATTAATGGACAGGAGGCATTCGGCCGATAGCATTCTTCGCGTGTCACCTTACCACGAGGGGTCGGCCCCATGATCTCGCCCGCGCGGCACGAGCGGCTGCGTTTCCCGACTGTGTCGATCTTCTTGCTTGGCGGTCTTCTGGGGACGGGGTTGAACGCCGCCATCCTGGCGCTGGCCCACACCCAGGCGGGTTGGCATGCTGCGGCCGCGTTCTTCGCCGGGACGATGGCCAACCTGCTCTTTCACCACGTCTACTATCACCTCATCTTCGTCAACCGCGAAATCCAGTTGCGTACGCCATTTTGGCGGCAGTCGATTCTGTACGTGCTCATCTCGGCGGGGGCGGCGGTTGCAGGATTCTTGCTGCATGACGTGGCGCATTTCTCACTGGGGTTGGCCGCGACCCTCCTGCTCAGCGCGATGGCAGCGACCAACGCGGTGGTGAACCGGATTGCCACGTTCAGCTCGGCGCAGCCGGCCCGCGTGGAATATGCCAGCATGAACGAGACCTTTTACGAGGATCAGACCAGCACGAAAAAGGTGAATTTCATCCGAGCGTGGTTTCACAATTCGCGCTTCCGCAAGCTGCACGACTTCGTCGCCGAATCGTACCGTCCGGGGATGGTGGTGGCCGACCTGGGGTGCGGAAATTGTCTGTGGAACCGGGACAAGTTTCCGGTCGTCGGCGTGGACGCCAATCTTTTCATGTTGGCTTGGGCAAAGGCCAATGGCTACCTGTCGGACTCGCGCGTGTCGGCCGATCTGTCGCAGACGGGCCTGCCCAGGCAGGCGTTCGATCTGGTGGTGATGTCCGAAGTGCTGGAGCATCTTTTCAATCTGTATGAAACCCTGGAAGAAGTGCGTTCCCTGCTCAAGGGTGACGGACGGTTCATCATCACGGTGCCGTATGACTTCTTTCTTGGCCCGTTCTTCATCATGTTCAACGTCAATTGCCTGTACCAGGGCTTCATCAAGGGCAGCCGCTATCACCGCTACCGCTGCGGCCACATCAACCATTTCACCATCTCGCGACTTCGGAGGGTCCTCTACGAGGCCGGGCTTCACCTCGAATCGGTTCGAGTCGTGAACGGGCTCTCGCTCTTTGCCGTGGCCAGGAAGCGGTCTGGCTAGCGCGCCGAGAGCTTTGCCCTCGACACCTCCTTCAGTCGTTGCCAGGGGCCCTTGGGACCCCGCAAACGCACCGCGAGCTTGGGCAGCGACGGGCCGGCCGTGACTCGAAGCTCGATGCGCGGCTGGCCGCCGCCCGCTGGTTCGCGCTCGAACTTCAGATTGATGCGCGCGGTGCCGCGGCTGGTACGTACCGGCAGGGCCGTGACCTCGTAGGACGATATCGAGGGCGGTAGTCGCGGCAACACCTTGAGCTCGGCAGCGTCGGAGTCGTCGACGCCGACCATCAGGCGGGCCACCTTCAATGGCTCGGCAACGTTCACCAAGTTGAGCGCACCGCAGCCCTCGTCCAGGCTCATCCGGCCGACCGCGTCGGGCGAGTAGAGGCGCTCGTAGAACCAGTAGGGCGAGTCGCGATGGAGCACGTACTCCTTGGGCGGCGCAAAGGTCGCCTCGGCGAGGTAGCGCAGGGCATGGTCGGCGACCTCCAACCGGTCGAGCAGGAGTAGCGACTGCAGGGCGTAGCCCTGCCCATACGAGGGACTGGTCAGGTAGCCGCCCGCCAGGACGTCGAACTGAGTCCAAATGCCGTGCCTCGCGAACTGCGCGCGGCGCATGGGAAAATCGGCCACCTTGTCCAGGGTCTTGGTCGAGATCGGGATGCCACCCCAGTCGGAGCGCCCGGGGTCCAGACCATACACGTCGGCGTACATCGCCAGCACGCCATTGATGCCGCCAAAGCCACGATTGACCACGCTCGTGAGAACTGCGGGATCCGGCTGGCGATCGGCGGCACGCAGAGCCCAGATCCAGGCGCCGTCCTGACCGCGCAACAGCTCGACCATGCTGCGGCCAAGGGCGTCGGCCTTGGCGCGATACTCGGCGGCGGCCGTGCGGTCGCCAGCCGCTTGCTCCATTCGCGCGCCGGCGGCGAGGGCCAGGCGCACCAAGCCGTTCTGCACGACATTCAAGAAGTCGCCATCGATTCCCATCCCGCCGCCGAATTCGCCACTGCCCGAGACCAGTGGCTGACGGGCCAGCATGGCCGTCATGTAGCGCAGCGGCGAGGCCGGTTGATGCAGAAACTCGTAGAGACGCGTTCTCGCCGGATCCGTGGCCGGCATGCGCTCCCAAAGCAGAACCATGCCTATGACGATGGCCGAGGTACCGTCGAGCTCACTCCCCGCGGCAACCGCGCGGGGGTCGAGATGCTGCGGGAACGTGAAGAACCCGGCATCGCTCTTCTTCACATGCTGCATCAGGTAGCGGGCCGTGGCCGCGGCGTGCCCGAGGTAGCCCCAGTGGACGAGCTCACGCAGAAAGACGCCCGAGTCCCGCGTCCACATCGTGTCGGTCCATGGACGGCCGTCGATGGACGCGGAGACGAAGCCGCCGAGCTCCGGATCGGAAAGCGGTCGCGCGTTGCGCTCGATCAGGCCATGGAGCGACTCGGCAATCTCCCGGGTGAACAAGTCGGCCGTGCGCGAGCCGGCAAAGCGGATGGTGGCCGGGACGTCGGTCGCAACGGCCGATTGCGGTGGGGATCCGGGCGCAACGGCCTGGCCCGTTGGGGACGCCGGGCGTGCGCTCGTTCCGACAAGCAAGCAGACAAGCAAAGCGGTGGTCGAGAGGAGAAGCACGAGGGAGCGCATGGCTGCGAGTATAGTATGGCCAGCCAGGCCCGGGAAAGGACGGACCCGAAAGGCCCTGGCATCCGTCGAGACGAACTTGGCAAATCACCACGCTCGGTCTAACGTCTTGGGGTGCCTAGGCCACCGGTTCGCATCGGCATATTGGGGACTGGCTTCGGTGCCATTCACGCCGAGGCATTTCGTCGCGACGCGCGCTGTCAGGTGACGGCGGTTTGGAGCCGATCCCAAGCGCACGCCGAGGCCGCAGCCGCGCGCTGGGGGGCACGGCCATTCACCGACTTTCGCGAATTGTTGGCCGCTGGTCTCTGCGATGCGCTGTCGATCGCAACCCCCCCCGCGCTCCAAGCCGAGATTGGGATGGCGGCCTTGGGCCAAGGTCTGCCCGTGTGCTTCGAAAAGCCGCTGGCGCATTCCCTCGACGCGGCCGAGCAGCTCGCGCGTCTCGCCGCTGCGAAGGCCGTGACCACGGCGATGAGCTTTGAGTTTCCCGAGCTTGCCGTCTGGCGCGAAGCCAAGCGCCGGCTCGATGCGGGAGAGATCGGAAGACCCTTGCAGGTTTCGGTGCGTTGGCATGTGGAGACGTACGCAAACAAGCTACGCATGGATGTCTGGAAGACCCGCCCCCAAGAGGGTGGAGGTACAATGAACATGTTCAGCTCACACACCTTTCACTATCTCGAATGGCTGCTGGGGCCAATGCAACGCCTGTATGCGAAAATCCAGCGCTCACCCGGCGATCACAGGACGGGAGACACCATCAATCACCTCGCGCTGGAGGGGGCGGAGAGCATGCCGATTGTGGCCTCCATTGCGACGAACGTTTTCGGCGGGAGTGGGCACGTCGTCGAGATCTTCGGTGAAGACGGGACACTTCGCCTGCAGAATTCCGGTGCCGACTACACGCGCGGCTTCATCCTCGAGCTTGCGCGACGTCCCGATGCAGAGTTGCATAGCATCGTGTCCGAGGCAGCCAGTGGCGATCTCAAGGAAGATGAAGACGGGCGTATCGCTCCCATGGCCCGCATCGTTCGTCGTTTCGTGGATTCGCTCACGGGTGGTCCGCCTTGCAGCCCCGACGTGCGTGCCGGCCTGCGCGTGCAGCAACTGATGGCAGCCGCGCAACGCTCCCAAGCATCGGGGCGCAGCATCGACTTGTCCGAGCTTGCCCCAGCGCCGCCGCCGCAACCTCAGGAGGGCAGCCCGCGATGATTTCCCAACGCCGCTACTTGGTCACTGGAGGCACTGGTTTCATCGGCTCGGCACTCGTCCACCGGCTGCTCGCTTTGGGGGCGCAGGTGCGCGTGCTCGACGACGATTCGCGCGGCTCGCCGCGCCGCCTGGCCGAGGTCCTCGACCGAGTCGAAATCATCCGAGGGGACGTGCGCGATGCCCAGGTCGTCCGCGCGGCGGCGCGGGGAGTCGATGTCCTGTGTCACCTTGCCTTCGTCAATGGCACCCAGTTTTTTTACGAGAAGCCGGAGCTGGTGTTGGACGTGGGCGTGAAGGGCATGGTCAATGTGCTTGATGCTTGTGCCACACATGGCATCCGTCGCTTCATCCTTGCCTCCAGCTCCGAGGTGTATCAAACCCCGCCCGTCATCCCCACGCCCGAGGACGTGCCCCTCGTAGTTCCCGATGCAACGAACCCGCGTTATTCGTATGGCGCCGGCAAGCTCATCAGTGAGGTGATGGCAATCAATTACGGTCGTCGCCTCTTCGACTCACTTTACATATTCCGTCCGCACAACGTGTTCGGGCCCGACATGGGCTGGGAACACGTGATTCCCCAGTTCGCGCTGCGCATGGCAAAGGCGGCACCGGAACAGGCGACAGGCACGTTGCCTTTCCCCATCCAGGGTTCAGGCGACGAGACCCGCGCTTTCCTCTACATCGATGACTTCGTGGAAGCGTGGGTGACCATGCTTTCCGGCCCAGCGGGCATCTACCATATCGGGACGGAGGAAGAGCGCACCGTCCGCTCGGTCGCCGAGGCCGTGGCCCAAGTTTTCGGGCGAACCGTGGAGGTCCAGGCCGGCGGGCTGACGCCAGGAAGCACGCGCCGGCGCTGTCCCGATATCAGCAAGTTGCGAGCGCTTGGCTTCGCGCCGCGAACGCCCTTTGTGCAGGGGCTGACACGGACCGTTCGTTGGTATGCCGAGCATGCATCCCTTGCACCGCTGCGCGACCAGGGGGAAGATAGAACCTTCCATGAGCAAAGCTAGTTATGTGATTGACGAGTGTCAGATTTGTGGTGAGCCGGCGCTCGTTTCCGCCGCCTTCCTCGGTTACTTGCCGCCCGTCAACCAGATGCACGCCATCGGCACCCGCCCGGCGGAGCAACCGGCTTACCCGGCAGAGATCTTGCTGTGTGGCAAGTGCAAGCTCGTGCAACTGAGCCTGGTGGTGGATCCGCATATTCTTTTCCCTCCGGAGTACCCCTATACCAGCGGCACGACCAGGATTCTGCGCGAGAACTTCGCGGAGCTCTACGCTGAAGCCACCCACCGGATCGCGTTGGACGCACGTACCCTCGTGGTCGACATCGGGTCGAATGACGGGACATTGCTCAGCAACTTCAAGAACGGTGGCCATCCGGTTCGGGGTATCGAGCCAACCCTGATGGCCGAGTTGGCCAACAGCCGTGGAATTCCGACCACCATGGCGTTCTTCGATGCGCGGAGCGCCGCAGGTGTTACCAAGGAATGCGGCCGGGCTCGCCTCGTGACGGCCACCAACGTGTTCGCTCACATCGAGCACGTCCATGAGGTCGTCGACAACATCGTCGCGATGCTCGACGACCAGGGCGTGTTCATCTCCGAATCGCACTACCTCCACGGCCTGCTCGACACCCTCCAGTACGATACCATCTACCACGAACATCTTCGCCACTACTCGGTGGAGAGCCTGCAGTATTTGCTGTCGGCTCACGCTCTCGAGATCTTCCATGTACGCAAGATCCCGACGCACGGCGGTTCCATTCGTGTCTACGCCGCCAAGCCGGGCACGTACCCCATCGACCCTTCCGTCGCGGAAATCCTGCACGCAGAGCGGGCCGTGCCGCTGGCCGTCCGGCTCGCGGAATTCAGAAGCCGGATGACGCAATCGAAGATTCGACTGTATCGACTCCTGTCCGAGATCAAGGCGCCGCAGACGCGCATCGTCGGCATCGGTGCTCCCTCGCGGGCGAGCACGCTCATCCACTACGTGGGGCTCGACGAGGGGATTCTGGATGCCGTGCTCGAGGTGCCGGGTTCCTACAAGGTCGGCAAGTACATGCCCGGCACCCTGATCCCGGTACTGGACGAGGGCTATCTGCTCGAAAAGCAACCCGCGTATGCCATGTTGCTTTCCTGGCACATCGCGGATGAGCTCATGCCGAAGATTCGCGCCAAAGGATACCGAGGCAAATTCGTCGTGCCACTGCCCGAGCCGCGGGTGGTGGCTGAGGTTTGATCGGTGTCGCACACCATGGCAGAGACGGATCTCGACATCGTCATTCCGGTGTACAACGAGGGGGCGAACATCCTTCCCGTGCTCCGCTCTTTTGCGGCGCATGTGACCGTTCCCTTTCGTGTCTTGCTTGGCTACGACCAAGACGACGATGACACACTGGGGGCAATCCGGGCTCAGCCCCTTCCTGGCATCACCGTCGTTCCGGTCAAGAACCGCGGCCAGGGCGCATTCGGCGCGGTCGTTACTTGTCTTGCGCACAGCCGCGCGGCGGCGGTGCTGGTCTATCCGGCCGACGACGACTACAACGCCCCTCGCATCGACGGCATGGTCGCCGAAGTCCGCGACGGGGCTGATGTGGTTTGCGCCAGCCGATTCATGCCGGGCGGCTGCATGACGGGGTGCCCTCTGGTCAAGCGCGTGATCCTGCGCAGCTCTGCACTCGCGCTCCACCATCTCGCTCGCCTGCCGACCCACGATCCTTCCAACGGCCTGCGCATGTTCTCACGTCGAATTCTCGACCGAATCCCCATCGAGTCGAGCGAGGGGTTCACCTATAGCATCGAGCTTTTGGTCAAGGCCCATCGCCTGGGCTGGCAGATCGAAGAGGTGCCATTCGAGTGGCACGAACGAGTCCGGGGCAAGAGCCGTTTTCACGTGATGCGCTGGCTGCCGGCCTATTTCCGTTGGTTCAGGTATGCGTTTGCGACGTCGTACTTGCGTCGTGGTCCTGAAACCGTACCGACCTTGGGGGATGGCGGCTTAGGCCCAGCGCAGATGCCCCGCTGACACGGCCAGCAGGCACACGGACAAATCGAGCGCGTGCTGGAGCGTCCCGCTGCGAATCAGGGCGGCCAACTCGCCGCGGGGACGAAGCACCATCTCGATCCCAGGCTCTGGCGGGGTTGGCGCCTGAGCCGGAAGCGCCACGCGAGCGAAGAAACCCCAGAGCCGATTGCCGAGCCGGCCCGTGTCGGGGAAGAGGGCCCCGAGCGGCCGAAGCAAATGGGGCTCGAGGCCCGTCTCTTCGATGAGCTCACGGCGGGCGGCGTCTTCGGGTTGCTCTCCGGGGTCGAGGTGCCCGCTGGGGAGCTCCAGGCTGAATGCCTCCAGGGCCGGACGCCACTGGCGAACGAGCACGAGCCGGTCGTCGTCGGTGATGGCCAGCACGGTCACGTAGTCGGAGGTGTGCAGCACGTAGTAGGGAGCGTCGAACCCTCGCCCGGTCTTCTCGATCAGTCGACACCACGGCGTGGTGAATACCGGCCTGGCCAAGAGTACCTGGGGAAGGTCACTGCGGGAGCAGTCGGAATCCTTCATCGCTGCCTCGCACGCATCACAGATTCACCAAGCCGCCACGGCCCAAGATATTCCAAGGGTCGACGAACGGCTTGTCGAGCTTGAGCGAGTGGTAACGCGAGTGGGGCGCGCCGATAATGACGGCGTCGGCCTGGGCGATGGCTTCCTCGAGCGGGACGAACCAGGGCAAGCTGGCATATTCGTCGGTGCAGAGCACCTCCCGGCATTCCAGCTGCAAGAGCTTGCGCAATTTGAAGGCGAGAGACTCCCGGAAATCGTCGGTGTCGCCTTTGAAGGTCATGCCGAGTATTGCAACTCTCTTGTCGGCGAGGTGAATCTGTTGATCGAGAAGACGGACGATTCTCCGCGGGAGCTGCTCGTTTACCAGCATGGCGGAATGTCCGAGGGGGAAATCGTTCGCGAAGAACGATGCCAGCTGCATCGTGTCCTTGAAGAGACAAGGGCCCGCGGCAAAACCGGCTTTGGGCAGTCCTTGCATGCGAGGATAGTCGCGCCTCATCGCCTCCCAGATTGCATAGTAGTCAATGCGGTTCTCGGCACAGACCGTGTAGAACTGGTTTGCGATTGCAAAGGTGATGTACCGCCAGGCGTTGCAAAACAACTTCGCGAGCTCGGCTTCGATGGGCTCGAGCTCGATGGTGGTTGGACAGATGGTCTGAAACAAGGCGCGGGCCCGCGCCAAGGCTCGTTCCTGAACCCCGGAGATGATCTGCGGCATGCCACTGATTTCGCGGAGGGCATGGCCCTGGGTGACCCGCTCCGGACAAAAGGCGACGTCGATTCCCGGCACGAGGCGTTGCAGGTGTCTGTCGATCGCCTCGGTGGCACCAGGAAAGACCGTGCTTCTCAGGACGAACAGTTGCGTGGAACGCAGATGCTTACCGATTTCGTCGACGGTCCGCAGTAGGTGATCCACTTGTGGATTCAGGTGTTCGTCGATGGGGGTCCCAACGATACATACGATATTGTCGACCTGGGCCAGGCATTCCGGATCATTCGAAAGTGTCAAATTCTTTCCCATGTGCGCGCGAAGCAACTCGGCCCCGCCTTCCTCCATGAATGGCATGTGACCATCCCGGAGTTGCGCGAAGACATTGGCGTTGATGTCAAACAAGACCACGCGTAGTCCCGCCGCCGCAAAGCTCAATCCCAACGGGAGGCCGACGTGACCGGCGCCGCCGACCACGGCGACCGTGCCGGGGGAATCCGCCGGATGCGCTGAGGTGCTGGACGATTCACTCATGCGCGTCAGTGTAGCCTGGGTCGCAGCCGGACACCAGAATATTGGATGAGAGATGGGGTGTATGCCAACATGCAAATCCAGTCTGAGCAGACATCGCGCGGGCACCCGCAGTGCGCTCCTGCCGTGACGCGGTAGCTAGGTAGGTTGGACAACTTCGAGCAAGTCGGATTCGGCCAGCTCGATGGCCGGAGGCATTCCAACGCGCGTTCACGCGATGAAGCGCCGCCGACGCCGCCGGATTCGCGCTAGCGGAGAGCCGTCGAACGGGATATTCTGCCGAGCGGATAGCGGTGGCCGTCCATCTCACGCTGGGAATCTCCTGGTAGGCAATTCAAGACCTCAATCATGTGGCCGGATCTTAGACAGTTTCTCACTCGCACCTTCAAGACCATCGAACAGCACAGGGTAGCCCTCTTCGTTGTCCTGTCGCTGGTGCCCATCGGCCTTGCCTTCCGCTATACGGGGCAACATGGCGTCACCGTGGCGTGGTGGGATGATTTCGACGGCCGGATTCCGCTCTTTCAGAAATACTTCGCCCATCAGCTGGAGTGGCAGGATTTCTTCAAGCAACACAACGAGCACCGGATTGTCTTCCCTCGGATGGTCTTTCTGCTTCTGGGCTTGCTCACGAAGATGAGCAACCGGGTAGAGCTGTTTCTGATCTTGCTCCTGTTCCTTGGCAATTTCGTCCTGATCTTCTTGGCATTTCAGCGACGAGCTGACTGGAAGCAACGTATCCTCTGGTTGCTGCCGGTGCTGTTCATGGTTCTCAACCAGCGCCAAGGCGAGAACTTGCTTTGGAGCTTCACGCTGTCGCTGGTGATGACGCAATCCTTCGTATTGGCGGCATTCCTCGCCCTGCACCAATTGAATCGGCCATTGACCCGAGGGAAGCGGAGGTGGTTTGCCGGCTTGACGGTGGCGTGTGCCACGGGGGCGACGTTTTCCGCGGCCATGGGTCTTCTGGTCTGGCCAATTCTTGTGCTCCAGCTCCTGCTTTCGTCGGTGGAGAAGCGCGAGAAGATCTCCTTGCTGCGATGGCTGCTTGTGATCGGGGTCGTGGAGTGGGTCATCTACTTTCACGGCTATACGCAGCCAGCCTACCATCCCAGCATGATGTTCATCTTCCTGCACCCCATCCAATTCGCGAGCTACTTCTTTACTTGTTTGGGTGGTGTCCTGGTGCCCAAGGAGACGGCGCTGCCAACCGGCATCGCGGCCGTGACTCTGTTTGGCATCTGCGCATGGTTTCTGCGCCGGGAGAAGGCGATTGCCGACAACGGTTTCTACGTGTCCATGGCCCTGTTTAGCCTGGCCACCGTGTTCATGGTGTCCGTGGGGCGATCCGGGTTTGGAAGTGACCAGTCGCTGGCTTCCCGCTACACCTCATTCACGCTCTACTTCTATATCGCGGTGTATCTGCTGCTTCTCGAAATGGTCCTGCGGAAGCGACATGCGCTGCTCTGGGTAGGGTTGGGGGCGGTGCTCGCGGTGATGACGCTGTCCACGGCCATGGCCTACGGACAGGGCGGGCAGACGGGCCTGGACTGGCAGACTTCGCGGGAAAGGATGGCGTACTATCTCACGCACCATCGTTTGGTCAGCGACGACGATTTGCGCCTGCTCTTTGCCGACGTACAACGGGTGCGCGAGGGTGCCGATTTCCTCGAGAAATGGCAACTCAATGCTTTTGCGGTCAAAGGTCCGGAGCTAGGTGCTCTGGCACCCTCGGATAGAGGGCCGTTGACCGTCATTGACCGAAACAGCTTCAAGATCACCGGCCGCGCCGTATGGATCGAAAGCTGGGCCGCGGATCCCGAGTGGAAGGGCGCGGGTGGCGGCATGTGGGTCAGGGTGAATGGCGAGCTCTATGCCGCGCTGTATGGCATGGCCCGGCCCGATGTCGCGCAGTATTTGGGCGAGTCCGACTACGAATTCTGCGGCTTCTTGGCGATCGTGCCCAGATCGGCATGGAAACCAGGCGAGAACCAGGTCGAGTTCTACCTGCTGTCCCATGACAAGAAGGGGTACTTCCCGCACGTCTTCACGTACCGATGGCCCGAGTAGGCCCGGAAGTCTCGCGGACCGGCGGGCGAGGGCTTTCCGATTAGCGGCGCAGCAGCAGGGCGGCGGTGGCGACGACCCCGACCGCGATGGCCACGCCTTGGAGGACGCGGCTGGAGAGCCGACGGCCGATGGCGGCGCCGAGCAGTCCGCCGACCACGGCGCCGACACCGAGTGCGAGGGCGTCATCCCAGCGGATGGCACCCGCGATGATGAAGAACAGTCCCGCCAGTCCGTTGGTCGTGGCTGAAAGAAGGTTCTTGAGCGCGTTCCGCTCGTGGAAGTCCGTCACCCCGTAGAGCCCCAGCGCCGCCAGCATGAGGATCCCCATGCCGGCACCGAAGTAGCCACCGTACACCGACACCGCGAGCTGGCCGGCGAAGAGGAGCCCGGCATGGGCGCCAGAACGATTCTCGGTTGAGCCACGGCCCAGGCGGGCGAGCGCCGACTTGGCCGCCAGAACGACCGTGGCGAAGAGAATCAGGTACGGCACGAAGAGCAAAAACATCTTGCTTGGCGTGGCCAGAAGGAGGCAACCGCCAACGAGCCCGCCGATGACCGCGGCCGGAAGCAGGAACCTGAGCAGGCGCGGGAACGCGACGATCTCACGCCGGAAGCCCCAAGCGCCTGCCAGCGAGCCCGGCCACAAGGCGAGAGCGTTGGTGGCGTTGGCCAGGATGGGGTCGCGGCCCGCCCAAAGCAGGATGGGGAACGAGACCAGGGTTCCGCCGCCCGCCACGGCGTTCATGATGCCGGCGCACGTGCCGCCCACGAAGATGGCGAGGTAGTCGAGTCCGGGAAAGGTGTTCATCGATGCCAGCGCTTGCAAGTCGAAGGACCGTAGCAAGCCAGCGTCCGCGCCGCCAGCGAGACTCCGCGACTCGATGGTGCTACGATGTTCGGGCCATGAAGCGACTCACTCTCGTTTTGGGTATCGGGCTCGCCACCCTGGCCCCTTGCGTACGTTCGGCCCACGCCCAGGTCACCATCACGCCGGGCCCCGATGCCGACGCGTTCGCCGCGGGCATCGGCATGACGACCGCCGATCTCGTGAACCAGCTCACCACGCAAGTGAATGGGTTGTTCCAGGTCGCCAATGTGAATTCGTTCCTCAAGGACTTCCAGAACGCGCAGAGCTTCTCGACCAAGGGCCTCGGCGTCGACTACGCCTCCGAGGCCACCCTGGCCGAGGTGGGCGCCACGATCAGTTTCGCGAGCAACGTCGACAAGGCCTACAAGCCCTCCGGTTCCTACGCCGACCCGCCCGTCAGCGGCGGCGGCGCGAATTTCTCGCTCATGGGCGGCCTAGGGCTGGGCCTCGTCGGGTTCGATCCGTTGATGGTCTTCGGCAACTGGTTCAAGGGCAGCGCAACCCTGGGCCAGCTCAACGGCAGCTATCATAACTGGGGCTTGCACGGCCAGCTTCGCCTGCTCGGGCCGTCGCGCAAGATGTCGGCGGTCAAGATGCTCGTCCGCTGGGGCGGCATCGCCATCACCAGCGGCGCGGACTATTCCCACCTGTCCCTGAGCCAGACGAATCAGATCACGTCGACCGTGAGCGTGGTGCCGGGCGCGCCGGTCTCGGTGACCAGCAGCGGCCCCCTGACATTTACCGTCGACCAGACCACGTGGAGCGTTCCCCTGGAAGTCACCACCAGCCTGCGCCTGCTCTCCCTGGTCACGGTCTATGGCGGCCTCGGCCTCGACTGGCAGCTCGGCGGGGGCAGCAATCTCAAGATCGGCATGAACGCCAATCTGTCCGGCAAGTACATGGGAGCGACCTACGCCAACCTCGGCACGGCCACCATCGCCGCCGCCGGGCACGTCAACCCCAGCCCGGCGCAGCTGCGCGAGATCGTCGGCATTCAACTCGGAATCCTGGACTTGATCCGGCTCTTCCTGCAGGTCAACGTGACCGGCGGCTCGCCCATGCTGACCAGTGTCGCCGGCGGCTTGCGCCTGGCGATTTGATCTCCCCTGCTGCCGGGAGCGAGTCGCACCATGGAGCCTAGCGAGATACAACCTCCCGCCGATCCCCATTTGTCCATCGCGAACCAGCTTTCGGCCTGGCTGCGTGTCGAGACGGGACGCAAGCTCTCGACCGGCATTCTCGTCGGCATCGGGGCGACCTGGCTGGTGATTCGGTTTTGTGGGCTTGGCACCGCGCCCCCGGGGTTCTTCGTGGACGAGGCGACGCCCGCCCTGCACGCCATGTGTCTGGCGGAAACGGGCAAGAATGCCGTTGGTGAGCCGTGGCCGCTCTACTCGCCCGCAGCCGGCAACATGGCCGGGCAGCACACCCTCGCGCTCCTGTCTCTGGACGTGATCTGGCTCAAGGGTTTCGGCACGTCCAGGGTGGCATTTCGTGCGGTGTCGGCGTTCTTGTTTCTGGTGACCGCGCTAGGCCTCTTCTTCCTCGCGCGCGAGATAGCAAGCATGGCCCCGCACGAGTCCCGTGCCGAGTCGGGCATGCGTCCCTTCCCTTGGCTGGTGCTCCTGGCGGCGTTGGTCTCGCCCTGGAGCTTCCAATTCTCGCGCATCGGTTGGGATCCGCCCGTGGGACCCACCTACATGGTCCTCTCGCTCGTGGGCATGGTCCGCAGCTATCGGGGGGGCAGATGGGCGGTTGCCTGGTCGGCGTTCACGGGTTTCTGCGCCGCCGCCTCCATGACCGCGTATGCACCGCTGCGCGCGGTCGTACCCCTCGTTCTCACTTCGCTGGCCGTGCTGCTCTTCGTGCTCCGGTCCGAGTGGCGGGCGCGATGGGGCTTCATCCGGAGCTTGCTGGTGGCGGCATTCGTTGCCGCGATCTTGCTGGCGCCAACCCTGCGCATGCTGTCCACGGGCGAGATCAATCAACGAATGAACAACATCGCCATCTGGAATCCCTCGTGGATCAAAGAACACGCGGGCTCGATGCATCGCCCGCTGTTTCTCGTGATGACTTTCCTCGACAACGTCGTAGCGCATCTGCAGCCGTCTTTCCTGTTCATCAAGGGCGATGCGAACATTCGACATTCGGCGCATATCGCTGGCCATCTGTCGCCGGTGGACATGGTGGCCTTGCTGTGCGTCCTGTGGTTCGGGCTCGCGCTTCTCCTTCGACTGGTGCGGGGGCGAGCCCCATTCCCCGCAGGACAAGCGGCCGGGCTGCCAACCTATCAGCGGTGGCTGACAGCAACCGCGTTGTGCGCGGCCTTGGGCTGGTTCTTTGGCATCGTGCCCGCGGCCCTGACCTGGGATGGGCTTCCCCAGGCACTGCGAGCCATCGCGGCCTGGCCCTTCGTCGCGCTGTTCACGGGTGCGGTGCTTGCGTTGGCGTGGAGCCGGCGCCGGTGGATGCCGGCGGTGCTCGCCGTCGTGGCTCTCGCCCACACGGTCTACTTCTTGCCGGCGTATTTTCGTGCCTTCGACAAGACAGAAACGTATTGGTTCATGCGCGAGATGGTGGACCTCATCGAGAAGAATCGTCACGAGACATCGCCGAAGCCGATTCCCCAGCTCGTCTCACAGAACCTGGGGCTGGGGTACGGCTACGACGAGATGCTGCGATACTTCCTCATGCACGACGGTGGCATGAGATGTGACGAAGCGACGGCAGCGGTGCGTGCCTACTGGAAGGCAGCGCGGGGTGAGTAGCCCCTCGGGATGGCTGGCCGTCGTAGGCGGCGCCCGCCATGGCGCCGCCGGAGATATGTCCTGCCCAGGGTTGCGGCTGCCCGAGGATGACAGGATGAAAAGTTTGCGTGGTCCGCAACCAGTGCGCGAAGAAAGGTAGGCTCAGCGCGCACAAGGGCGGACAGAAGAGCACCCGAAAATGCGGCGCCGACGGCTGAGATCATTGAGCTTTCTTCTATCTTTTAGAGATGGCCGATGGTTTGCTAGATGCAGTCGTGGGATTCCCGCATTATGAGATCTGCCCCCTCCCCAGCATTCCGTCGCCTTTGCCTGGCTCTGGCGCTTCTGGCGACGACCTGGGCGCTGCCAACGCGCGTTCATGCGGATGCCTATCCTCTGGAAACGGTCAAGAGCATCGTCGACACGCTGAAGCCGAACGTGCTCATCGTGCTCGAAACCGCCGAGTCGATGCAGGATCTTCCAGGCGAGAACGCGGCTCGCTACAACGAGGTCGGCGCCGATTGCGAGGACGGAAGCCACAACTGCCGTCTCATCGGCCAGGCCGGCCGCTGGAATTTTTCGGGCATGGGCCAGAACGGGATGTATTTCGGCACCCCTCCGGATAGTTGCACCCACGTTCAGACCGACACCTTCTCGAACACGAGCGTGGGTGTTCTCACCGGCACCGCATCCACCACTCATTCCGTCATGGGCACCGGGACCTGGACCGGCACCAGCACGCTGACCAACACCGGGACGAATACCGGTACGGGAACCGCAACTGTCAGCAAGACGACGACGAGCACGGGGACGACAACCGGGACCGGCACGAGCACCAGCACCCTGACGGCGACGAATACCGGGACGCAGACCGGAACGGCCACCGGCACGGGCACGCTGACGAACACGAATACGGGCACAAGCACGGCCACCGGGACGAGCACCGCCACCCGGACGCTGACCGGCACGGGGACGACGACGGGTACAGGGACGAGCACCGCCACCCAGACGGTCACCGG
>PNBO01000335.1 GCA_003136095.1 Myxococcales bacterium
AACCCGTCCATGGGCCGTCGAGCGAGGTCGACTTGAAGATCTGGAACGGAACGATCTCGCTGACAATGACCGCGTAGGTACCGTCGGGCAGCTCGACCGCGGAGACGTTGTGCCCCTTGTGCGGTGTGGAGCCGCCGGTGCTGTACACGTAGTCTTGCCGTACGTACGGACCAAGCACGTTGGTCTGGCTGATGGCATGGTAGGCGTCCGAGCCCTGCCAGGCCGTCCCAAAGTTCGAGTTTGCGTCGAACGTGCTCATGAACATGTGGTACTTGCCGTCTTGGGCCCGGATGATCTCCCCGTCCCAGTAGTACCACTGCGGATGAACGCCAGCGCCCATGGCACTCTCGATGCCGTTGGAAATGTCGCGAGGAACTACGCCCGGCGTGCCCGTCACGCCCCAGGTGGCGGAGCTGAGCGGCGCGATTTCGGGAGTCGGTTGGATATACTCCTCAAACGGTTTGGCGCTTGCGGTTCCAGCCAGGCTGACGTACGCGAGAAGGACGGCCGTCGCGATTCCGGCGGCAAGTGGTGCAGATTGCGTTGAAAGATGCGGAAGCGGTCGGTGCGGTTTGCGCATGATAGAAACCTCGTTTTTCATGGCGGGACAGATTCACTTCACTTCGCAGCCCAGGGCCAATAGACCGAGTACCGCTGATGGTGGAGATCGTAGAGTGGCCGGAACGTGGTCCCCGTGGCGGAGCCGGCATTTTGCGCTTTGTACGCCATCGGGGTACCGGCAATAGGGGAAAGCCAGTCGGCGGGATTCGTGGAGCTGTTGACGATCGTTGGGACGGTGACCGACGCGGTGCTAAGGTAGGCATCCTTGTCCGCGAAATCGTTCGGCATGTTTGCGCTGCCCAGCTCACCGGCGAGCAACACGGGACCGAAGAACACCGCGACCATCGACGAGACGTCCTGGGCATGCTCGAGGCGCAACGCAGCCGGAAGCGTGAGGGTGATGACGTCGCCAACCTTCCACGCGCGACTGATGGCAGCGTAGCTCGAAGCGCTGGGCGACGGCGTCTGCGCGGTGCCGTTGACCGCCACTGTCGCCGAGCCCGAAACCCACGAGGGGATGCGCAAGTTGAGGGTGGCCTGGGTCGCGTCGCCGCCCTTGGTGATCGTGATACTAACCTGATCGCCGGCAGCGGCATTGCCTTGCTGTTGTATGGTCAGCCCAGTCGCATCCCAGGTCAGCTGATTTGGGATGTAGAGATTGATCCACAGCGAGGTGCCCTGCTGGAAATAGATGCCCTCGTTGTAGCGAGGCGTGTTCTCTATGCCAGTGCCATTGTCGCAGAACGTGCCATTGACGTAGGTGCGGAAATTGCCATAGAGCGGCGTGAAGTACACGACATTGCCGGTGTCGGGCGCGACCGAAGCAAGAATGTGGTTATAGAGAGCCCGCTCGTAGTAGTCGGCGTAATCGATACGTGGGCTTCTCTCGAACAGGACCGAGGTCAGCTTGAGCATGTTGTGGGTGTTGCAGGTCTCGGCGGTCGTGGGGGGAAGGACTTTCTGGCCGTCGATCGATGGGCCGGCTTCCACCCCCGCCTTGTCGAGCCACTCGTGGAACGAGTCGCCACCGATGACGAAGGCGTGCTTTCCGGTGAGCATCTTCCAGAAGTTCTCGGAGGCCGCAAGGCTGGCGTTGTCACCGCTGAGATTCGCGGTTTGAGCGATGCCGAGCGCCTGAGCGATATGGCAGTTGCCGTGCAGGCCACTCAAGTTGTCCTGGCCGGCAGCGAGAGGCGTGATGAACCAGGAGCGATTGAATATCTTCGCGGTGTCCAGATACTTCTGCTGGCCCGTCACCACCGAAAGCTGCGCCAGCACATCGCTCATCGCGCCGAACTCGTTCTGCGGATTGCCACTTCCGTCGGTGCGGAAGGTCTTTTCGATGGTCGCGGCCGGCAGCGCGGCAAGGCGCCCCTGGAAGTAGTCGGCCATCTTGGTCACGATGTCCAGGGCCTGCTGGTTTCCAACGTAGTGGTTGGCGTCGAGTAACCCGGCCATGATTTTGTGGACGATGTAGTAGGGGACCACGATACCGCCGTTGTCCGCGCCGGACTTGCCCTCCACCCAGTCGAACACCGCCGTCGGAAACGCGGCCAGGTAGCCACTGCCGAGCGCCGTTTGACACTTGGCCAGCTCGCCGACCACGTAGTTGACCTTGGTCTGGAAGGAGGTGTCGCCCGTGGCTGCGGCCATGCGTGACGCGGCGGAGAGGTAGTGGCCCAGCATGTGGCCCCGAAGGAAGCCGCTGCCGCCGTCCCAGCCCCCGTAGTCGCCGGTGACCCCATTGGCTTGGGGTACCTTCGCGAAGCTTCGGTAGTCGTAGAGCAGCTTGTCCGGGTCCAGCGAGGCTACGTTGCCTTTGCGGTGCAATTCCTGCCGGTCGTAGAACGGGCTTCCCGACAGCAGGCGTACGTGCGCGGCGTCGACCATCTGGACAGGGCCAGACGCCGAGGTGCCTCCTGTCGCGACCATGCCGCCGGACCCGGCCCCGCCGCCCTTGCCAGACGTGCCGGCAGTATTCGTGATTCCGCCCGACGCCATGGTGCCGCCGGATCCGGCCCCGCCGCCCTTGCCGGACGTGCCGGCAGTATTCGTGATTCCACCCGACGCCACGGTGCCGCCAGAACCTCCCGCGCCGCCCTTGCCAGACGCGCCGGCAGCATTCGTAATTCCACCCGACGCCACGGCCCCGCCGGAAGCTGACGTACCCGCCGTCCCCGACTTGCCGCCGCTAGAAGAAAGGCCGCCTTGACCGGGTGCCCCACCTGTAGCAGCCGCCCCCCCCGTCGTTTGCGCGCCGCCGGCGCCAGCCACGCCTCCTGACCCGGTCGCGGCGCCGCCGCCGCCAGCGCTTGTGCCACCGCTACTCGGTACGCCACCAGAGCCACCCGTGCCGCCGGTTCCTTCGCCGCTGCCGCCTGATCGCTGACCGCCACTGCTCGTGTTACCGCCGGTCTGCGTCGGTCCTCCCTGATTCTTGGTCCCGCACGCCGCGATCGCCAGAAAACCAACAAAACCCACGGAAAATATCCGCCTTCTCACCGAGGGACCTCCCCTCTTGGGCACCAAACCGGCACAAGGAGGGCTTCTGCGAGGGACAACCTCATCGTTCGGGCAGTGGCACTAGCCTCGCGTTTCCGTTTCGCCGCCGCGGCGTGCTCACAACCTCCCCATGCCCCCTCCCTCGCGTCTTGCCATCGCGCGACATCCATGACGCCAGCCCCCGGACCAGCAGGCCGTCGGCATGCTACCGTTCGATTGTGATGGGAACCCTGGAAGGGTTCCCAAACCCTCCCGCGCTCTGGCTTCGCCAGGCAAAGCCCGGCTACGCCAACGCGCTTGATGGGAACCCTGGGAGGGCACCCAAACCCTCCCGCGCTCTGGCTTCGCCAGGCAAAGCCCGGCTACGCCAACGCGGTTGATCGGAACCCTGGAAGGGTTCCCAAACCCTCCCGCGCTCTGGCTTCGCCAGGCAAAGCCCGGCTACGCCAACGCGCTTGATGGGAACCCTGGGAGGGCACCCAAACCCTCCCGCGACCTACTGCACCCTCAACAGGGCAGCCGATTCCCCCAGCTTCTTCCCCTGGGAATCCACGACGGACAGCTTGTAGCTTCCCGTCGTCGTGGGAACTGCAAGCGACGTCGCGTCTCCAGCAGCTTTGGTCATGGTGGCGCCCTCGGCAAAAGCCGTCGTACCGGCGGGCGCGAACCAAACCGTGTTCCCCGCGTTGCCGCTGCTCCGTATCGGGAGCGTGGCGGTCCCTTTCGGCGCAGCGCAACTGGCCGGAAAGACGAAGTCCGCTGTCGAGACCAGGCTGCTCGGGACGATGCTCCGATAGGCGTCCTCGACTCCCGAGGCCACGCAATAGCCATACTGTGTCACAGGCCACACGGCGTCGGCAACTACGATGGGCGTGTCTATCGTGCTATTCGGTGGGTTGGCTCCCATCTTGTTGACGGTTGCATACGTCCTCAGAATGGTCAGGTCGTGTTTCGCACCGTAGTCCTCGCAGTTGATGGTGTACGTGACGTTCTTGTCGATGTCGAGGACGTTGTCGTTCTCCGTAATGTATGCGCTCCCCTCGTCGTTGTGCAGACCATACGTGGGCCCTGACGAGTTGTTCGGAATCCCTTTGACGTAGTTCTGATTGATGTTGGTTCCCGGCTCCTGCCCGATGGTGTAGACCGCACCGCTGTCGTGCAATCGGGTCATCATGTTGTTGAACCGATTGAAGCTACACGTGTTGTTCTTGCAGGTCGTCGAGTCGGTGAAGTTTTTCCATCCCCATCCTAGATTGATTCCGTTGTACGCGGTCGAATGGATGAGGTTGTGGGTAATCGTAAGCGTGTCCACGAAGAACGCCGTGATCCCCGAATGCCCACCGAACCCGGGGAGAGTGCTCACGTTGTAGACGACATTGTTGTTGATCGTATCCTTGGTGCAAGCACCCTCGACCCCTTTGGCGTACTTCTCGTGGGTTCCCCCGTCTCCTATGTAGACATGCTGCGGGTGCGCAATGGTGATGCCGCTGCCAGCGATGTCGGTGATGTAGTTGCCAATGATGTTGGAATTGATGACGTCGTTGATCATCGAGATCCCCTCATTACCGCTGTGTTTGACCACATTGCCGACGATGTTGATCGAATCGGCGCTGTTCACCATGATCATCCCTGGGAACGTGTCGACGATCTCGTACTTGGAGGCGTGCCAATCACCCGTACCGTAGGCGATGAAAGCCGTGGCCCCCTGTACGCTCGCCTTGCCGTAGGAGTTTCCGACATTGACGAGGCTGTAGTCGCTGTTGGCGAAGGTGATGCCTTGGATGGTGAGGTTCTTGACCCTGTCCGTGGTCGAGGTCCCGGCGATACTGAGCAGGCTTTCCGCCACCGGCGCCTCGACATCCGCCGTGCTCATGTCCTCGCCCGAGCGCGGATAGTAGTAGAGCGTTCCCGTGGTCTTGTCGAAGTAGAACTGCCCCGCAGAGGTCAGCCAGGCGAATACGTTGAAGATCTTGTGAGAGCCTGTGACGCTGAAGCCGGAGCTCCAGCCCGGCAACTGGGCGATGATCCCATAGGGCTGCTGCAACATCAGCCCCCTATTGCCGTCGGAAGTGGCGACCACATCCCTGGTGCAAACGATGTTCTCGTTCCAGGTCGTGCCGTTGACGATCTCCAGATCGTCCTTGTTGCTGGTGATGGCTGGCACATCTGCGGTGGCGTACGCGATCCCGTCGCTACCGCTGCCACTGTTCCACGCCCACGCGGCTTGTCCGGCGGTAACGGAATAGGTCCCGGTCCCGCCTTTCGACGTGACGGTCTTGCTGGTCATGTTGGCTCGCGCGTCGTTCACGTACAGGTTTCTCAGCTTGGTTGTGCGGTTCAACGTGGCCTTGTAGATACTGCCACTGCTCACGGTCCACCCGGTGACCTTCGTNNCCCGTACCTGAATCCTTGCTTTCAAGGGTGATCGTGCTGGTGATACGGTAGTCGCCGTCTCGGAGATAGACGTAGATGTCGCCGGTCATATTGCTGTTGACCGTGCGCACCACGTCGCGGGCTTTGGTGATCGTCTGGAAAGGCGCACTTACGGTACCGTCATTGGTGTCGCTGCCCGATGGTGATACGTAGTAGCAGGCTTGGGCCTGTGGCTTGGGACACACGTCGGTCGAGCCCCCATTGCCGCCCGAGCCGCCGGTTGCGCTGCCGCCTGCGCCAGTGCTGCCACCGTTTGCGTTACCGCCGCTGCCGGTGTTCCCGCCCCTTGCGCTGGCACCACCCATGCCAGAGCTGCCGCCGTTCACACTGCCGCTGCTGCCGGCGTTCCCGCCCCTTGCGCTGGCACCACCCGCGCCAGAGCTGCCGCCGTTCGCGCTACCGCCGCTGCCGGTGGTTCCGCCGCTTGCGCTGGCACCACCCATGCCAGAGCCGCCACCGTTGCCACTGCCGCCTCTGCCCGTGTTTCCTCCCGTCGCGCCGGCACCACTCGAGCTAGAGCTGCCGCCGTTGCCACCTTTGGCAGCGGTACCGCCTCCAACACCACCGCCACCGCCCGTGACAGTGCCGCCTGCGCCCCCACCACTTGCACCGGCACCCCCGGCAGACGCTCCGCCAGAACCCACGACTGAGCCCGCGGTCCCGCCTCTGCCTCCCCCGCCGGGCGACTGGCCACAGCCCCAAAGAGCAAGACTCAGGATCGCAATCAGCGACAGATCTCTGCGTAGAGGCATTGACGGATTCTTCATGGGAGGGTCCTCGGTGTAGACGTAGTCATTGGTGCAGTGGTGCGAGCCTCGCGCTTCCGTCACGGTGATTCGGCCTAACGGAAACGCCCCGCTCACGCCACTGCGCCAAGTGACATCCGAACAACAGAGCCGCCTGTGGGGAACACCGATGGGGAAAGAGCGTTCGCCCGGAGAAAGCCAATGACCTCAATTCGCAGATTCTCGATTGTTTGTCTTTCGTTGCTCCTGACTGGCGCATGCCAGCATGACGGTGGCGGGTCCGCGGGGGGAACCGGCGGACGTGGTGGCGGGTCTGCGGTAGGCGGCAACACGGGAGGCGGCGGTGCCGCCGCAGACACCGGCGGGGCAACTGGAACGGGCGGCTCGGCAGCTGGCGGCGCGTCGGGAGGGGCTTCCGGCACGGGCGGTCGCAGCGCGTCGGGAGGGACCAGCGGGCGAGGGGGCGCAGGCGGCGGCCAGGCGGGCGCGGGCGGGGCCACCGCAGGCACGGGGGGGACAACTGGAACTGGCGGATCGGCGGCGGGCGGCGCGTCGGGAGGGGCTTCGGGCATGGGCGGCGCCAGTGTGTCCGGAGGGGCCGGCGGACGCGGCGGTACCGGCGGCGGGCTGACAGGCACCGGCGGGACTCCCCCCACGGGCGGGGGCGGCACTGCCGGAGCGGGCGGACGCGGCGGCTCGAGCGAAGGCGGGGCGGGTGGTACGGGAGCGGGGGGCACGGCCGCGGGCGGCACGTCGGGAACCGGCGGTACCGGTGTGGCCGGTGCCCTATACGTCTCGCCGACCGGAGACGACGCCAACCCGGGCACCCTCGCGCAACCGCTTCGTACCCTGGGTAAGGCACGCGATCTCGTGCGCACGATGAACAGCGCGATGACCTCGGACATCACCGTATACCTGCGTGCCGGCACCTATCCACTGACGAGCACGGTGACGTTTGCCAACTCGGACTCCGGCAAGAACGGATTCTACGTCAAGTACATGGCCTACTCCGGCGAGCGACCGCTGCTGACCGGCGGCCAGCCAATCACGGGCTGGAAGGTGTCCGATGCGACCAACAACATCTACTCGACGAGCGGCGTCACGTCGCGCTTTCGACAGCTCTATGTCAACGGAGTGAAGGCGATCCGCGCTCGCAGCCCCAATCTCGGGACGAATGGCGCCGCCAACTTCAACCGGACCACGGGCGATGACATGACCGCGCACAACATCCAGGTCGCAAGCTCGTACGTCACGAACTGGAACAACCTCACCAAGGTTGAGATGCACTTGATGATCAATTGGACCGACAACGTGTTGCGGATTGCGTCATACACCACGTCGGGTAACACGGCCTATCTCAAGTTCCAGAGTACCGAGGACGCCATTCTCTATGTTCGGCCCTATCCACAGCTCGAATGGCCGAGTAAATCAAAGTGCTTCTACTTCGAGAACGCTCTCGAATTCCTCGATCAACCCGGAGAGTGGTACCTCGACGAGACCGCGAATGTCCTTTACTACAAGCCTCGCACGGGCGAGGACATGACGACGGCAACGGTCGTCGCGCCGATGGTCGAGACCTTGCTTGCGGTGAACGGGACCAGCACGTCGGACCAAGCTTCGTACCTCTGGTTTCAAGGCCTGACCTTCACGCATTCGACCTACCTTCGTCCGAGCCAGTACGGCTTCCTCGATGGGCAGGCCGGCCAGTACAATGTGGCGGCGACCGCGGACAATAAGCAATACGTGGGGCGGCCTGCCGCTGGCGTCAGCGTGACCAATGCGAATCACATTCACTTCGAACGAAACATGTTCGCGCAGATGGCGGCGACCGGGCTTGATTTCATTTCGGGCACGCACGACGACATGATCATCGGCAATGTGTTCACCGATATCGGCGGCAACGGCGTCTCCGTCGGGAAGTTCGTCGCAGACGAGACCACCGAGTTCCACGTCGCGTACAATCCGACCGACAAGAACGAGATCTGCACCAACGACACGGTCAAGGACAACTACGTCAACAACGTAACGACGGAGATCCAGGGAGCCTGCGGTATCGCGTGCGGCTACCCAAAGCAGATCGACATAGAGCACAACGAGGTTGCGGTCGCCAATTACACCGGGATCTCGGTTGGCTTCGGGTGGACATCGTCGCCCAACGCGATGAACGCCAACAGGATCAACTACAACAACATTCACAACATCTCGAACATCTTGGCTGATGGATCGGCGGTCTACACGCTGTCCAATCAAGGAACCGGGTCCCAAATAGAATACAACTACATCCACGACTTCTCGCAGGCCACGTGGGCCGACTACCAGATAGGTGGATTGTACTTGGACGAGCAGACGAGCGGGTACACCGTCGCGAACAACGTGTCCGTCAATGCACCGACATCCATCCTGCAAAACAAGAACGGGTCGAACAGCGTTTCTCCCCTTGCGACTTCGGGTAGCTCGATCATCTCCGCGGCCGGCATCGAGACCGCCTACGCGGACATCAAGAACCTCACCATTCCGGTTCCGACGTTCTGAGCGCTGCCGAGCACGCCAATCTCGTCGACGTCAACTTCCCAGAGGCGCATGGAGGTGAATCGATATCAACACCACCTTCTCGCGGGCGCATCGATCTCCCTCGCGCTGCACGTCGCTGGACCAGCGCGTGCGGCATCCTCGCAGAGCATTCGCTAGAGCACGTGGAGCGGAGCGTCAGCCTTTCCAGCTACGTCAACACGCACCTCTGCGTCCCAAACACGGCGGCCTGCACCACCGATACGAGCACCACGCGGCCTGACCGCGATCGGTCTCAACCAGTCCGCTGCGGGCCTTAGCGGCCAAGCTCTGTACGCGGAACCAAGGTCACCCCGCTCGGACAAAGGTCGCGCGCCCTCCCCTTGGCGAGCTCGAGGTCAAGCACGTCCTTGACCTCGCCTTCCATCCATGATGGACCCCCTGTCGGCACCCGGATAGCTGCCTGGCAGGGCACAACCACCACAACCAACATCGATTCGACGATTGCCATCTTCAACCGTGATGTGAGAAAGGTAGACGATGCCCGGGTGGCGGAAGAGCGAGACTATCGGGCGAGTGGCGCTCGTGGGGACTGCGATCCTCGGGCTCGGCCGCGTCGCCGCAGCCGAGCCCGAGAGCGTGCGCATCGACTACGTGGCGCCTGCCAGCTGCCCCGACGCGACCGCCTTCTTGCGCTCGCTGCGGGAGCGCACGACGCGTTTCCGGGAGGCGGCACCAGACGAGCAAGCAAGGAGGTTCCTCGTGCGGGTTCGGGCGGTGGGCTCCTCGTTCTCCGGCCGGCTCGAGATTCGTAGCCCCGACGGCCGAACTGCGGTACGCAACGTAGATGCGACTATCTGCGACGAAGTTTCGGACGCGCTGGCGTTGATAACCGCGTTGACGATTGATCCCAACGCCCTGACCGGTGGCCCGAAGAGGGCCAGCCAGAGCCAAGCCGAGCCCCCGCCAGAGCCCGCTGCTGGGCCGGATCGACAGCGCTCTCCCGCTTCTGCAGCGGCGGTTGCCCCTTTGCCTCCATCCGCGGCGACAGAAGCTTCGCGGCCTTGGCGATGGTCCGCTGGACTTCTGGGGCACACGACTTTTCTTGTATCGCCGACCTTGGGCTACGGTGGCGACATCTTCGTCGAAGCAGAAGCCCCAGTCTCTTCCAGACTGGGGCCGGCCGTTCGCATGGCGGTCTTCCTCAACCAATCCGACGTGGAGTTGCCGACCGGCGCCGCCGCAAGGTTCCAGTGGGCTCTTGTGGAGGTCGAAGGCTGTCCGGTTCGACTGGGGGGAATGCGCCTCGCGCTCCACCCATGCCTCGCGTTCCGCCTGGGTATTCTCCACGGCGAGGGACGAAGGATAAGCCAGCCCAAGCAGACGGTCAGCCTCTGGTCGGATGCGGGACCGGTGCTTCGCCTGCGTCTTGCTGTGACGGCGCGGCTGCTCCTCGAAGCGCAAGGCGGCTTCATGCTGCCTCTTCATCGACCGACTTTCGACATCGTGGACATGGGCTCACCCACGACTGCGTATTCCGTGCCACGCCTCGGTGGATCGGCCGGAATCGGCGTAGCCTATCGATTTCGATGATCCAAACGCCGCTTTCCGGCCATATCCGATCGCCATGAGTGGAAGCTGCATGGACGCCAGCCAAGCCCCCGCGCCGACCTTGCCCGACGCAGAGCCGGAGCGGCGCATCGCTGCCATGGTGGCCAACCACCACGGCCAGGTGTGGCGGTCATTGCGACGCTTGGGAGTGTCGGAGTGCGACGCGGACGACGCCAGCCAGCAGGTGTTTATGGTGGCCCACCGACGTCTTGCCGACATTGCGCCCGAAAGCGAACAATCGTTCTTGCTGCAGACCGCGCTGCGGGTAGCTGCNNCTCCCGGTCCTGGCTGACACGGCCGCCAGTCCCGAGGAGCTGGCCGACCGGCGGCGGGCGCGTGCAATGTTGGATCGGGCGCTAGAGGCCATGCCCATGGACCTGCGCAAGGTGTTCGTGTTGTTCGACCTCGAAGAGCTGACCACAGCCGAAGTTGCAAGCGTGCTCCACGTCCCAAAAGGTACGGTGGCGTCGCGGCTACGGCGCGCGCGCGAGGTCTTCCGGGAGACCGTTGCGCGCATGTCCACCCCCCGGTCGCCCCGGTACGGAGCAGGAGGAAAGCCGTGATGGAACCTCGTCCCTGGCCGGAAGACGGCGCAACGGAAATCGAGAAGGCTCTCCTACGCGCCGGGCGCGCCGAAGGCCCGCGCAAAGGGGCGGATCTGCGCATGCTGGCCATGATCCAGGGCTCATCGCCGCCCATCGTCAAGCCCGTGACCCTCACCCGATGGGTGAAGGTCGGTCTCATTGCCGTCGTCGCCGGCGGCGCCGCGGTAGGCACACACCAGCTCGCACGGCCGCACGCAGTCCCGCCGTCGGACATGTCGGCGCGCTCGGTGGTCCCGCAGACCGTGCCCCCGGTGGCTGCGTCCACCGAAGCTCGTGCGCCCGGCAAGGCTCCGGTGCCTCCGGAGGTCAGCGAGAATCTCGAGACTGCCCGCGAAGAACCACCCCAGTTTCCAGCTGAGGACAACGCACGCGGGCGGCGAGACCTTGCGACGTCTCGAACCCGCGAGGCACCTCGCGACCATTCCCTGGGAGAAGAGACGAAGGCATTGGACCGTGCCAGAGAAGCCCTGGACGCACACCGGCCTTCCGAAGTCCTGCGGCTACTCGACGAGTACCGCCGCAGGTTCCCGCAGGGGCGTTTGCGGCCAGAAGCCATGATCTTGCGCTTGGCTGCCCTGCTTGCTGCCGGCAGGCATCAAGCCGCCGATTCACTAGCCAGCCAGCTCCTGTCCGACGAGACCTACGAGCCCTACGTGCCCCGAATTCAGTCATTGCTTAGGGAGACGAAGCAGTGATCCCAGTGGACAGACTAGCCCACTGCCATCTCGTGTTGCTTGCGCTCCTTGCGCTGGGCTCGGGCGGCGCCTGCAAGGAAAAGTTATCCCTTGGCGCCAACTGCCTGACCGCAAGGCAGGCCTGTGCCGGCAAGTCGTGCGGCGACGTCTGTTCTGCCTGCTCCGAAGGATCCCTCGCGACCCCTGATATTGCCGGCACCTGCGGCGCCGACGGAGTCTGCGCAGTGGCGGCTCCAACCTGTGGCCAAGTCGACGGCGGCGCATCGGCGGGGTGCGGGAAGACTGGGGCAGCCACCGGCCAGCTAACCGGCCAGACCATCACCGTGGCGGGTCAGACGCGAACGTACGCCCTCTCGGTTCCCACCGGCTACTCTGGCATCACTCCCCTGGCGCTGGTCCTTGTCTGGCACGGGGCGAACATCGACGGCAATCTGGCTCGGACGCTCTTCAATCTCGAATCGAAATCCAATGGTGCAGCCATCTACGTCTACCCGGACGGAGTGGCCGCGGGTGGGTGGGATGTGTCGTCGGGGAGTGCCGATTTCCAGTTGTTCGAGGAGCTGGTGCGCTCCATGTCGTCGGCCTACTGCATCGATCCGAATCGAATCTTCAGCACCGGCCACAGCACCGGGGCCGTGATGACGAATACCCTTGGGTGCACCTACGGTGACGTGCTCAGGGCGATTGCACCGGCATCCGGAACACCTCCGGGTACGGGAGGAGGCGCCACCTGCACCGGCAAGGTTGGGGCCTTGATCGCCCACGGCGAGAACGACCCGATGATTCCACTTTCTCAAGGCGAGGCTACCCGGGACTTCTGGATTGCCCAGAACGGATGCACTACCGAGACGGCAACCTGGACGCCCGAGCCTGCCTGCGTCGAGTACCAAGGCTGTCAGCCCGATCTGCCCGTGGTGTGGTGCGTGCATGACGGGGGCCATGCCTGGCCCAGCCTGACCTATGGCTGTGACGCCGACGGTGGCATTTGCATCGACGGGGGATCGGCGATCTGGGCGTTCTTCTCGAGTTTTCACTAGCTGCCCTAGCGTGAGGGTTCAAGAGAGCAGCACCGCGAATCGTTCCCTTGATAGCCAATCGTCGCTCCGCCGGCTCGAACGCCGGACGCCGGAGAGTCACCCACCCCCGAGGAGGAGATGTGATGCAGGACCCATCGTTGAACCGAGTCGCGAGTTGCCTCGTCGTCCTGGGCGCGATCGCGCTAGCCTGCTCCAGCGGTACGTCGTCAAAAGGCAGTGGCAGCGGCGGCAGTACTTCGGGTGCCCAGGGTGGCTCCGCGGCCGGTGGCACCCTAGCGGCCTCGGGCGGCGTCACCGGAACGGGCGGCGCCTCGGTGACCAGCACTGACGGCGGTTCTGGTGGAGCCATCCCCGGCACGGGTGGCAGGGCCACCGGTGGAAATGCCAGCGGAGCTGGGCCAGGTACGGGTGGAGCCATCCCCGGAAGCGGTGGCAGAGCCACCGGCGGAAATGCCGCTGGAGGCGGGTCCGGTGGCGGAACCCTTCCGGCAACCGGAGGCTCTGGCCCGGCCGGAGGTGCGATCTCCGGCGGAGGCGGGTCGCGCACGGGAGGGGCCACGAGCGGCGGCACCACCACGACCGGCGGCATATCCACTGGCGGCGGGGGCTCGGGTGGGCAAGTCTCAACCGGCGGGCAGGCTGGGACCGTTGGCGCAATCGACGGGGGCGCGTCGTCGGGGTGCGGAAAGGCCGGGGCAGTCACCGGGGCGAAGACAGGCCAGACCATTACCGTCGCGGGCCAGTCGCGCACCTACGTGCTCTCGGTTCCCACCGCCTACACGGGCACCACTCCCCTGGCACTGGTCTTTGCCTGGCACGGCGCAAACATAAGCGGCAGCCTGGCGCGCTCGCTCTTCAATCTCGAATCGAAATCCAATGGCGCGGCCATTTTCGTCTACCCCGATGGACTGCCCATGGGCGACGGCGGCATGACGGGATGGGATCTCTCGACGGGGAGCGCCGATTTCCAGTTCTTCGAGAACCTGCTGACTTACATCACGTCGAACTACTGCATCGATTCGAATCGAATCTTCGCCACCGGCCACAGCATGGGGGCGATGATGACGAATACTCTGGGGTGCTCCTATGGTGACGTGCTACGGGCGATTGCGCCGGCCTCCGGAACACCTCCCGGGGGAGGACGCGCCACCTGCACCGGCAAGGTTGGGGCCTGGATCGCACATGGCGAGAACGACCCGACGGTGCCATTCTCCTCGGGCGAGGCCAGCCGGGACTTCTGGATCAAGCAGAACGGATGCTCGACCGAGACCAAGACCTGGGCTCCCGAGCCGGCCTGCGTCGAGTACCAAGGCTGCCAGACCGATCTGCCCGTGGTCTGGTGCGTACACGACGAGGGCCATTCCTGGCCCAGCCTGACCTTTGGCTGTGACCGTGACGCTGGCGGCATTTGCTTCGACGGCGGCTCGGCGATCTGGGCGTTCTTCTCGAGCTTTCACTAACCGATTGTCAATTGAAGGAGACGGTCCATGATAGCGAGGCATCACCTGAAGACATTGATCGCGGCGCTTGTACTCCTGGGCAGCGCTTGTTCGTCTAACGGAGGAAGCTCCACGGGAACCGGGGGCGCATCGAGTGCGGGGTCGGGAGGCACCTCCAGCGCAGGAGGGACAACGGCCAGCGGCGGCACCGTCGGCCGAGGAGGCACGACCGGCTCGGGTGGGAACGGTACGGGCGGTAGCACGGCCACGGGTGGAGCGACCGGTGTAGGCGGCCTTACGATGACGGGTGGCACCTCCGGCACCGGTGGCTCGACCGGCATGGGAGGGATCTCGGGCGGCGGCGGCGCGACCGGTACTGGCGGCACGACGGGTGCCGGCGGCACGGGCGCCGGCGGCCGGACCGGTGCGGGCGGCACGACGGGTGCCGGCGGGACGGGCACGGGCGGCCGGACCGGTGCTGGCGGCACGACGGGTGTCGGCGGAACCGGCGCCGGCGGTATCACTGGAAATGGTGGAACCGGCGGCCCGGACGGGGGGAACAAGGATCTCGGTGGCACGGAGGCCGGAACGGGCGGCGGGACCGGGACCTTCGATCCATGTCCCGCCAGCGGGGCGTGCAAGATACTGCCCCTCGGTGACTCCATCACTTGGGGCGTTAACTACGACGGCGGCTACCGCGTCAAGCTCTTCGCCAACACAATCACCGACAAGAAGAACATCACCTACGCCGGCAAGCTCTCGAATGGTCCCGACACGGTTTCTGGAGTCACGTTTCCCAAGAACAACGAGGGCCACAGCGGATGGACCATCCAGCAGATCGACGACATCGTGACTGGGGCGTCGACTGACGCCAACTACAACGGCAAGAAAATGATGGTCGACCAGGCGCCCAACATCGTCCTGTTGCACGCGGGAACCAATGACATGTCTAGAGGCCCTTCGGGTGCACCGGATCGTCTGGGAGCGTTGATTGACCACATAGTCGGTGACGGTCCCAATGTTCTGCTCGTGGTCACCACGATTATCCCGATTACACAGGGATCGTACGGCAGTGTTGGCCAGACGTTTGACAACGCGGTTCCCGGCATCGTCCAGAAGCGGATAGACGCTGGCAAGCACGTAATCCTGGTCGACATGTTCAAGAACTTCCCCAGCGCAGGCCTGAGCAGCGACGGCGTGCATCCCAACCAGCAAGGATATGACTGGATGGCCGGGGTTTGGTACGACGCGATCAAGGGCTATTTGCACTAAGTGGGAGATCATGACATCCAATTCATGAAGGACCTGCTCGGTGCGGCCCAAAAGGACTATTGCGTGGATACCCAGCGCGCCTTCGCCGTCGGCTTCAGCTACGGCGCCATGTTCTCCTACGCCATAGGCTGCGAGCTAGGGGGGATCTTCCGGGCCATCGCACCCATGTCCGGGGCACTCCTTAGCGGCTGCAACCTGAGCGGCAAACCGGTCGCGATGTGGGGCTCACACGGCACGCACGATTCGCTCGTCGACATCTCGCTGGGCCGGCAGGCTCGCGACAAAATCCTCCAGCAGAACCATTGCGGGTCGCAGACCACCCCCGTCGATCCGAGTCCCTGCGTGGCCTACCAAGGATGCGACGAAGGCTATCCCGTGACCTGGTGCGAGTGGGACGGAGACCACGACAGACCCCCCTTCGGAAACACCGCCGTCGCGGCCTTTTTCAGACAGTTCTAGAGCGACGTTAACCACGGCCACAGGTCTCCCGGAACCCAGGAGGATCCGCCGGGGCCGTAGAGGGACGAGCTCCCATCGATGGGAGCGGGGGTGTGACCCGAGCCGTGCACGCACCAACGGAGGGGATGCCCGGCCGAGCATCCGGAGTAGCTAGCACAGGTATGCGTCAGGCTGCCTGCAGCCGGCTGGGGCGGGTTCTGGGCGGTGCAGGTGTTGTTCTTGACGAACTTGTCACGCAGCGGTGTTGCCATAGCCTCGGTACATGTGGTGTCCGCGGTGCCGACCATCTGCCAGTATGCGATGGGGTCGTTGCCGCCGTCGCACCCGCTGAGCTGCGCTCCTTCGAAGATCGCGACCGCACGGAAGACCTTCGCGCGGGCACACGCGATTTCGTAGCTCATGCCGCCGCCGTAGCTGAAACCCGTGGAGATGATGTGCGTCGTGTCGACACAGTAATTGTCCTCGATCAGCTTGACCATGTCGTCGGTGAAGGTCAGGTCTTGTCCGCCGGAATTCGCCCAGCCGGCGTTGAGCCCATCGGGCGCGACGAAGATCGCGCCGTTCTTCGACTGTTTCTGGAGTCCGTAATAGGACCAGTCGTACCCAGAGGTTCCGCCGTTGTCGACCTGGGCGGAATTGCCGCCATTCCAGTGAAACCCGAAGATCAACCAGTAGGAGGTGTTCGGGTTGTAGTTGTCGGGAAGCCTCACGGCGAAGCCACGGGTCTGGCCGCTGCTCTGAATCGTAAGATAGCCGCCGGTACCGAAGCCCACACCGTTCCCCGACCCCGCAGCAGCAGACGCGCTCTCGTTCGGGACCGACCCGAACTTCAGCGTCGAGGTCTTGCCGCAACCGGTACTCCCCACGGCGGTGCCAGCAGGCGTGGTTCCGCCCGTGCCGCCAGCGCCCGCCGTGCCACCAGCGCCAGAGCCTCCGTTTGCGGAGCCGCCGCTGCCCGAGCCGCCGTTGCCTGTCGCGCCGCCAGTGCCTGGTGCGCCGCCACTGCCCGTGACACCTCCACGGCCTGTCGCGCCGCCAGTGCCTGGAGCACCACCACTGCCCGTGACACCTCCGCGGCCCGTTGCGCCGCTAGTGCCTGGAGTGCCTCCACTGCCCGTGACACCTCCGCGGCCCGTCGCTCCGCCAGTGCCTGGAGCGCCACCACTGCCCGTGACACCTCCGAGGCCTGTTGTACCGCCGGTGCTCGGAGCGCCTCCACTGCCCGAAACCCCGCCACTTCCGGTTGCGCCGCCGGTGGCGCTGGACCCACCTTGGCCGGCAGAGCCCCCTGTACCTGCCTTCCCAGTCCCACCAGCGCCACCAGACGTGACGGTGGGACTCCCACAACCTAGGAACCCAAGCAGAAGGGGAAGGGCTACCAGGTGGAATCGTCTTACGCGCATACAAACCCCCAAGAAGAAGACATCGTACCGAGCAGTGGGATCAGGGCTCGAGTTCCGTCTCATTGGCTTGCGGTAGTGCAGCGGACGATTCTGGGTAGAAGGGCTGGGTAGAGGAATGCGGCAAGGACGCAGTCGGCCACATGAATGCAAACTAGCCCTCTAGCCACGACGCCTTTCGATCTGTCTGCGCGCCCGAGCAAGCGCTGTCACTCTTGGCTCGGCACGGACCATGGCTCTCCGGCCTCGTCTGCGATGTGAAGCTAGCCGCTCCGTCGTTCTCGACGGCGCGCGGCTTCGCGGCGGTCGTCTAGAAGTTCTTCGTCATCCACGACCACACGTCCTGCGGGACCCAGGAACAAAGGCAGGAGGTCGAGCAGGTCTTGGGCGGGGTCGCGCACGAATTGTAGAGGTCCGAGGTCCCGTCTACGATAGCGTTGCCGTGACCTGACTGGTGCACGCACCAACGCAGGGGATGCCCGGCCGAGCATCCGGCGTAGTCGGTGCAGACATGCCCCCCGGGGTTCAAATAGGGGGGAGGCTGAGGCGGCTGGGGCGGGGTCTGGGCGGTGCAGCCGTTGTTCTTGACGAACCTGTCGCGTATCGGTGTTGCCATGCTCATGGGACAAGTGGTGTCCGTAAGCCCGACCATCTGCCAGAGCGCGATGGGATCGTTGCCGCCGTCGCACCCGCTGAGCTGCGCTCCTTCGTAGATCGCGGCCGCGCGGAAGACCTTGGCACGGGCACACGCGATTTCGTAGCTCATGCCGCCGCCGTAGCTGAAACCATTGGTGAAGATGTGGGTCGTGTCGACACAGTAATTGTTCTCGATCAGCGTGACCATGTCGTCGACGAAGGTCAGGTCTTGTCCGCCGCTATTCGGCCACGCATTGCCGAGCCCCTGCGGCGCGACGAAGATGGCGCCGTTGTTCGACAGTTGCTGGAGTCCGAAATGGGCAGAGATGAGCCCATTCGATCCACCGGTGTCGACATCCTTGGACTGGCCGCCATTCCAGTGAAACCCGAAGATCAACCAGTAGGGCTTGCTCTTGTCGTAGTTGTCGGGAAGCCTCAGGGCGAAGCCCCGGCTCCCGCCGCCGCTCTGAATCGTAACATAGCCGCCGTCACCGTGGCCTACGCTCGTCCCCGACTCGCCCGGGACCGTCCCGAACGTCATCGTCGAAGTCTTGCCGCAACCGGTACTCCCCACAGCGGTGCCGCCAGGCGTGGTTCCACCCGTGCCGCTCGTGCCCGCCGTGCCACCAGCGCCAGAGCCTCCGCCTGCGGAGCCGCCACTGCCAGCCCCGCCTCTGCCCGAGCCACCGTTGCCCAACGCGCCGCCGGTGCCCAGGTCCTGCGTGGCGCGCATGTCGGGCGCGGCGTCGGGAGAGCCACCGTTGCCGGCCGTGCCCCCAGTGCCTGGAGCACCACCACTGCCCGTGACGCCTCCTCGGCCTGTCGCGCCGCCAGTGCCTGAAGCACCACCACTGCCCATAACACCTCCGCGCCCCGTCGCGCCGCCAGCGCCTGGAGTACCACCACTGACCGTGACACCTCCGAGGCCCGTTGTACCGCCGGTGCTCGGAGCGCCTCCACTGCCCGAAACCCCGCCACTTCCGGTTGCGCCGCCGGTGGCGCTGGACCCACCTTGGCCGGCAGAGCCCCCTGCACCTGCCTTCCCAGTCCCACCAGCGCCGCCAGAGGTGACGCTGGGGGTCCCACAACCTAGGAACCCAAGAAGGAGGGGAAGAGCGACCAGGTGAAATCGTCTTATGTGCATGCAAACCCCCAAGTAGGAGACGTCGTACCGAGCAGTGGGATCAGGGCTCGATTTCCGTCACGTTGGCTTGCGACGGTGCGCCTCCCGTCGTGTCAGGAAATCCGTCGTCGCGCCGCGCACGGCGTCAGGGTGGTTTGCTGGCCCATGACAACACCACGGCAGAAATCTTTCCAATTCCATGGGGTTCCCGACAGTTAGTTGAGGAATCTACCCACGGCGCTCACGATTTGCGCCGTGAAGATGAGAAGGCTGGTTCGTGTAACATCAATATCCTGACTTTCAATTCACTCTGCTTTGCGCAACGGTAGGCGCGTCGATTGGGTTATTCGGTTGCACGGCGTCAAGCTCTACCAAGATTTCCGCAAGCGGTGGCACGAGCGGCTCCCGCGGCATAACCAGCTCGGGCGGCAAAACCGGTACAGGCGGAGCCAACAGTTCCGGCGGCTACATCGGCTCTGGCGGCCCGAAACCCAGTACGGCGTCTTTCACAGGCAGTATGTCAATGGCGGGTGTTGCTTCAACTACGTCCCCTCGTACCGTCGATGGGCTTCGGCAATCGCGCATAGGCGGAGCTGGTCGCCTCTGCCTCGCGCGTGCCGCCTCCTCCATGATTGCGTATTCCGGCCCGATCCGGCGCCGATTCCGGAAGCACCTGGGCACTGATTCGCGTCCAACGTCGGCGCATGTTCCGGCCCACCTGGGCAACGGGGATGCAGTCCGAGCATGGCAAGCGAGGAGCGACGGTGGGGCTTGGGATAGTTTGGCATGGCTCCGATGTGTAGGTGGATGTGCCGCAACATCGGATATCGGCCACTCCAGGATGCGATTTGGTGAAGGCAAAAGGGCGCTTGCTCCGACCATGCCCACTTGACGGAAACCAGTGGCAGGTGCCAGTGTATTGTCGACTTGGTCTACGCGATCGGAAGCCAGAGGTGTCTCATGAAACGCTTTCGCCAAAGAGTTGCAGTAGCGCTGGGAATTGGGCTACCACTTCTTTCGGTCAGCCAGGCCTTGGCACAGACCGCAACGGTCACGCTCAGTAGCCAGAAGCAATATATTCGTGGTTTCGGCGGCATGGTCCACATACCTTGGGCCGGAGACCTGTCGGCCGCCGAGCGAACCCTTGCCTTCGGCAATGCCGATGGGCAGCTTGGCTTTACCGTTCTGCGAATTGCGGTGCCCGACGGCAGCACGAGCACCTCGAGCTACGTGGCTACCGCCAAAGCTGCCATTGCGGCAGGGGGGATCGTCTACGCGACGCCTTGGAACAGCAGCGGATCGATGAGCTCCTCCGACTTCGCGACCTACGCGGACCACCTGAGCAGCTTCGTTTCCTATATGAAGGGCCAAGGCGCCGATCTCTTCGCCATCGGCACCCAAAACGAACCTGACTATGGGTCACAGGGTGGCTGGAGAACGTGGACCGCAGCTCAATGCCATGACTTCGTTCTGAACTACGGCGACAAGGTTGGGACAAAGCTCATCAGCTGCGAATCGTTCAATTATGCCAAGAGCTACTACGATCCAATTCTCAACGACTCCTCCGCACTCGCGAACATGGGCGTTTTGGGCACGCACCTTTACGGCACTGCCGTTAGCGCCTACGCCTACCCGCTCTTCGATTCAAAAGGGACTGGAAAAGAGCGCTGGATGACCGAGCATTACACGGACAGCACGACGGATGCGAATTCGTGGCCCAACGCCCTGGGAGTGGCCACTGAAATACACCACGCGATGGTAGAAGGCCAATTCAATGCGTACACGTGGTGGTACATCAAGCGCAGTTACGGCCCGATTTCTACGAGTGGCACGGTCACCAAGCGCGGCTGGTGCATGGCGCAGTTCTCCAAGTTCATCCGCCCCGGCTTCTACCGGGTGGATGCGACGGCCTCTCCGATGTCCGGTGTGTACCTTTCGGCGTACAAGAGCGATACGGATGTCGTCGTTGTCGTCGTCAACACGAGCACCTCGACACAGTCGGTCACGGTCTCGATCAACGGTTCGACGATCTCTTCGTACGACCGGTTCACCACCTCTAGCAGCAAGAGTCTGGCCAGCGACGGTACGGTCACCCCTTCGAACGGTTCAGTTACGCTGTCCTTGGATGGCTCGAGTGTCACCACCTTGCACGGTACGGGCACCATCACCGGTGCTGGTGGTTCCCCTGGCACCGGCGGTTCTACCGGCAGCGGCGGTTCGACTGGCGTTGCTTCCTCTGACGCTGGTATCGGCAGGGACGGCGGGTCCGACGTTCGAAGAGATGGTGCAAGTGACGTAGGGATTCCGGGGAGCGGCGGCGTGCAGACGGCTGGCGGCAGCTCAGGCAGTGGTGGTGCGCAGGCAAGTGGCGGCAGCTCGGGCAGCGGTGGCACCAGCAGCAACGGGGGAGCCAGCGGCAGTGGTGGTGCGCTTGGAACCGGTGGTACCGCGGGAGGCGGTGGAAGCTCAGCCATGAGCGGCACCGGCGGCAATGGCTCGGGCGGCGCGCAGGGCAGTAGTGCTTCCACCGCACAGGGCGGAAACTCCGGCAGCGGTGGTTCCTCGTCAACACTAGGTGGCACGTCGCCCACTGGCTGCAGCTGTGCCGTCGGTGGTCATGCTGCGCACTCGGCTTCCCAGATGGCGGTGCTTCTACTAGCCGCACTCGGGCTCATCTTCCGTCGTCAGCGACGCGCACGCCGCTGACAACCAACCCTTGGCCCTGGCTGGCACCGTAGCTGTGTGCGACGGCGACGAATGAGCAACGCCACGGCGAAACCGAGTAGCACAAGGCCGCCGCCGGCATTCGTCCGTCCAGCTCCCTGCGTCGCGCAGGAACAGCCGGTGGATGTACCGGTCTGCGTGGTGGTTGTCCCGCCCGAGGCGGAACCACCGTGACCCAAGACGCCGCCCGCTCCGGCGCCACCGATCCCGCCCGCACCTGCGGCCGCCCTACCGGAGCCGGATGTGAGCCCACCCGCACCGCTCCCGCCCGAGGCCGATGCCCCGCCGGCACTACTCGAGCTTCCGCCCGTCGCACCCGCACCGCCGCTACCCGAGGATCCTCCTCGGCCGCTGGATGTGCTTGCGCCGCCCGCGCCACCAGCACCGCCCGCGCCACCGGTACCTCTCGCGCCGCCGCTGCCCACCAGCACGCCGCCCGCGCCACCAGACCCGGTCGCTCCGCCGGTACCGGTCGCACCACCACTGCCGCTGGCGCCGCCGCTACCCACAGGAGCGCCGCCCGTGCCGCCAGTGCCACTACGGCCGCCCGTGCCTTGGCTACCGCCCACCCCGGCGGTGCCACCATTCGTGCCGCTGCTGCCGCCAGCTCCCCCCACGCCACCGTCGGCCGTGGTCACGGCGCCGATCCACGGAGTCGCCGTCGGCGCGGTACCGCTCTTGCTGATCTTGATGGCATAGGCCAGGGCTGTATAGGGCTGCGTGCTCGGCAATGTGACGTGCAGGCCCGAGCTGTCCTGGGTGGCCTGCAAAGTGATCTCTCCGGTGCCATCACCGCTCGGCCCAAATAGGAAAACCTTGCCTGTACCAAGGGCGAACCGACTCGCCGTTACCGAGGCAAGCGTCACTTGTTTGCCGTTGCCTGGCCAGCCGCCGAGAATGGCGTACACGGCATCGCCGTCCTTGGACTGGGTGTAGCGAACGTCGTTCGTCGTCAGGGCCGTGGGCGAGGTGAACTCGCCGCCACCCATCTTGGTTGGGCCTTCGCCGTATACCGCCCACGCGCGCGTGCTGTAGATCGCCGTGCCCATCTGTTTGAGGAACTTCCCGAACGCCGCCAGAATGTCTTTCTGTCGCTGCGGGTACGTTCCGTCAGGCATGGGCGACGTGTTCAGGATCATGTTGCCGCCCTTGCTGACACGGTCGACGAACGCGCCGATAAACTGCGCATCGGTGTAATACAACAGGCCAGTCACGTAGCACCAGCTCTGCGAGCCAACGGAGTCGTCGGTCATCCAATACGGCGTTCTGATGTCCGCCGGTCCCCCGCGTTCGTAGTCGTACAGTTGGCCCTTGTGATCGGTGATGGTTTCCTTCGCCACCGCGATCACCTCTTTGTTCGCGTCGAGAGCGGCATTGTAATAGTAGGCAAGGAACTCCATCAGGTTGGCCTGGCTTATCCCGCTGAGATAGCGGTCCTGGTAGAGAATGTCGGGCAGGAATTCGTCGATGACCTCCTTCAGCTTGTTCAGCCAAAGTGTCTGCTCGGTGGCATTGGGGAGCTGACCGTAGAGCTTTTGCAGGCTCGGATCAGTCGTCGTCGGCGTCCCGTAGGCCCAGTAGCCCCCAAAGTTCCATTCGGTGTGTAGTCACATGAACACCCTGAGGCCTTTTTTTGCGAATCGCATCCGCGTGCAGCTTGGCCAAGTTGAGCTTCGGTCCCATGGCCACCGAGTTCCACTCGTTCACCTTGCTATCCCACATGGAGAAACCGTCGTGGTGTTCCGCCACCGGTCCCGCGAAGCGGGCGCCGGCGTCGAGGAACATCTGGGCCCAGGCGTCGGGATCCCAGGCTCCTCCGTCCGACACCAGCTTCGGCGCGAACTGCGTGAACTTGCCCGACTTGTCGTTGGCGCCGGTGAGGAACTTGTCGTACCCCCAGCTCCCGTAGGGATCGCCGTAGGTCGCCATGTGGTGCTGGTACTCCGAGGAGTTACCTGCCTTGTTCATCATGTTCCGCGGGTACCATTCCGACCCGAACATGGGGGTGCCGAACGCGCCCCAGTGATAGTAGATGCCGAACTTCGCATCCTGAAACCACTCCGGTGCGGGAGTGTGGGTGTCGAGGGATGTCCAGGATGCGATGTAGCGGGTTTGGCCATAAGCCACGGGCAACCACGCCACCGATGCCGTCGCACAGACAAGTGCCAGGGATGCAAAAGTTGCCTTGGATTTGAAGGTGTCCATCATATCTGTACTCCTTGGGGATCGCCGGTACGCAAGCGTGTCATGGATAGATGGGGGGCTCCTTCGTAAAACGGGTCTATCGATCTTGCGGGCACGCACGATTATTTCCTTGGATTCCGAGGAGGATCGAGCCTTTCAGCACCCCGAGGTCCCCCTGCGCCGGTGACCACGTCCTTCTGGCCCCATGTCCCAACCCGGCAGGCCTTGGCCTCACGGCATACTGGCCATCCGTCCACGGACCGGAGGCTCAGTCCAAGAGCCCCGGAGGCACCGAGCGGAGCAGGCTTGCCCTGACCGCAGCCAGGGACCGTGGATCTGCTTCCACGAGGACCTCAGGAGGGCACGATTTGTGGCCATCTTTGACGGCTTCCTGCGATACATTGCGGGGCCCTTGCGGTCCCGCAACGCTCGCGGCGGCATGCTCGGTTGATAGTCGAACCGGGCCCGAGACGAGGGACGGCTCAGCCATCCCCAAGGAGAGGGTGGCGCCGTGCGCCCCGAAAGACCTCCCCACGCTCACTGAAAAGTGATGTTCGAGACGTAGGAGTTGATGTCCCAGCTAGCGTTCGAGTCGGTTTTGCTGGTGATGGTCTTGCCCTGAATCGTGAGGTTGGTGAAGTGGACGCCATCGATATTAACGGTCGCCGACTTCCCATGCAGGCTGATGACCTTCTTCACATCCGAGCTCACGTTGGTGAAGTAGGTGTCCTTGTACATGCCCGTGTTGGCTGCCGTCCGCCAGGTCGGTGGCACATCCAACGCCAGATTGATGAGCATGCTGTCCGCGGCTTCGACTCGGATGTCCTCGAATGTCGCGTTACTCACCACGGCCGTATCATAGGCCTCGATGGTCATGGCTCGCCCGGCTTTCACCACATCGATATCCTTGAACGTGATCCCGTCCATCGATTGGCCCATGCTGTTCGTGCCGATCTTGCAGCCCACGGAGTTGTTGTAGACCACGATGTGTTGGTGCGTGAGGTTCTTGGTGTTGATAGTTCCGCTACTATCCTCGTTCTTGGGGGCCATACCGTCATCGCCAGTATAGAGGAAGGCGTTGTATAGGGTGCTATTCGTGGATTCGACGAAATCGACGCCATCCGTGTTGTTGTAGGTCGTCGTGGTCGGCCGACAGTTGATCACCTTGTAATTCTGAATGGTGACCTGATCGCTCCGATAGCTCAGCGTATTCCAGTAACTCGAGTCTCTCACCACAACCCCATCCACAGTAATATTGGAGCTCTGCTCGATATTCAGCAGGCTGGCATTGAGGCCTGCGGCGCGGATTGCCACCCCGTTGGCGTCGAGGACCCCGCGACCCAAGAGCTTCGTATTCTTGATTTGATACATCCGGATCAACGAGTGCTGCATGCCTTCGATGTTGATCCCGCCGCTGCCGGTGTTGAAATCTCCCGTGTTGCTCGATCCATACAGAATGGCGCCGCAGGCAAGGTACATCGTCATGTTGCTCTTGAGCCACAGCTCGCCAACCTGGTACTTGCCCGGTGGAAAATACAGGATGCTTTGCGTGGCGCCCGAGGCCGCGTTGATGGCCGATTGGATCTTCGACGTCACCAGCGTCGCGCCGGTGTTGTCCACGCTGTAGTCGGCGATGCTCTTCACGTTGGCGTCGCCTACTTTGGGTGGATTGGTTTCCTCGGCATCGAGCAGAACGAACAGCAGCTCTTTCGAGTCGAACTGAAGTATCAGGTAATTGGGTCCGGTGTCGAAGGTAACAGTGTTGCCGCTCTTGGTGGCGGAGAGCTTCCGGCTCTTGGGGCTCACCGTGAACGAGCTGAAGCTCTCGCTGACGGTGATCGCGACGGTCGCAGTGCCGCTGCCCGACAGCGAGGCATACGCATAGTGGACCTGCATCTCCGGGGAGTACTTGGTCAGCTTCTCCACGAACACGGGAGTGCCGCCAACGGTCACGGAGTAGAGAGGGCTCTTCACCGCACCGGGCAGGTCGGGACAGGTCACCACACTCGTGGGTCCGCCGTCGGTGTTTCCGGTCGTTCCGCCTGCAGCGCCGCCAGTGCCGGTACTGCCGCCCAGACCGTTCCCGCCGGAGCCCGATCTTCCGCCGGTGAGGGATGTCCCTCCACTTCCTGGACCAGCGCCGCCCGTCCCCGGCCCTGTTGTCGCCGCGTCACGCGTACCACCGGCCGCAGCGTCCACCTGCGTTTGCCCGCCCGTGCCCGTGACTCCCCCCGTCGGGTTTCCGCCAGACCCGGAGGCGCCGCCGCCGGCAGTTCCACCCACCGAGGAGCTGGCCCCACCACTTCCCTTGCCGCCTGTTCCGGGCACGCCACCGCCAGACCCGGGGGCGCCTCCGCCGGCAGTTCCGCCCACCGACGAGCCGGCCCCACCGCTTCCCTTGCCGCCCGTTCCGAGGATAGTACCGCCAGACCCGCTTGGCGTGGTGGCTCCGCCAGTGCTCGTTGTGCCGGTGTTGCCTCCGGAGGGAGCGCCGCCTTTGCCTCCACCCTGTGTCGACGTGGTGCCGGAACAGGAAATAGCGAGCGAGCCGAAAACGACAAGACAACAAACGCTTCGGTTGAACGATTGAATGTGCATCACGTCTCCTCGGAGAAAAAGTCGCCTCTGGAGGCCAACATTAAGATTATGGCGATACGCGGCGAATCAGGGGGCAATGTGTGGGAGCAGTGGCGAGTCTAGCGACAACCGGCTCAGCTTACTCGCAGCTGCTGCCGAGGGCCAAGCACGAAGTTGCCGCGCGGCGGCACCCGAACTACCGCAACGAGGACCGTCCGGGAACCTTCGGACGGGAGATCAACTGTCTGTCGAGCCGGTCTCGTGCGGGGGAGCCTACCCTTCGACGCCAACGAGCGAGGGCCGCCAGCAGAGCACTGGAGGTGGCGGCCAGCAGAGCACAAACCAGGACAGATCGGGGCCTTATGCGTGGTACTTCAGCGTTCGTGCAGTGGCGCGGGCGCCCCGTTTCCGTCACGGAGATTCAGCGGATGCGTCGGCCGAGCAAAGCCCGGCCACGCCAACGCGACTCGGCCCGCAGCGGTCGCGGGCGCCACCGATCCCATGTCGGGCGGCAGCCCGGCCTGCTCAGTCGAAAACTCAGTGCACCGAGTAGGCGCACGCGGTCGGCGTCGGTCGGTTGAAAAGCACGCCGACCAGCACGGACGAGAGCATGACCTCTTGGACTCAAGGTTGCCATGGTCGCCGATTCTCCTTGTCATGCGCTTCATGCCTGGCGAGCGCTTCCTCGAAGGATTGCCTCGCCATCCGAAGCCTCGAATAGGCTGTATTCAGCGGTATCTCGAGCGCTTGACCCACCTCTGGTACCGTCATTTCCAGAACCTCCACCATCACGAAGACCTCTCGTTTCGGCTCGTCCAGCTCTGCCAGGACACTCTCGAGCAGCTCCAGATCGGCATTCCTCTCAGCCATGTCGAGAGGCGACGGAGACGGTGAACTCGACTTGAGCTCGGCGCCGAGTCTCGCCCCCGCGACATCCCTGGTCCGCCTGGACCGCCGGTAGTCACTCACCGTACGGCGTACGATACCGTAGATCCAGCTTCGCAGGGCTTCCGGCCGTTGCAACGTGGCAAGCTTGGAATGGACCACGAGGAATACATCTTGAACCACGTCGTCAATGACGTCTCTTCGGGCACCGAGGTGTCCGGCCGACGACCACACGAAGTCCAGGTATTGCTTGTAAATAGCTTGGAAGGGGGGCGCAGGAGAGGTTGCACTCGGCGAGATGCCGGGCGCATCAGTCTTTGCCTTGCTTCCCATCATCGTCATCCTCGGATGCAATAGCAGCAGTGACAGATCGCTCCGCTTTCCGTCACAAAGCTCACGCCAAGGCGACTGCGACTCCACCGAACCCGCGGCCCTCCGTTTGCCAGTTGACCCATTTGTCTAGTATCGACGGTTCGACCGGTTGCTTGAGCATCCGAGCGCCCGCCGCTTCAGCGCAACGGAAAGACGACGCTCGCGCCACTGCACGAAGAATGAAGTCGCTCTGTAGAGTCGCCGCGAGGCTTGCTAGCCGAAGTTTCGGAACACCCCGGAGGTCGGCGGGAAGCTTCGGCATGGACTGCCGGATGTCGGCCAGTCCTGCCGAACATCTTGACACTGAGCGTCCTTCACTCGGATGGCCCAATCGCGCATTCGGAGGTTATGTATGAAATACGCGCGACCTGAATTGCAGACTTTCGTTTCCTTCGCATTCTTGTTGGTGGCGATCGATGCCTGCGGTTCCTCAGGCTCGGGATCTTCCCATACTGGGGGCAGCGGGGGCTCTGGCGGCACAACGAATTCCACGGGTGGGAATGGTTCCGGCGGCATAGCGGGTGTGGGTGGGTCCGTGGGTAGTGGTGGCTTGGTGGGTATCGGTGGGTCCGTGGGTAGTGGTGGCTTGGCGGGTGTGGGTGGGTCTGCGGGTAGTGGTGGGGCGACGGGCACCGCTGGCTCGCTCAGTGCGGGTGGAACCACGGGCGGCGGCGGAAGCACAGGTACAGGCGGTATCGCGGATGCTAGTGGTGGGACTGGTGGAGCCGGTCGCACCGATGGAGCTGGCGGGGGCACTCGGACGGGCGCGGGCGGAAGTTCGGCTGGCGACGGCGGTGCGGGCGGCGGCGGCAGCAATCCCCGGGATGCCGCGGCAGGCGGTCAGACGGGTTTGGGTGGCACCCGTGGCACGGGCGGAATCGTCGGCTCAGGTGGCGCCAGTGGTACGGGCGGAACCGCTGGCTCGAGCGGCACGACGGGTACTGGCGGGCCTTGCGACATCTATCAGTCTGGCAACACACCCTGTGTCGCAGCGCATAGCACGGTTCGCGCTCTCTACGGAGCGTACAGCGGTAACCTCTACCAGGTCCGGCGCGCCTCGGACAAGACCACCAAGGACATCGCGGTCCTGACCGCTGGAGGCTTCGCCAACTCGGCCACGCAAGACTCGTTCTGCTCCGGCACGACTTGCACCATTTCGGACATCTACGACCAGTCGCCGAACGGCAACCATCTCACCAAATCGCCACCGGGCGGTTGGTTGAACAATGGGGGCCTGGAAGCGAACGCGACCCAGGCCAAAATACAGGTGAACGGTCATACGGTATATGGCGTCTACACAACTTCAAACTTTGACAATGATGTGGGTGCCGTGGGTTACCGAAACAACGCGACGAAGGGCGTCCCAACCGGCGATCAGCCAGAGTCCATGTACATGGTGGCAAGTGGGAAGCACTATAACCAATGGTGCTGCTTCGACTATGGGAACGCAGAGACCAACAACGTGGACGACGGCAAAGCCACCATGGAGTGTGTCTATTTCGGAAGCAGCACCCAGTGGGCCAAGGGCAATGGCACCGGCCCTTGGGTGGAGGCGGACATTGAAGACGGCGTCTATCACGGGGGAGACCCCAACGCCGTGACAGCTAGCAACACGCCCCTCGTCGCCAACTATGTTGTTGCAATGCTCAAGGGCCCCTCTGGGAACCGTTTTGTGCTCAAGGGCGGCGACGCGCAGTCTGGAACCCTCGCGACCAAGTATGACGGAGTACGCCCGGCCGGCTACAGCCCCCAGAAAAAGCAAGGCGCCATAATCCTCGGCACAGGCGGTGACAACAGCCACACCGGCGAAGGAACCTTCTTCGAAGGATGCATGACATCCGGAAACCCGTCGGATGCGATCGACGATGCCGTGCAGGCCAACATCGTCGCTGCGGGGTACGGGCGCTGACGCGCTCCACGTCCGAGGGGCGCGGCTCGCGCGGCGTCGCTCCGCAGAACACCAAAAAACATTTCGCTACAAGAACCATCTAGCGACACCTATGCCTACTTCGGGCAATCCATCGGCCAAGCGACCTTGTGCAAGTGGACGGGGCTGGCTTATGCGGTGTCGAGTAGCACGCCCTCGGACTCCAAGCTGCAGGAAAACTGCACGGGACCAGAGACCGCTTGCCTACAAGCCAATCCCAACACCGCTCTACCGGCCGCTTGCGGCCCGGCGGCGAAGGAGCACGGCGAGGAACAACCCCAAGAACGCCAGCGGGGTGTTGCTGCGGCCAGGACCGCTCTGGCAGGTGCACCCGCTCGCGCCTTGGGTGACGCTGGCGCCGGTGCCGGTCGCGCCACCGGAGCCCGAACCTCCGTTGCTGGCGGCGGATCCACTGCTGCCCCCGGTCACCATGCCTCCTCCGCCGCCGGCCGCGGCTCCGCCCGTGCCTCCGCCTCGGCCTCCGGTGCCGGCCGCGCTTCCGCCGCTCCCCATCGCACCGCCAGTGACTCCGGCCATGCCGCCCGTTCCCGGCGCTCCACCGCCCCCGCCGGCGCCGCCGCCCGCGCCTCCGCCTCGGCCTCCGGTGCCGGGCGAGGTACCGCCGGTCCCTGCCGCACCGCCGGAGCCTCCAGCAATGCCGCCGGTTCCGGGCACGGCTCCGCCTCCACTTCCCCCGCCCGCCCCGCCGCTCGCCGCGGCTCCGCCTGTGCCTCCGCCTCGGCCCCCGGTACCGCCCGCGCTTCCGCCACCCCCCGCCGCGCCGCCGGAGCCTCCGGCCATGCCACCGCTTCCCGTCGCCCCGCCCCCGCCTGCACCCCCGGCGCCCGCGTCGGAAAGCGGGTCGCGCGGAGTGAACTTCCACCAGTTGAAATTGAACAGGTCACCGCTGCCACCGGTGAACTTCAGGTACAAGTCGTGGTTCCCGGTTGCACCACTGACCACACAAGACTTGGTCGCCCAAGTTTGCAAGCCGCCGGTACCCGAAACCGCACAGGTTCCCACCAGCGTCCCGGTTGCGCTGTCAAGGCGGAGCTCGATGCTTCCGCCACTCGATGCCGAGGCCACCCTGGCATCAAAGGACACGGCGCCGGTTCCGAAATCAACGCTCTTCACCTTGATGTAGTCGCCGTTGTTGATGGACGTGACATCCATTCCGCCTTCGCTGCATACCTCGGTCTTGAGCCCGGACGACCAGGCGATGGTTTCAGCCTCGGTCTGGACGTACGGATTCAGGTTGGCGACCGCGGTCGGTCCCGTCGTGGTCATCTTGAGCGTCGGGATGGAGCCGTCGGCGTTGTAGGTAAACTCCTCGACGCACACCGAGCGCTTGTAGCTGCCGCCGCCCGGCAAGGCGGCATTGTGATAGAAAAAGTACGACTTTCCGTTGTAGTCGACCACGCCGGGGTGATTGGTGAAGCTCGACCCGGACCCACTCTCCTTGGCCATGATGTCACCGCGGTAGGTCCAGGGACCAAGCGCCGCACTGCTGGTGCTGTGGCTGATCTTCTCGGGAGTACCGTCGGCGGCGTACACCATGTAGTACAGGGATCCGCGCTTGTAGAACCACGGCCCCTCTTCGTACGCGGTCGCGCGATCGGTGTTCGAACGCACGCCAAAACCCGCGGTGGTCAGCGACGTCTTGGTCGGACTTCCCGGGTAGGTAATCATGTCCGTGTTCAGCTTCACGTACCAAAGGTTGGGATTCCCCCAGTAGAGATACGCTTGTCCATCGTCGTCGATGAACACCGTCGGGTCGATGTCACCGGTTCCCGTCGAGACCAGCGCCTTTCCGAGAGCGTCCGTGAACGGCCCCGTGGGACTGGTCGATACCGCCACGCCAATCTTCGCCCCCGTCGAATTGTTCATGGGCACATACAAATAGAACTTGCCGTTTCTCGAGACACATTGGGGGGCCCATGCATCGCCCGTCCCCCAACTGAAGGTCTTGTAGCCCGCCGGTGATCCGTGGTCCGTCCAGTTCACCATGTCCACGGTGGAGTACAGCCTCCAGTCGTTCATGGTGAAGAAGTTGTTCACGGTGACGTCCTCGTCATGCGAGGTGTAGAGGTACAACCGGCCGTTGTACACCATGGGGGCGGGATCGGCGGTGTAGCTGGTCTGGACGATCGGATTGTCAGCAAGGGACGCGGACGGCAGCAAGGCGACGACGCAGAGCGAGAGTGCCGCCATGACGAGCTTGCGTTGGGACAGTTTCGTGAGCGTTCTCATTCTTGCTTCTCCTTGGCCCGCCCGAAAGGAAGATGCGCCGCGACGTGGCAGCTGCTGACGCAGAGAAGATCGTTCGAGCTAGGGTCAACTCTAGCAAACGCCAATCGTTCGCGAGCTGAGCAAGTTCGATGGTGTGCTGGTTTGCTCTCTCGAGCACCATCGCCAGAGTCGAGGAATCCCACGGATTTCGAATGTTGATGAGACGAAGCCATCATGTCTTGGAGTGGCATGTCCATTGGAATTCTATCTCGCCGTGAACGGGCCGACCATTGCCAAATGACGGATGAAGTCCAGCGGGCAGGGCCAGACCCACCACCAATCGTCGCCATCGACGGGAACCAGGGCGCGCGGATGGCGAGTTGGCGGAGGACAGGGGCTCAGCCAGCGAAAACCTCAGTGATATTGAGGGTGGCGCACTTGCATACAGAAAACTCACGAAGGTCTTCGCGCGGAGTTAGGGTAAGATTGCCGACCGATGATCAGCCGCATCAAACGGGACCTGGGCCTCTTTTTCCTGGCGCTGGTGCTCAGCGCGCTCGCCGGGATCGTCACCTTCAAGCTCGGAGCGTTGGACCGGTACGCCGTCCGCCGCGTGCAAGAGCTGGCGCAGGAACGGACGCAGGAGTGGAACAACCACTGGCTGGGCATCCCGGTGCTGCAGTACCCGAGCGATCTCCTTTCCTACCAGGAGCTGATCGCCAACGTTCGGCCGGACGTGATCATCGAGACGGGTACGTCGGCCGGCGGCAGCGCCGTCTACTTCTCGATGCTGCTCGAGGTCCTCAAACCCGCAGCGCGCGTCGTCACCGTCGACATCCTGCCCGCGCTCTGGCAGCGCACCCTCGCCGAGCGCTCGACCGAGCTCGCGCGGCTGTTCGCGCACATCGCCTTCGTGGAGGGGGGGAGCACCGAGCCGGAGACGCTTCGCCGCGTCTCCGCCCACCTCCGCCCCGGCGACAAAGTGCTCGTGCTCCTCGACTCGGCGCACTCCAAGGAGCACGTGCTCGCCGAGATCAATGCCTACGCGCCGCTGGTCACCGTCGGCAGCTACCTCGTGGTGACGGACACCCACCTCGACGGCACCCACTGGGTTGACCATGCCGAGGGGCCCATGGCCGCAACCCGCGCATTCCTCGCCACCCACCCTGAGTTCCAGGTGGCGGCGGAGTGGAACCGCTTCTTCCTCAGCGCCTGTCCCGGCGGCTTCCTCCGCCGCGTCCGCTGACCGGAGCGATGACGGACGAGATCAAGCTGGACACCATCACGCAATGAGAACCAAGCATCCTGTTCGTCACTAACGCGGTGTCTCGCGCCCGTTTCGGCTCTCTGATCGCCCATTTTCGCTCCCTGCCAGACCTCGATCGCCCTCGTGACAAATCTCGGCATTTTCGCCGCGCCTGCTGCCTCTCCGAGGCGAGCACGCAGACCCTGGCGAAACCACGGCATTTCTTCCGACAGCCGCAGCTGGGGCGACTGGGGCGCGCTGTCAACCAGCGGCGACCAGTAGTTCGTCGTCCACGCACCTGGCTCCCCATTAGACCCGCTAGACCAACCGCCAGCGTCTCTCACCATGAAGTTTTCCGCTGCGCAAGTGCCTATCATCATTGATGTTCTCTGCAGAAAGCACGAGAAAGCATAATTTCGGTACCCCATTATTCTCTTGCACCACTCTCTGCAGCCAATCTCGAGAGCGGGTTGAGTCCCACGGGGTTATCAGCGCAGGCGCCAGCGACTTCGCTAGTTCCCGTTGTCGTAGGTCGTGCCGATCTGGAGCACACGGAAGCGGTCGAGCGGGATGCCCTGGGCCGTGTCGTTGCCGAGCACACCGTTTGCGTACGCGGCGGTGGCCGTCGCGGATGCGTCGGCATAGAGCGAAACAGCGCCGGAGTAGTCGCCGACGAAGGCGCCGTACTTCTGCAAGGCACGGGCGATCATCACCCCAGTGGCGGAGAGCCCAAGCGCCGTCACGTCCAGCGTTGGATCCAACTGGATGTGACCGCCACAGAGGACGCCCCGCGTGGCGATGGCATCGGTCGTCGTCCCCTGAGCCGTGCTCGCTGGCGGGGTGTAGTAGCGCGAGCGCACGTGGGGATAGGCGATGACCAAGGCATGCTCGATGGCGCCGCAGCCCAGATCTTCGGCGGTGATGAGGCCGTTGATGAGGCCGTAGCCACAAGCCCGCGGCCCGTGGCCGGCCCACCAGGGCGTGTCGCGCTCCGGCGGACGCACGCCGGTGCCGGCGAGATCCAGCGTCGAGGCCTCGCCAGCTGTCCAGCCTGAACTACCGCTAGCCGCATCCCAGAAACCCCACTCGGTGTGAGCGCCGCGGTCGATGATCGCGAGGTGCATGTCCGAGCCGGCAGCAGGGGTCGCGCCGGCCGGGATAGGGGCTAGCCCCGAGCCTGCCGCCACGCTAACGCTGGCTGCGCCGATCCGGAACCCAGTTCCGCCCATGCCGGCAGTCACGGTAACCATGGGCGTGGTCGTGCTGTCGACCCAGTAGACGGGCACGCTGTAGTCCTGGATGTTGATCCAGAATTGCGTCTGCCCCGCGATGCTCGAGAAGTCCGCGATAAGCGTTGTGGACGTAGCATCGACTGCTGCGTCCGAGGCGATGGGCATGTTCCAGGGGCTCTGGTCGCTGAACGGACGCCAGCAGGTATCTCCGCCGGTCCCCGCGCCGCCGCCGCTGCCGTGGTTGCTTGCACCGGCGGCTCCTCCGCCGGTGCCCGCAGCCACGGTCACACCGCCCGTGCCTGAGCCAATCTCGCCACCGGTACCGCCGGAGCTCGAAGACCCACCATGGCAGCCGAAGAGGATGACGAAAGCGGGTGTGATCGATAGGGCAACGACTGATCGAATCGGCTTGGTCGGCATACCGACATTGTACGGCGTTGCGACCACGGGCCGAAGCCGGAGCTTGAGGCACGGACAGCAGTAGAATCCTACTCTGACAGGTCAAGTTGGCTGCCAGAGCATGACCTGGTAGATCTAGTCCGGTGGGGGTTCATGACCTGCCAGGGCAAGGAGCGCGGTCAGATCTTCGTGCTCGCCACCCCCAACCGCCCTGATCAGGTGGATGCAGGAATACGCCGTCTAGGGCGTTTTGACTTGGCCGTGTGGATGGGGCTGCCCGACGAGCGCGGCCGCGCCGACATATTTGAACACTACCTGCGCGGGCTGAAGCTGGATCCACGGCTACCACCCGACCGACTCGCCGCCGAGTTGGCCAGCGCAGCCAGGGATTCACGGGCGCCGACATCGCCTATCTGTGCGAGCGCGCCGCCATGTTTTGCGGCAAGCACGCCGTCGGTAGCGCAGGAGAGGCGGCGAATGAAATCACTCTCTCTCTCTCTCTTCCACTTCGACACCGCCCTCCAACTCCTGACCGCTGCCCACACCGCCGGCGCGACCCGCGAGCACCCTCGCCTACCCCTCGCTGGCTGAGGCGCGGACGCATCGTCGGCTTGCGCTGGCCTCGCGGTTGAGCTCGGCCGTGGGCCCAACGGGGGTTACGTAACGGTTGGTTTCCTCTCCCTTAAACGCTGAACGACGAGCCGCAGCCGCAGGTCGATTTCACGTTTGGTTTGGTGCAGCAGGACTTGCATGACCCTCCTCGTTCGGTGGGGACGATGCTAGCAGGCCAACACTCGCGCGCCAGCCCGCCCCACCCAAAAGGGGACCAAATGCATCCGCTATAGGTGCGATCCGGGTTGCGCGGCCGGAAAGCCCGGATCATGGTCAAGCCTCGTGGCGCAAGCACGGCGCCAAAGAGGTGAGTCATGGAGCAGCGCAGCCCTTCCGTCGACGATTTTCCAGACGCCTTCCCGGCATCCACCCGGGTGTTTCGCACCGATGGCGAGATCCAGGTCCCGTTCCGTCGCATCGCCCTGTCGGCCGGCGAGCCAGCGGTCGAGGTCTACGACACCTCCGGCCCGCGTGGCGTAGCGGGAGGCCAAGGCTTGCCCGAGCTCCGCCAGCCTTGGATCGACCGGCGCGCTGCCCGAAGCGACACCAATGTCACCCAGATGCACTACGCTCGCGGAAATGAGATCACCGAGGAGATGCGCTTCGTGGCGCTGCGCGAGGGCGTCACGCCCGAATTCGTGCGCGGCGAGGTGGCTTGTGGCCGAGCTATCCTCCCCGCCAATCGCAAGCATCCCGAGGCCGAGCCGATGATCATCGGCCGCCATTTCCTGGTCAAGGTGAATGCGAACATCGGCAACTCCGCAGTCAGCTCGACGATCGGCCAGGAGGTGGAGAAGCTGCGCTGGGCGGTCCGATGGGGTGCCGACACGGTGATGGATCTGTCCACCGGCCGGCAGATTCACGAGACGCGCGAGGCTGTCCTGCGCAACTCGCCGGTGCCGGTCGGCACGGTCCCGATCTACCAGGCGCTGGAGAAGGTGAAAGGGAAGATTGAAGACCTCGACATCGAGGTGTTTCTCGAAACCCTGGCCGAGCAGGCCGAGCAGGGGGTCGACTACTTCACTATTCATGCCGGGGTGCTCTTGCGCCACGTTCCGCTCACCGCCAAGCGCATCACGGGCATCGTTTCGCGCGGGGGCTCGATCATGGCGCGCTGGTGCCTGGCCCACCACCAGGAAAACTTCCTCTACACCCACTTCGAACGCATCTGCGAGCTCATGAAGAAGTACGATATCGCGTTCAGCCTGGGGGATGGCTTGCGCCCGGGCTCGACCGCGGACGCCAACGACGCGGCCCAGTTCGCCGAGTTGGAAACGCTAGGCGAGTTGACCCAGGTCGCCTGGCGGCACCACGTGCAGGTCATGATCGAGGGGCCGGGACACGTGCCCATGCACAAGATCCGCGAGAACATGGACCGGCAGCTCACGATCTGCCACGAGGCTCCCTTCTACACGCTTGGCCCCCTCGTGACCGACATCGCGCCCGGCTACGACCACATCACCTCGGCCATCGGCGCCGCCATGATCGGCTGGCATGGCACCGCCATGCTCTGCTACGTCNNTACGTCACGCCCAAGGAGCACCTGGGTCTGCCCAACCGCGACGACGTCAAAAGCGGTGTCATCGCCTACAAGATCGCGGCGCACGCCGCCGACCTGGCCAAGGGGCATCCGGGCGCGGCCGCTCGCGACGACGCTCTCTCGCACGCGCGCTTCGCCTTCCGCTGGGAGGACCAGTTCAACCTCGCGCTCGATCCGGACACCGCGCGCGCCTTCCACGACGAAACCCTGCCGGCGCCCGCCGCCAAGGGAGCGCACTTCTGCTCCATGTGCGGTCCCCAGTTCTGCTCGATGCGCATCACCCAGGATCTGCGCGACCAGGTTGCCGAAGGTCTGCGAACCAAGGCCGCGGAGTTCCGCGCCAGCGGCCAGGAGCTTTACCCGCCGGTCGAAGGATCGCCTGCCGGCATCCCCGAGGACACCGGACGCGGCGACGTGCCACCAGCAAGCCCGCTGCTTCCTCCCTCCGGGTAGACGGAAGAGCAGACTCGTACCAGCGATTGGAGAAGCCAAGGATGGCCGTGTCCCGGTGCAAAGTGAAAGGGCAAGGGCGCAAAACCCGGCAGGGTTGCCCAGCATCCTACTCGCATGCGACACGATGATGTCCCTTCGCCCACGGCGTCGAATCGCCCCTTGCATGGGCCGGAGAAGCTGCCAGGCATCACGCATGTCATCGCCGTGGGCAGTGGAAAGGGCGGCGTAGGGAAATCCACGGTAAGTGTGAACCTGGCTTTGGCCCTGGCGCAGCTCGGCGGGCGCATTGGGCTGGTCGATGCCGATGTGCTGGGGCCAAGTATTCCGGGGATGCTCGGCTTGCCCACCCATGAGCCACCGATGACCACGGCAAACCAGACCATCCTGCCGGCAGAGCGCTATGGCATAAGGACCATGTCCATGGGCATGCTCACCGGCGACGACAGCCCCGCCATCCTGCGCGGCCCCATGGTGAACAAGTACTTGAACGCGTTCATCGGCGACGTCGAGTGGGGCACGCTCGACTATTTGCTCATCGACCTGCCGCCCGGAACCGGCGACACGCAGCTCACCCTCGCGCAGAACGTCCCACTCTCCGGCGCCATCATCGTGACCACGCCGCAGGATGTGAGCCTCAAGATCGCCAGGCGCGGCTTGCGCATGTTCGAGAAGGTGCACGTGCCGATCCTCGGCATCGTGGAAAACATGAGCACCTTCACGTGTCCGCACTGTGGAAAAGCTACCGACGTCTTTCGCCGTGGCGGCGGCGAACGCATGAGCAAGGAGCTCGATGTGGAATTCCTCGGCTCGATTCCCCTCGATGCCGACGTCGTAACCTGTGGCGATGCCGGCCTGCCCATCGTGCTCGACAAGCCGAAATCCGCTGCCAGCCTCGCCTACCTCGCCATCGCCACGGCCCTGGTTCGGCAACTACAAGGAACACCCACCACGGGTCTGAAAGCATTCTCGTGGGAGTGGAGCGGCGCGGACACTGGGCCCGGGTGGATGGAAGGGGCGGTGCTGAAGTCGGGCGCTCGGACGACGGCGATTGGCCTACGGCGTACCAATCCCAGAACCTTGTCGCTTCTGTGGGAGGACGGACAGCAAGGTCACCTCGACGTGCGGGATCTCCGGCTCGCCTGCCCGTGCGCCCTTTGTGTGGAGGAAATGAGCGGCCGGGCCCTCCTGGACCCAAGCAAGGTCAGGCCCGACGTCGCCCCGGTTACCGTCACGAGCGTGGGCAGCTACGGTATCACCATCAAGTGGAGCGACGGCCATAGCACTGGGATCTACTCCTTCGAAACTCTGCGCGCTCTGGCCGAACGCGGAGCCAACGCGAGTGCCGAAGATGTCTGAGTCGAGCACCATCCCACTCATTACGATCCGCGCAGAGGTCCTCCTGGCCGACCCGAACACGTGCAAATTCACGGTAGGCCAGACCGTGCATCCAGGTCGGCCGTTCTTCTTCGACTGTCCGGAGCGCGCCGCGGGTTCGCCGCTGCCGGAGCAACTCTTCAGCTTGGCGGGCGTTGCCCATGTGCTCATCGCCGAGAACGTCGTCATCGTGGGCAAGGTTCCGGAAGTCGAGTGGGCTCTATTGAAAGGCGCAATCGGCGCGAAGATCCGTACGCAAATGCTGACGGGCGTGCCCGCCATCCTAGAAGCCGCTTCCCGTCCGAACCAGCGGGGCCGCTCCGACGCCGAGATTCGCTTAGCCATCCAGGCGCTGCTCGATGGCGAAATCAACCGAGGCATTGCCGGACACGGCGGAGCGATTTCCCTCGTGGACTACCGCGAGGGGAAACTACGCATCGCCATGAGCGGGGGATGCCAGGGTTGTGCCGCCTCCCAGGTGACCTTGCGCCAAGGAGTCGAGGTCATGCTGCGCAGGATCGCGCCCGAGGTGGTGGAGATCGTCGACACCACCGATCACGCAGCCGGAAAGACCGCCCGATACCGGCGCTAACGGCGCCACAGCACACGTCGTGCGCATCCTCGAGGGCACCACCGTGCTCCGGCGCGAGTGCGGAGGATCGAGCAAAGCGCGGCGAGGAGGCTCCAGGACAGTGCGAGCATGGCAGGAGGATGCACGTGGGTGATATCCGACTGCCAACCGAGCGGATTCCCAGCCTCACCGACGGAAGAGTCAGCCCCGGCCCGGCGTCCCTCCTCGAAGTGACGTGCAAGAAGCCGCCGAGGCGCCTCGGCGGCCAGCTATATCCGGGTTCTGCTAGTTCAATGATTGCGGCGTCGACAGGGGCCGGTCGCAGACCGTCCGTATGATCGGCGGAACATGGCCCATTGGGTAGTTGCCCACGCCTGAGCGCGGAGTTGGTTGACCTGGTCCAGACGAGACCCGGCGCACCATTGACCCAGTGGGGACGTGAGCGCTGTGTCGGCCAAAGGGGAGTGGCGAAGCTGGCCGTGCTGGCAGCTATCCAGGCTGGATCCGGATGACGCGATTTCCGGGGCTGGAGGAAATGGCTATGGAAGGGGGCTTCGGCTTCTTCCCTGCGGCCGCACGTTACGCCGCGCGCTGTGGGAATCCGCGCGGCGTAAGCTAGATTTCGGACCATGGCAGTCCTCGATGTTCTGGTTGTCGGTGGAGGACCGGCGGGGAGCACGTGCGCGCGCTTCTTGGCCAAGGCTGGCGCTCGCGTCGGCGTGGTGGATCGCGCCCGGTTTCCACGGGTCAAGTTGTGTTCAGGCTGGCTGTCCACGCCGATCTGGGATGTCCTCGAGATGTCGCCCAACGACTATCCGGGTGGGCGGTGGGAATGGCGCATGTGCCACGTTCGCTACGCTGGCGAGGGGCGCGCCATCCCCTGCCGTGGATGGTTCATTCGCGGTTTCGAATTCGACGACTTTCTTCTGCGCCGAAGCGGCGCCGACCTGCACCTCGGCGTTGCGGTCGGCGACATCGTACGAGACGGGGATGGATTGTGGTCGGTCGCCGGACTACGTTGCCGCCATCTGGTCGGCGCGGGCGGAACGCACTGCCCGGTGGCGCGACTGTGGGCGCCGGCGCGACCGATGGGCCCGGTCGGCGTGCAAGAGCACGAGTTCCGCGCCGATCCTGTCGCCATTGCCCGTACGCGCCTCGGCCGGGATGGCGAGCCTGAGCTGCTGTTGCACGATGACCTGTCGGGCTATTCCTGGAACGTGCCCAAGACCGACTGGCTGAATGTCGGCACGGGAACCGCGGATCCGAAGGAAGTGCGAAACGCGTGGCAGTCTGCGCGCGCGAATTTCCTTGCAGCGGGCCACTTGCCGGCGAACACCGAGGCCGAGCTGGACGCGATGAAGGGGTATTCCTACTACCTTTACCATCCGGAGCATCTACGGGGGGCGACGCGCGTCGACCCCGACGGCAGAGGTGGCGCCTACCTGATCGGCGACAGCTTGGGTCTGGCGCAACCCCTCACCGCCGAGGGCATTCTGCCCGCGGTACTATCGGGGCGATTGCTGGCCGAGGCGATTGCCGCCGGCGCCCCCACGAGCTATCCAACACGCCTGGCCGCCCATCCAGTTCTGGCGGACTACCAGCGTGTCTTCCGCTTGCGCGAAATAGCCAGTTCGTTGCGCCGACGAAAAGCACGGTCCTCGGCCGTGGCGCCGAGGTCCCCTGCGAACAGCTTCCTCACGCGTACATCCCGGCACGCCCTCAGCGCGGGTTTCGCCTGGATGTTTTCGGGCGCGCGCTTCCCGGCACCGCGGCTCTTTGACATCGCCCTCGACGGGGCCGACTGGTGGCTCGCCCGGAGCAGCGAAAGCCGCGCACCAGGAGGCGTGGCATGACCCAAACCGCGAAGAGGTTGCTCTCGGCCTTCGACGATCGTCGCGCCGCCGACAGCATGCGCGACATCCTTCNNTGGGGGTCGGCGAGGCCTACGTGGAAGGATGGTGGGACTGCCAGGCCATCGACCAAATGGTCGAACGACTTACCCGAACCCGACCCGACCTCGTTCTGCGCGCGAGCTGGGTCTTGGTAGCGAACGGAATCCGCTCGCGCCTTTTCAACCTGCAGGCTACCCGAGCTTTCGAGGTGGGCGAACGCCACTACGACGTGGGCAACGATCTGTACCAGGCCATGCTGGGTCCGCGCATGGTGTACACCTGCGCGTACTGGCGGAACGCCGACCATCTGGATGCCGCCCAGGCGGCCAAGCTGGATCTGGTTTGTCGCAAGATCGGCGCCCGGCCGGGCATGCGCATTCTCGACCTTGGCTGCGGCTGGGGCGGCTTCGCGGCATTCGCGGCCCAAAACTACGGGGCCAGCGTCGTCGGTTACACGGTATCGCGCGAGCAATGCACGTGGGCACGAGAGCGCTACGCGACCTTGCCGGTCGAGATTCGCCTTGAGGACTACCGCAAAGCGACCGGCGGCTACGATGCCGTCGTCTCCATCGGCTTGATGGAACACGTCGGTCCCCGGAACTATCGCGCCTACATGGAGCTGGCGACGCGCTGCCTGGCACCTGGCGGCACCGTCTTCGTCCACACCATCGGCGGGCAAGAGCCGCGCACCCAGATCGATCCTTGGTACCACAAGTACATCTTCCCCAACGCGGTCATCCCGACCCTGGGACAACTTACCACCGCCATGCACGACCTGCTGGTGGTCGAGGACGTTCACAACATCGGTCCGGACTACGACCGCACCCTCATGGCGTGGTGGGCGAACTTCGAGCAGGCGTGGTCGAGCCTGCGCGAAAAGTACGGCGCCCGCTTCTACCGCATGTGGAAGTTCTATCTCATGACCAGCGCCGCCCAATTCCGCGCTCGCGCCCTCAACCTGTTCCAGATCGTCGCGACCGCCGTCGGGACCAAGCAGCCACCGTCGGCGCGGGCGGCCTAGCCCTGGCCAACCCGCCGAGCCTGCCTGTCCTTCGGACCGGGCGGTGCAGGATGGCCGGCTTGATCTCGGTCGCCAAGGGGCCAGCCAGCACGTCAGCTGGCGGCCGCCGGAGATCCCAGATCAGCCCGAGCGCCTGCCACATGCGGAGCACCTTGTCGATGAAGCCTTGCTGCTCCAATTCTGCGACCGTGAATGCGATCCGGTTGTGGCTCATGCCCCTGCGGCGCTGTGCGAGGTGGATCAGGATGCGGGCAGGCAGTCGGGCCATCCAGCCACCGGCACCGGCGACCGCGCCGATCACGACCTTCCATTGACCGACTTCTCTGCTCCTCTGGTGGGAATTGTTGGCCGCCAAGGAACCGTGATGATCTTCAGGAGATCCCCATGAAGCGGCGCAAACTTGGTCATTCCGCTCTTTCCGTATCGGCCCTCGGCCTCGGTTGCATGGGCATGAGTGAATTCTATGCTGGCGCCGACGAGGCGGAATCCCTGGCCACGATCAACCTCGCCGTGGATCGGGGACTCAACTTTCTCGATACGGCGGACATGTATGGACCGTTCAAGAACGAAGAGCTGGTTGACCGCGGCATCCATGGGCGGCGCGACGAAGTCGTTCTGGCCACCAAGTTCGGCAACATGCGCGGCAGCGACGGCAGCTTCCAGGGCGTGAACGGCCGACCCGAATACGTGCGCGCCTGCTGCGACGCCAGCCTGAAGCGGCTGCGCGTGGATCGCATCGATCTCTACTATCAGCACCGCGTAGACCGCGCGGTTCCCATCGAGGAAACCGTCGGAGCCATGAGAAGGCTGGTGGAGGCGGGCAAGGTGCGCTTCCTTGGCTTGTCGGAGGCATCGCCCGCCACGATCCGGCGCGCGCATGCGGTTCATCCCATCTCGGCGTTTCAGACCGAGTATTCGTTGTGGAGCCGAGATCCCGAGAACGAGCTTCTGGCGACAGTGCGCGAGCTGGGCATCACCGTCGTGGCCTACAGTCCCCTGGGCCGGGGATTCCTCACCGGCCGGTTCGCCAAATTCGAGGACTTGCCCGAGAAGGACTATGAATGTCCTGATTCGCAGCTGGGCGAATCACAGGAATCACTCCACCGTATCAGCGGGCATGAGGTTCGGCGGCACGTCGCCAACTCGCCTGGGCAGATAGCGAAAGCGTGAAAGCACGAAGACGAGGCCAACGATGAAGAGTGCCGCGGTCGCGAAGAAGACCGAGCGCATGCCCAGCGTCCCGCCCAGAAATGCCCCCGAGAGCGGCCCAATGACGTTCGCCAATGAGAGGGCGGTCGCCCCGAGTCCGAACGCGGAGCCTCGTCGCTCAGCTGGCACCAACCCGGCCAGCAGGGCGTTGGTGCTCGGCAGCAGTCCACCAAGAAACACTCCAAGCGCGAGCCGCCATGCGAAGAGCTCGCCGGTGCTGCGCACGAAAGCCTGCGGCAGGCAGACGAGTGCGGCGCCAAGCAGGCACGCCGGGAGTACCCGGCGGTGTCCCACGCGATCCCCGAGTCGCCCAATCAGCACCGCGGCGACTGCGCTTGCGACGCCGGTGCCGGCCATGATTGCACCCGCCGCGCTCGCCGCTTTCGTTCCATTCGCGAGCTCGTGGATGAACAAAGAGAGGATCGGCATGGCCACCGCATTGCCATACTGAATGAGGAACGTGACACCCATGACGAGCAAGAAGCCCGGCACGGCGAGCAGCTGGCGGCTGTCGGCGAGAACGCCTCGGCGCGAAGTGGTGGCGGGCAGTGGCGTGAAAGACTCGCGTACGAGCGCAACGACGAGCACGAGCGAGACGAGCATGAGGCCGCCCGCCGCGAAACAGGAGGCACGGTATCCCATCCGATCCGCGATGAAGCCGCCGATGAGCGGCCCGACCGACGTGCCGCAAAAGAGCGACACCTGCATGAGGCCAAGCGATGAGCCCAGGCGCTCGCGCGGCACCGACGTTGCCACAAGAGCGTTGGACGCTGCGAGCGTACCCGTGAATGCTCCCTGCAGAAAGCGTAACACCAGCAGCTGCCACGGATGGCGCGCAAGTCCCATGAGCGTCAGCGTAATGCTCGCCGCCGCTATCGACCGCAGAACCATCACACGGCGTCCGTAGCGGTCGGCGAGGCTGCCCCAGATCGGCTGTGCGATGGCCATCGTGACCGCAGCCGCCGCGCCGATGGCGCCGGCCCAACGCGCCGCCGTCGCGTTGTCCGTGACCCCGAGAGCGCGCACGTAGAGCGGGATGAACGGGAACACGAAACTGAAAGCGATCATCACGCAGGTTTGCGCGACGAGGAGCGCGATAAGGTTGGCTTTCCAGGCGGCGGACGACATGGGTGGACTGGGCGGGCGTACCGCAGGTGCAGGATGCTACAGCCGTCTGGGGTGTTTACCGAAAAGTCGGTCCGAGGGAGTGCGGCGGATCGACGCGCGTGTACTCACCTTCGACGGCGAAGGCCTGTCCCGTGGCGTTGACGCCTTCGCAGCGCCACTTGCCGGCCACGCAACGCCGCATTCGTCTCCACCCAGCCCCCGTTAACCGCCCTACCCCATCCAAGTTGGTGGGGGTCATGGTGTGGCTCCCCATTTCCCCCCTTAGACGAACATCCCCGAACGTCGGGGCAACTGATCTCTGGCCTCCAAGCGGCTGGAATGGCTCATGTTCTCGGCAGAGATCACTGCCCACTTGAAAAACGCTGGCCCATTGTCCCCTGCTGCCGCCGCTGGCGATGGATTTCTGGACAGTACGGGATGTCGAGCTGCCGTGGTGGGGGTGTCGGTACGGACCGAGCGGCGAAGTGGGTGCCCGGCTCCGGGCACCCAGTGGTCGAATCCGACCATCTCCGCGAACCGAGTAGTGCGACCAATCAGCGCTAACGCGAGGTCTCCCTCGAATCCAGGCGAGGCACGGTTGTTGCAGTCACCTCCGCTACCCCGGCGGCCCGGTTTCTCGGCATCGACGGTCTGAGTGCCCAGCAAATGTCCTTCCTCACCCGCCATCAAATCAGCGGTCTGGTGCCGACCGCGTCCGTTGGCCAAGGCGAGGTCCTGCGGCTCTCGGGGGAGCAATTCCAGGAGATCCTCGATGCGG
>PNBO01000022.1 GCA_003136095.1 Myxococcales bacterium
AGCACGGTTCGCGCGCTCTACGCAGCGTACACCGGCCCCCTCTACCAGCTCAGGAAGAAGTCGGACAGTAGCACCAAGGACGTCCTGGTCGGCGCTGGAGGCTTCGTGGATATATCCGTGCACAACTCGTTCTGCCCCTCCGGCACCGCGTGCACCATCTCGATCATCTACGACCAATCCCCGAACAAGAACGATCTCAAGAAATCGGGGACGGCGTTGTGGTTGAAGAATGGCGGTAACGAAGCGGATGCCGCCCAGGGTCAGATCACGGTGAGCGGTCACGTCGCCCACGGTATCTACGTCGACAACGACGGGAGCACCGCAAAGGACGTCGCCTACAGGAACAACGCCACCACGGGGATGGCAACCGGCGACCAGCCGGAGGCCATGTACGCCGTGCTGGACGGAAAGCGCTATAGCGGCATCTGCTGCTTCGACTACGGCAATGCAGAGACGACCAACTCCGACAGCGGCAGCAAGACGATGGAGGCCCTCTACTGGGGCAACTCCACACAGTTTCAGAAGGGGGGAGCCGGCAGCGGCCCGTGGGTCGCGGCGGATCTCGAAAACGGCATGTTCGAGTGTGATACCCCGACCGCCGTCTGTTCAACCAATACCTCCATCACCTGGGCCTACGTTACGGGCATGCTCAAGGGCCCCTCTGGGAACTTGATGGGGCTCAAGGCCGGCAATGCGCAGTCCGGCACCCTTGCGACCATGTGGAACGGGAAACGTCCGTCCGGCTACACTCCCATGCTGAAGCAAGGCTCTATCATCCTGGGAACAGGTGGCGATGGCAGTGACTACGGCAAGGGCACCTTCTTCGAAGGAGCCATAACCAGCGGCAATCCGACGGATGCCACCGACGACCTCGTGCAGGTCAACATCGTCGCTGCTGGGTACGGAAAATAGCGCTGCCTGTCAGCGCCGCCACCACACCGACCTGCACGAACGCGAACGCCCAGGCGGCCATCCTGATCCTCCGGGGGTCGACGGATACCAGCGTCACGCCAGCCATGGGTCAGGCGAGCCTTGGCTTCTGGACCGGCAAAAACGGGTGCAGCTTCACGACAACCACGCCGTTGGGGTCGGGCTTCACGTCGTGGGAGGCGTGTGAGGATTGTACGAGCAGCCTTCCGGTCTACTCCTGCACCGGCACTTGGAACCATTCCATCACCACGACCACCGCGGGCGACGTCTGGGCGTTCTTCAGCACCTTCAAGAAGTCACCGCTGCCACAAGGAGGAAGGGCCTCTTGTCGAGTCTCTCTTTCACTTCGGAGGTATCTTCCACGGGACCTCCTCTTCGTGGGCTTGGCGGCTCACCGAACGGAGCATTCGCCTTCTCCAGGCTCCCAGAAATGGCGAACTTCTGCTGCCTCACCGGCAGCGCCGGGGGGCTCCTTTGCTGGACTAGGGTGTCGCCGTGGTGATGTCCACCGAGCTGCCGGTGAGCGACCCGGAGGTTGCCTTTAGCGTGATCTTTCCGGCGGTGGCTGTGGACTGAACGATGGCCATCAGCTTGCCGCTGAAAGCGGCGTGCGAGGTGCCCTTGTAGGAGTCGTGGTTAGTCGAATCTCCAGCGTCGAGGCCCACAAGGGCGCCAGGACCGCTGATCGTGAAGGCGATCGCGTTGTTGGCTTGGGGCACGACGACGCCCTGGGCATCGACGATGTCCACTTCGACGAAGGACAGGTCGCGCCCGTCCGCCGCGATCGAAGCACGATCGGCCGTGAGCACCAAAGCTGCCGCCGCCCCGGCAGTCTTCACGGTGTCGGTCGCGACGACCGAGCCACCCTTGGTGGCCTTCGCCTGGAGCGTGCCGGTCGCGAACGGGACCGACCACTGAAGGTGCCCCGTGCTGGAAGACATGGTCTTCGAGCCCTGCGACTTATCGTTGAGGAAAAGCTCAACGCTGTCGGCATTGCTGTAGACCATGACCTTCACCGATTGTCCATTGGTCCAATTCGTCCAGTTCATGGGAACGATGTGGACCATGGTGGGCCCGCTGGCGTTCCACTTGCTCTGATAGAAGTAGAAGACGTCCTTCGGGAAATACGCGGTGTCGATGGCTCCGAAGTACGAACTCTTCGAGGGCCATTCGTAGGGCGTCGGCTCGCCGATGTAGTCGAAGCCGGTCCAGATGAACTCGCCGGCAATCCACGCGCGCGTGTTGACGTTGTTCCACGACGCTTCCGCACCCGCCCCCCAGCCGGCCCAGGAGTCGTCGTAGGACGACTCCTGGTTGTTATTGTTGTTGTAGATGCCTCGGCTCCGCAGGGCGGAGGACGACTCGCTGGCGAACATCTTGTAGCTCGGATTGGACGTGTGCACCGAGTCGTAGCGATCCGGGGCGTAGTTGATTCCCACGAGGTCTTCGAGGCCGGTTATGCTGCTGACGTCGACCCATGCCGCATAGGCCTGGGTAATCGGGCGGGTGGTGTCTTTGGCGTGAACCGAGGTGATCAGCTTCTGCACCGTGGTCTTGTCGCTGGCCTGTGCGACCTCGTTGCCGATGCTCCAGATGATCACGCTCGGGTGGTTGCGATCGCGGNNTTGAAGAATCGCCCGTAGTCGTAGGTGTTCTTGCCCGCGTACCAGCAGTCGAACGCCTCATCCATGACCATGAGTCCGAGTCGGTCGGCGATATCCAGCAACTCGGGCGCGGGTGGATTGTGCGACGTGCGAAGTGCGTTGACGCCCATGTCCTTGAGCATCTGCAGGCGTTTCTCGATGGCGCGATTGTTGACAGCAGCGCCCAGGGCGCCGAGGTCGTGGTGATTGCAGGTGCCGTTGAGCTTCATCTTGGTGCCGTTCAGCGAGAAACCCGTGTTCGCGTCGAAGGCGAAGGTGCGAATGCCGAGCGGGGTCGTGTACGTGTCGACCACCGAGCCGCCCACCGATACGGTTGTCACCACGGAGTAGAGGGTTGGCGACGAGGGTGACCAGAGCTTGGGATTGGAGACAGTCGCGGAATGCGTTACGCTGGCGGTCTTCCCAGCGGTCACCGACGTTGCCGCCGAAGAGCCTGTGCCCACCTCCGTTCCCGCGGCGTCGCGAACCGAGCTCGCCACGGTCACCGATTGGTCGGTCGTCGCGTCGTTCTGGACCGTGATCGCGATGTTCACGGTGGCGCTCGAGGTCGAGACCGTTGGCGTCGTGACTTGCGTGCCCGTGTATGCGACCCGCACGGGGTTGACGGTCTTGAGCCAGGTGTGGCGATAGATGCCGCTGCCCGAGTACCAGCGGCTGCTGGGCTCTTGGTTGTTGACCTTGACGGCGAGCACGTTCGACGCGCCAGATTTGGCGTTGGCTCCGAAGTCACATTCGAAGGAAGAGTATCCGTAGGGACGGGCGCATATCTGCGTGCCGTTGAGGTACACGGT
>PNBO01000230.1 GCA_003136095.1 Myxococcales bacterium
CGTCGCGCACGTCGGCGTCGGTGACGTCGCTGCCTCCACGTTTGCGCAACGAGGCCAGGCGGCTGCGGCGCAGGAATGCGGGCAGGCGCGCGAAGCCATGCATCCCTGCGGCCTGCCATTGCGGCAACCGGAGCGGGACAGACATGAGCGCGAGGGCGGCAACCGCGCCGGGCCGCGTGCGAGCCAGCCGCAGGGCCAGAAGTCCACCCATCGAGAATCCCGCGACCGCCACCGGGCCAGAGGGCGCGACGGCGTGCAGCCGATCGAAGGCGGCCTCGGCCGAGGCGAGCCAGTCCTGCCAGCGGGTGGCCGCGAGGGCAGCGGGGCTGTCGCCGTGACCGGCGAGCAGGGGAGCCGACACGGCGAAACCGGCGGCCGCGAGGGCGCGCGCCAGCGGAGCGACCTCGTAGGGCGTACCGGTGAAACCGTGCAGGCAGAGCGCGGCCGGCCCCTTGCCAGGGATGAAGATGGGCGACTTGTCGCCGCCGCCGGGCACACGCAGTGCACGCACAGGCCCCATCATAGTGGCACCGGCGTGACTTGCGAAGCGGCTACGGCGCCGATTCGAGGTTGAACGGCGGCTCCACGAGCACCTTGCGCATCAGCGCTTCGACCCGGGTCAGCTGGTCGTCGCTCCCCTCCATCGCGAGCCAGAGGGCGCCCTCGGCGCCGGCCACGCCGCCGCCGCCCACGAGCGTGGCCCTGGCCCCGGTGGCCAGCGCGAGGGCGTCGATCTCCGTGAAAACCGTGCCGGGCAGCGGACAGAGGCGGAGTCCCTCGGCATAGGGAATGGCCAAACGCTTGTCGAGGTCGAGCAAGCCGCCCGGAACGCGCTTCTCCAGCCCGACCGGGACGAGCATCCTGGCATGGCGTCCCAGGACCGCTGGAAGGATTGCGCCGGTTGGGCCGCCGTCGGGAAAGGCGATGAAGGTGGCCGCTTGTCCCGAGTCGACATCGAGTGCGTTCGCGCCCTTGAGAATCAGGTCGGCGGGACCGAGATCGCCCACGACTTCGAACACGGTCTTGGCCCGTTGCCATACGCCCTTGTCGATGACGATGTCGCCGGGAAAGCGGTCACTGTCGGGGGGCTGTTTGCCCATCGCGGCGATGAGGGCCGGCGGCAGCGTGAGGCCGCGGAAGAAGTGCCGGCGCACGAAACCCACGGCCTGTCCGATCTGCGCGAGGATCTCCTCCGCGACGTACCCATTGGTCGTCCCGGCCACGATGACCAGGCGGCCGGAGCGCAGGGTTTCCGTCACCCAGGGGTGCGCGACGAGCGCCTTTGCGATGAGGCGTTTTCCGGCCGCCGGCGTCAGAGGGTATTGCCGAATCATGTTGGCCTTTTTACCCCGGAAGCCGCCGGTCGTTCATGTCTAATACGCGTACGCGTAGGCGCCGATGTCGGGCGTGCCCGCGCCGGCCTTGGGGTGGAAGCACTGGGCGATGCCGCCGATGTTGGTGATGTACGTGTAGTCGATGGAGTAGAGCCAGCAGTCCTGCACGCCGGTCCCGGTCGGCGCGGTCTTGGTGATGCACGTCGGATCGAAGCCGATTTCTTGCACCGCCGCTCGCTTGGCAAGCGCTTTTGCGTCCATCGGTGATTCACGATGCCATCGCGGCGGCCGCTCGAGCACCAGGTTCGCCGCCTCGCCCTCTTGAGCGCCGGCGAAACTGGCGGATGGCGCGGGATGCGCGCAGATTGGGGGGCCAATGGTGTGTCTCCTCGCGCTCCTCGTCGCGGCCTCGGCCTCGCCCGATGGCGGGGTCACTGACGCGGGCGCCGACGCCGCGGTCGCCCAGTCGATTCAGAGCTTCGATGTGCGCTGGAGCCGCGTGGCCAAGCCGTCGTCCGGGCCGGCCCTGGCCATTGGCCAGCCGGGCGCGGGATGCGTGCAGGGGGCGGAGGCCTTGCCCCTGCGTGGCGCGGGCTGGACCGTCGTGCATCCCGAGCGCCATCGCCAGTTCGGCCACCCGGTGCTCATCGCGTTCCTGCGCAAGCTCGCGGCGCAGGCGCGCCGGGAGAAGTTGGCGCCGCTCTTCGTCGGCGATCTGGGCCAGCCGCGCGGCGGGCCCACGCCCACCGGCCATCGCAGCCATCAGAGCGGGATCGACGTGGACCTGTGGTATGCGCCGCCGGCCAAGCCGTTTCTGCCCGGCAAGGCCCCCGCGCCGCCCGCGCCTTCGGTGGTCGATCTGCGCAGCAAGAAGATGCTGTCGGCGTGGACCCCGGAGGTTGTGCATCTGCTGGAAATCGTGGGGACGAATCCCGCCGTGGATCGCATCTTCGTCCATCCGTCGGTCAAGCGCGCCCTGTGCCGGGACAAGGCCAGGCGCGGGCCGTGGCTGCGCCTGCTCCGCCCGTGGTGGGGACATCAGGACCACTTCCACGTGCGCCTGCGCTGTCCCGTCGACAGTCCCGACTGCGCCGTACCTCAACCTCTCCCGGCGAGCGAAGGCTGCGATGCCTCACTCGACTGGTGGTTCTCCGCGGACGCGACCCAGACGGCGGCCAAGCGCAAGCCCCCGGGCGAGGACGCCCCCGCGATGCCGAAGCAGTGCGAAGGGCTGCTGGAAGAGAAAGACTAGGCAATCCAGAGTCTCTCCCAGAATCGCCCACCGCGCCGGCTGGGGCAAGCGCGACCATGGCGAACGACGATTCACAACGACGACGGCGATGCGGGAGGCGCCACGGACGATGCGAGGCGGACGCCGAGGAACAAGAGGAGCGCTCCGGCGGTGATGTAGACGTCCGCGAGGTTGAAGACCGGCCAGTGGTGGATGTGAATGAAGTCGACCACGTACCCGCGTGCCAGTCGATCGATGCCGTTGGCCAGCGCCCCCGCCGAGAGTAGAAGCAGAGCGAGGCGCACGCCACGCCGGCTCTTGCGGCGCAGACATAGAAGGAGCATCACGGCTCCGCCCGTCATCTGCGCGGCCGTGAGAATCGGCGTGCGGATCGAGACTGGCACCTTGCGCAGAAGGCCGAAGCCGCTGTCGGTGTTCTCGGTGTAGTCGAGATCCAGCACGCCAGCAACCAGCGTGTGCGGGGCCGAACGCTCGAGCCCGACCTTGGCCACCTGCTTCGTGTAGTGGTCGCATCCGACGAGCAACACCGCCGAAGCCAGCAGCACCACGCGGAGGCGGAAGAGGTTCACGAGGCATGCAACCGGTGGGGCCCAGGAAGTATTCCCAGGTTCGGGGCAGAAGGCGGTTTCCGCTGCCGGCGGCGGAGGGAGCGAATCGCGAGGAACGCGAATAGGCTGCTTTCAGGGTTCCCATCAAATCGCGC
>PNBO01000077.1 GCA_003136095.1 Myxococcales bacterium
CTCTTCGACCTCGACGGAACCTTGGTCGACACCGAGCGAGAAAACGTCGAATCCGTGGTTCTGGCCGCGCGCCGCTGGAACGTCGAGCTCGACGCGGACATACGCAGTTTCATCGTCGGACACTCGTGGAACGAGATTCACGCTCGCATCCGGCGCGAGTGCGGGCTGGACGTGGAGATGGACGTGCTCATCGCCGCCGCCGTCGAGGAAAAACGCGCCCTCTTCGCGAGCAAAGGCTACCAGGCGCTCCCCGGCGCGCTCGCGCTGGTGCGCCGCCTGCATGCGCGTGCCGGGCTGGCCGTGGTCTCGGGCTCCAGCCGCGTCGAGGTGCGCGAAACCATCGCCGGCATCGGCCTTGCCGACTGCTTCGATCAGCTCCTCGGCGCCGAGGACTATGGCCGGGGCAAGCCCCACCCGGAGCCGTACCAGACCGCCATGCGCCTGCTCGGGGTCGAGCCGCGCGCGGCGATCGTCATCGAGGACGCCGAGCCCGGAATCCTCTCCGGCAAGGCCGCCGGCGCCCGCGTCATCGCGGTCCGGCGGGGGAACTTCATGGGCTATGACCAGTCGGCCGCCGACGCCGTGGTGGATACGCTGGAACAGGTGAGCGACGGCCTGCTGGACAGTCTGTGGGCGCGGTAGCAGGCTGGCGAAACCAACCCATGGCCAAGGCCAAGACCTCGAACGCATTGCCCCGCGACCTGGTGCTCCGCGAGCGAGTGGGTTCCGTGGCGTGGCTGACCCTCAACCGGCCCGAGGCCAGAAACGCCCTGTCGCGCGCCTTGGTGGCCAGCCTGCGCGCCGAACTGGCCGCCCTGGCCGCCCAACCCGGCGTGACCACGGTCGTGCTCACCGGCGCGGGGGGCAAGGCCTTCTGCGCCGGCGCCGATCTGAAAGAACGGCTGGGCATGACCCTCGATGAAACCCGCGCCTTCCTCCACGAGCTGGGCGCCCTGGTCCAGGCCGTCGAGGACTTTCCCGCTCCGGTCGTTGCGGCCATCGCGGGCGCGGCCCTGGGCGGCGGCCTGGAGCTCGCGCTCGCCGCCGACATCCGGCTGGCCGACGAAAGCGCCAGTCTGGGGCTTTCCGAGGTGCGCCTGGGCATCATTCCCGGCGCCGGCGGCACACAGCGTCTGTCCCGGTTGTGCGGGATCGCCGTGGCCAAGGAGCTGATCCTGACCGGCCGGCGCATCGATGCGGCCACGGCCCTGCGGCTCGGCCTGCTTTCCCGGGTCGTCCCGGAAGCGGAGCTCGAGCCGGCAGTGACCGAGATCTGCGCCGAGCTGTGCGCGGGCGGGCCCCTGGCCCTGGCCCAGGCCAAGCATGCGATCGACAGCGGGTTCGGCCGACCGATGCCGGAGGGCCTGGCCGTCGAGCGCAGGGGCTACGAGGCCGTGCTCGGCAGCGCGGACCGCAAGGAAGGTCTGCGAGCCTTTGCGGAAAAGCGGCCACCTCGCTTCAGGGGAAAGTAGGAGCTCTCGGCCAAGGGCGGCCCGTGCCGCGGCAAACCCTGTGGCCCGGGCAAACCCCGCACAAGAGGCGGCCGACGAGCGCCTTGACCCACTCCGTGTCGGGACGCTCGATCCGCACCATCTCGGCACGGACCTCGCCCAGGCCAAAGGGCACGACCAGCCGGACCGGCGTATGGAAGCGGTCGCGCGTCACATAGAGCACGAAGGAGCGGCTGCTGCGCTCCTTGTCGGGGCCGCCACTCCAGTCGATCGGGTCGACCTTGCCGTCCAAGCGCAGCAGCCCAGAGTTGTCCGGGTCCGGGCGAGCCGCCGAGATCTCGGCCAGCCACAGCGCGCGACCGTCCAGGATCTCGTACGTCGTGGGCGCTTCGGGCAGGGCCATGCGCAGGCGCAGCAGGAAACTCAACGGGTCGAGCACGGGCGCGGTTCGGGTGAAGGTTTCGGCCAGGTCGGGCTCGCCGGTTCGCTTGCGCAAGAGCGAAACCGATCCGAACTTCGGCTCCTCGCCGGTGTCGAAGGTGGTCTTGCCATCGCTCGCCCGGCGGTTGGTCCAGCGACGCGAAGCGTGGGTGCGCGCGTCGAACTCGCTCTCGATCCGCTTGTCGGTCTTGCCAAAGCCCAGCACGGCGCCATGGCCATCCCCCACCGCGCGAATCAGCGGCGGGACCGCAGCCGGGGCCGGGCCGGCATCGGGCGCGAATGAGAGCGTGGCCTCGGCGACCTGACCCATGATCCCGTAGGTCACGCGATAGCTGGCCGTTTCCCTGGGCAGCCAAGGCGCAGCGGCGACCGCGACGGGCGCCGGCTGAGACGGGCCAACCGGTGGTGGCGCTGGCGCCGTCGGCGGGGGAGTGGCAACGGCCGGTTCGGACTTGGCCGCGTCGCTTGCCCGTGCGTCGACCGGAGCGAGCGCATCGGACGCGGCCAGCGCGCAGGGCAACCGGGGAAGCCAGAAGATAAGCGAGAGGTATCCCATGCAAATGGGACGAGCCCTGCCTTCTGAACATTCTCGCGGCGGAGAGCAACCGGCGGTGAACCGACGTGTCCCTGATTCCGCGATAGCCGCGGAGGGTCGTGGCCGTAGACGTGGCCGTGGCCGTGGCCGGAGGGATCTCGTCGGCCACGGCCACGACTCCCCTTCGGGGACTTCGGGACCTGCACCACCCCTGCCACCCCCGCTCGCTGCGCTCGCGCCCTCGCACGACGACGTCTACGACCACCATCCATCGCTCCAACTGGGTGGCGCGTCCGTCGTGGAAAGGCGTCTCTTTCTGCCGCCTTCCGCGACTTCGCTGGGCTTGTCGCGGGATTACAATGTCTGGCCAGGCCCTACCTGGAGAGTCGCGACACCGGTGTCAGCGCGTCGACGGGTCCGGCAAGGCGAGCTGGAAGGCGCCGCCGTCCTCCGAGGTAGTCTCGGCGAGGGGAATCGTCGAATCGATGCAGTTCGGCCAGGTCGGTCCGCAGAAGACCTGCAGGGCGGTTCCGGACAAACCGTATTGGTTCTCGTCCGTGACCTTCGCGCTCCAGGCCATCGAGCCCTGCACCCTCTGCGTGATGGAGAATTCGCTCGCCTCGATCGGTCCCGGTCCGACAAAGGTGCGCGCCAGCCCGCTGCTGGTGTCCGGCACCGCGATCACGACGTAGGGACGGCCCGGGCTCGCGCCGATGGCGAACGAGCCGTCCAGGTTGACGCTCACGGCAAGCGGCGCCTCGGGTGTGTCCACGCTGCGGTCGTAGGCCACGACGTTCACCTTCGACCAGTCCGAGCCGGCGGGAAGGAGCTTCCCGGCGATCCGGCCTTGGCGAACAAGCTGGACAGGCACGGGTTGGGACGCGCCGGCCGCGGGAACGGTCACGGTGAGCAAGGTCGTGGCGGCGTTGGGGCCGAGGACCGGCGGCACGATGAGAACGTCGTAGGCGGCGCCGGCCGGCAGGTTGGTGAAGGTAACACTTCCGGCCGCGGTGGGGCCCTCGACCCGCACGTTTCCCTGCGCGTCTTGCGTGGTGCTTCCGCCCGTCGCGTCGACAACGGTCAACTTTCCCACCGTGGTGGTTTCCGACGACGTCAAGCGGACGCGCGCTCCATCGGGAACGGCCACCCCGCTCGCGTCGGTCACGTTCAAGGTGAGCGTGGCCATGGTCATGGGGTTCCACTGGAAGGAAACCGTGGTGGCCCCGCCGAACGTGATCGGATTGGGCGCCAGCGCCTCGGCGAGCCCGCTGCCCGCGGGTGGCGAAACCGAGACCCAGTACTGGCCGAGTTGCGCGTGCAATACGAAGTTCCCCTGCGCGTCGCCGCGCCCCACCGACGAGAAAATGAGATCGCTCGACAGGACCGCGGCTCTTGGATCGCGATTGGTCAGGATGACGCGCGCGTCAGGAACAGCCGCCCCGCTCGACGAGAGCGTGCCGCCGCGCACGGTCACGCCGCCCGACAGCGCGAAGGCGGCGGCGTTGATCTGGTCGGGAGTATAGCTTTGGAAGAGCTGCGGAGCCGTGGCCGCGATGGTGCTACCGTTCGTGCCGTCGATGGGGACCACGAGCACGTCGTAGCTGAGCAGGGCGCGGTTGTTGTCCATGGCGAGCAGGAGCGCCGCGAAGCCGCCCGCCTGGGGGTCGGCCAGGCCGTCGGCAACCAGGTCCCCTGCCAGACTGTTGATGCGCACGTATGAATTCACGAGGTTGCCGCCCACGCTCGGGGAGACCGAAACCGGAACGCCCTTGGCGAGCACGACGTTGGGCTGGCTGAAGGGCGGGCTGCCAACGAGACCGATGGCGCCCGACTGCACCGGAATACTCATGGCCGGCGGTGGGGCCGCGCGCAGGATCACGGATCGGTCGCAAGCCGGGCACGCGTTGGCCGCGACGGCGGTGGCGGTGACCGTGTCCGCGCAGGTCGTGTTGTCCGTCACGCTGAAAGTGTAGGTTCCTTCGTTGGCGATGGGAAACGCGGCCGCCGCGGGGTCGCTGGTGCCCGGGGTGGACGAGATCGGCGAGCTACCCCGGTACCCGTGCCAGGTCCACGTCGGCGACGCGGGGCCGCCGGAGACGACATCGACGTGCAACACCACCTGCGTATTGGCCCCCGCCACCAGGAGTAATTGGGCGAGGGAATCGGTGGAAGGGATAATCGCCCGGATCCGCGCCACACAGCGCGACGAGGTGTCGGTCCGCAGGGTGTCCGGCGGCGCGCCAGTGCTATCCGCGAAAACGCCGGTGTCGCGCCCTCCCGGCAAGTCCGCCGATCCCCCGCCATCGCTGGCGTCACCGTCTGGCGCCCGCGCAGAATCGCTCGGCGGCACACCGGCATCCATGCTGCTGCCACCCACGCCGGTGGTGCTTCCACCCGAGCCGGTGCTTCCACCCAAGCCGCTGTTTCCACCCTTGCCCGTGGCGCCGCCCGTGCCCACGCTCCCGCCCATCGGAGTAGTGCCGCTCGCTCCACCGCTGCCCGGTGAGCCACCCTTGCCCCCTGAGCCGGCCGTGGTGGAGCCACCGCTGCCAGGTTTTCCACCCGATCCGCTCCCGGCCCCGCCGGCGCTGCCGCCGGCGCTGCAATCGGTGCAGCTTCGCGTGTCCCCCCAAGTGAAAACCGGCGCGTCCGTAGAAAGGTTGGCCGGCACCTGCGACGGGCTGCCCGCATCGCCATTCGCCCTCGCCGCGTCCATTTTGATCGCAACGCTGCTTCCACCCGAGCCACTGCTGCCCGCATCGGCCCAACCGGCGTTGCCTCCCTGACTGCCAGCAGCTATCGAGCCGCCCGAGGAGGAGCACCCGGCGGCCGCGGCGGCAAGAAGCACGATCGAGGAAAAGGTTCGCATGGTCATGGCTCGAATTGCACCGTCCAGGTTGTCCAGCGGACGCAGTCGTTCTTGCCGGTGCAGGCGTTCGCTCCACAGCAAATGTCGGTCTGAAGCGACGGGCAGGCGCTGGTCAGCTTCGGCTGCGCCGAATCGCGCACCTCCACCCGCACCTTGATGGTGTCGCCAGGCAGGGCGCCGGGAAACATCGCCGGGCTGACCGTGAAGGCGTCGGTGGTGTTGGCCTTGCTAACCCACCCGGGCGAGGACTGAGTCGCGTCGTAGACCGACCACACGAACTGCGCCGGCTGCTGCGAGCTGCGCAAGGGCGGATAGGGCTCGCAGTCATCCGCTACGCTGAGGACCGTGAAGGTGCGGCTATCGTCGGGGCGGCGCGAGAGCATGGTGAGGAGGGAGTACTTGTCGGGGTCGGTCTGTTGCAGGCAGGGCGGCGTGTCCACGTTCACCGGGACGTCGAACTCCATGAGATTACTGCTGAGCGCGTCGGCCGCGCCGGCATCGGGGGGCGTGTCGGTGATCGACAACGTCACCTTGTAGGTGCCCGGCACGGCGGCGAAGAAGCAACGATGCTGGTGCGGGTCCGCCAGGTTCACCGAAGTCCCGTCGCAGGCGACCAACTGGGGCGACTGGCCGTTGGGGTCCGTGCCCGAATACGTGATGCTCCAGTTGAACTGAAGGTGGTCGCCCGCGGGGAAGGTGGATTGTTCGGCCGAGAGCTCGATCTGCGAGCACAGCGGACGGGTCTGGCCCGACAAGGCGCCCGATACGTCGGTGATGACCGCTTCGGGGGCGACGGTTTGGGGCGTAACGGCCAGACATTTGAAGTTGGAGGCGCCGTAATGATCCGTGGCCCGGGCGCAAACACAGACGACATCGGTGCTGTCGAGCGGGAACTTGTAGGGAGCCGTGCTGGCGAGCGAGGTGAGCGGCTGCACATAGTTCTCGGCCGTCCAGTCGGCCTTCGTGATCCACTCGCAGCCTAGCTTCTTGGACGTGATGACGGCCCACTCGATATCCAGCACAGCGGGCGGGTCCTCGTCGCTGATGTCGGCGGTATATTGCGCCTGGTGGCCGCGGGGGACCTCGGTTGGACCGTTGATGCTCACGTCGGGCGCCTTGTTGATGGGGTCCGTGAAGAGCAAGCACCCGGACAACCCGAGCGGTGCCAAGAACGCAAGATAAGCTTGTAGCGACCGTCCCACGACGTGCACGCTATCACAACTATTCGCTTGCCAAGTGCGTCCTGCATCACGATCCCGAACGGCTGCAAGGCCCATTCCAGCAGCTCGGACCAGCAAGTCCGCGGACCTCGGCCGCGGGCGCACGACCGCGAACCGACAGGAATGTCGCACGTCGGTGGGAATTCGGCGCTCTAGCGCCAGCGCCCGGCCAACGCGGCGGGCGGCGAGGCGATACTCTGAAAGCGCGGAATACGGACCTCGCCACGCCCCTTCACCGAGACCAAGGGCACAAACCCTTCCTTTATCAGGTCGTCGATCTTCGACTCGGCAAGCCAGGCCTGCGCGGCCGGGGTCTCGACCGATTCGCCGTCCTGCGTAAAGACGTGGATGGGCAAGTCGGAAATGGTGCTGCTGTCGCCTGGAGTGAAGTCCCATCCGTCGGCGGCCGTGTAGGACTGCGCCAGCAGCTCGGCCAGGAGGAAGCCCGCCGAGCCCCACAGAAACCGTTCGGGCGCGGGCGGCGAGATCTGCTCGAAGAAGGCGAAGGCCTCGATGGGATCCNNGTGGTGTCCATGCCAGCCACCACCGCGGCCTCCACCTCTTGCGCCAGAGTGCCCAGGTTGGCCAGGAGGGCGGCGTCCTCCTGCCGCCGGCTGCAAGGGGCGCCATGAACCAGCAGCGCCCAGGGCGTTTCCGCCCCTTGGCCGACGACGAGGTGATACATGGCGGATTCGGCCAGGTTGGGCGCGGCCGCGAAATCCGCGGCCAGCTCCTCGCGGCTGGCGTCGAGCACGAAGAGCTGCAGGCTCTCATCGAGCTCGAGCGCGCGCACCAGCCGATCGAGCCCGCGCCAGACCGCCTCCAATCGCTGGAAGCCAGCATTGTGGAGCACGGCCCGCATCAGTTCCCCCGTCATGCCATCGACCGCCTGGATCAATTCGGCTTGCCGCGGATCGGGCTTGCCGACGATATGGGGCGCGACGGCCTGGCGGATCAAGTTGTCGACGGCCCCTGCCGGCCCCGCCGCGGGTGCGCCCGCGCTCGGCGCCCGGCCCAAGAGCCGCAGCAGATCGTCGTCGCCAGTCGGTCCGCCGGCGGCTGGAGCGGGCTCGTTCACCTTGCCGAGCAAGGCGGCCGCCCGTGCGAACGCCTTGCCGTCCTGCAACTGCCGGCGCAGCTCGCGCATCGGTGCGAAGAACTCCAGGTCGGCGAAGAGTCGATCGGGATGAAATCCATCCATGTCCTCGATGGCGACGGCAAAGGGCGGCTGATCGCCGATGGCGATGGAGAGCCGCGGGGCGATCTTGCGCAACACCGACGAGAAACTGTCGAGGTCCACGCGCTGCACGCGCAGCTCCCGCCCCGGCCGCACCTCGCCGCGGGCCTGATGGCCGCCGAAATCGGCGATCACCAGCATACGAAACACCGTGCCTTCGCTCGCCGCGGACTTCCTTCGCTTGCCCAATGTGAGCTCAGCCTCGAACCCAGCGCGCGATCGGTCGGCCATGATCTCCTCCACCGCGGAGGCTAATCACTTGCCGCCGATCACTCAAGCCCCATGAGCGCGCCTAGCGGCCGAGGCCGCCGCCGGCGAAGAGGCCGATCAGCGCCCCGTAGAGCGTCGAGATGTAGGGATTGGCGGTGATGGGACAGGCGCCGCTCGAACAGCCCACCAGCTTGTGGTACGCGAAGCCCACGGCGCCGCCACCGACGACATAGGCCAGGGTGTGCAGGATCATCTTCCGCTTCCTTCCTTGGGCAGGCTTGCCGGCCTCGACCGCGGCCGGCGCGGCGGTTTCAGGCGGCATCGACCTTCGTTCCCCTGGTCCTGACCTCGGCCAGAACCTTCGTCATGTCCAGGGCCTTGACCTCGTCGACCAGCCGCTGCAGCGCCGAGCCCGGCAGGGCGCCGGCCTGTTCGAAGACGAGCACGCCGTCGCGAAACGCCATCAGGGTCGGGATGGCCTGGATGCCGAAGGCCTGGCCCAGGCCAGGCTCTTCCTCGGTGTTGACCTTGGCGAAGGTCACGTCGGGGTTGGCCAGGGACGCCTTCTCGAAAGTTGGCCCGAATGCGCGGCAGGGACCGCACCACGGCGCCCACCAGTCCACGAGGACGATCCCCTGCTTGACGGTGCTGTCAAAGTTGCTTTGGGTAAGCGCTGTGGTTGCCATGGGAATTGTCCTTTCACCTGCTTGGAGCCAGCTCGCGGGAAAAGGATTCACCGAATGGGGTGGCAACCACCCGCGTATCCTTTTCGCCAGCCCGTGGCTCCAACCAGCAGACGCCCAAGAACGGAGGTTGCCAAAATCGACAAGATGAAACCCGTCCTGCTCTTCTGCCGCAGCGGCAACGCCCTCAAGGTCCTGCGCGAGCAGGGCTTCACCCTAGCCAAGCACATGGATGGTGGCATCAACGCCTGGCAAGCCGCCGGGCTACCCGTCACGAAATAGGACGGGCTAGAGCATGAACGACGCGCCGATGGCCACGGTCGGGTAGCCGATCCGACCGGTCAGGGTGACGCGGCTCCCGAGCTGAACCCGCCCGCCCACGTAGGCGGCGGGACTGACGTTGAACCCGTGACTGCCGAGATAGTAGAAATCCACCCCCGGCTCGCCGAACGCGGAGAAGTGCCGTGTCAGCCAGAAGTTCCACTGCAGGACCACGGGCACGAAGAAGTAATTGTAGGTGCCGCCGTTCGACGTCACCTCGGTGCAGATCGAGGTGCCGTTGGGGCCGGGCTCGAAATGCAGGCACTGGTCGCGATAGCCGTTGATGGCCCACGACCCCGTGTAGTGGCCGATGTCCAACCCGAAACCCACCGCCACCGAGTCGTTGACGTTTCTGAGGAATCCATCCGGAAGAATCACGACGCTGCCCCGGACGCCGATGCCCACCCCCGATCCGTATCCCGGACCGGGTGGCGCCGTGCCGAACACCAGGTGCGGCTCCAGCTCGAATTCGTACCCGATGGGCGTGCGCCAGTCGCGGATGATCACCTGCTCGTAGGCGTGGGCGCCTCTGGCGAGCAGCAGCAACCCCACGACGAGAAACGTGACGAACGCGGCAACCTGCCGGCGGCGAAGAGAGGAGCGAATGAGCGGTGGGGATGTCATCGTGATCGGTGCTCCTTTGCTTAGCAAGTACCGCATGCCAGCAGGCCGTTCGCGCACGAAATGGGGGAGGCCCCGTTCGGGCAGGTCACGTCGCAGGGGTTGGTGTCGTTGCAGGAGACCTGGCAAGTGCCCAGGCATTCGACGACGCAGGTGGTGACGCTCGTGCAAGAGATGAAGCTGCCCGGGCCGGCACGCACCCCGCAACGGTCCACGCTCTGGCAACTGTACTGGCAGTTGGCCCCGCAGAAGGCGCCGCAGGAAACCGTGTTGTGGCAGTCGATGATGCAGTTGTCGCCACACGACGAGGAACAGTCGTTCACGTCGTGGCATTGCAAGGCGCAACCGTTGCCGCACACGCCGCCGCAGTGAACCATGTTGTGGCAGGAGAGGTCGCAGCCGTCGCCGTCGGCGCACCCTTGGTAGCAGTCCGAGCCGCCGTTGCAGTCGCACAGGGCGCCGGCCGCGCAGCTACCGCCTCCGGAATGGCATCCGGGAACGCCCAGGAGGACGACGACGGCCGCGGCAGCGAGGGGAAAAACGTGTCTTCCGTGCATGACGACCGCATCGTAGTCAAATCCGGGCGAAAGACCATAGAACTCCGCCGCGGCGCCACGGCGCGTGGCGGGGAGTGGCGCGGGGCGTGCGATCAACTAGGATTCGCCCATGGCCAGTGAACCCAGGCATCCCGCCGGCAGGCTGGAAGACAGGATTAGCCCCGGCATCTACGCGGAGATGGAGCAGCACGTGGCGGGTTGCCCGCACTGCACGAGCCTGTGCGACTCGCTCAAGCGCACCCTGGCCCTGTGCAAGGCCCTGCCCACGCCCGAGGTGCCCGGGCAGGTGCAGAAATGCCTGCGCCAAGCCGTCGCCGCCGCCCTCGCCGAGAGCAGGCAATAAGAATTCACCACAGAGAGCGCAGAGAGCGCAGAGGCCGGAAAAGAACGGGTTTTCGGACCCTCGACCCGCACCCCTTCTTCCCATCCGAGCTCTGTGTTCTCTGCGCTCTCTGTGGTGAAAAATCTGGGTCCGAGCCCTTCCCTTCTCCGCAACCTCTTCGTCCTCCCTGCTCTCTGTGTTTTCTTCTTGGCCTCCCCGGCTATACACTGCAGCCGATGAGTAAGAGCGACGACATACGGGCGGCCGCCGAGAAGATCCGCAAGGGCGGGGCGCAGAAGTACCACGACGCCAACCAGACGGCCGGCAAGCTGTTCTGCCGCGAGCGCATCGCGCGCCTCTGCGACGACAGCGCCGACTTCATCGAGGACGGCCTCTTCGCCAACGCCGGCGCCGGGAATCTGCCGGCTGACGGCGTGGTGACCGGCATCGGCAAGATCCACGGCCGGCCGGCGGCCATCCTGGCCAACGACCAGACCGTCAAGGCCGGTTCGTGGGGCGAGCGCACCGTCGAGAAGATCCTGCGCATCCAGGAGACCGCCGGCCGCCTGCGCATCCCTCTCGTCTACCTGGTCGATTCCGCGGGCGCGCGCATCACCGATCAGCTCGACATGTTCCCCGGCCGCCGCCACGCCGGCCGCATCTTCCGCAATCAGGTGCGCCTGTCGGGCTCGATCCCGCAGCTCTGCTTGCTCTTCGGCCCGTCGGCCGCGGGCGGCGCCTACATTCCCGCTTTCTGCGACGCCGTGTTCATGGTCGAGGGCAACGCCNNAACGCCTCGATGTACCTCGGCTCGCCCCGCATGGCCGAGATGGTCATCGGCGAGAAGACCACGCTGGAAGACATGGGCGGCGCCCGCATGCACTGCGAGGTTTCAGGCTGCGCCGACCTCCTGGCCACGGATGAGCCATCCTGTCTAAAGGCCGCGCGCGACTACCTGGCGTACATGCCGCAAAACGCCGAGTCGGCCGCGCCCGCCGCCACCAGCGCCGAGCCCGGGAGCAGCCAGCGCGTCGACGACCTTCTACCCGAGAATCAGAACCAGGCCTTCGACATGTTCGCCCTCATCGACGTGCTCGCCGACGCCGGCACCTTCTTCGAAATCAAGAAGCGCTACGCGCGCGAGATCATCACCGGCTTCGCCCGCCTGGGCGGCCGCGCCGTCGGCATCGTGGCCAACCAGCCCAAGTGGAAGGGCGGCGTACTCTTCGTCGATTCCGCCGACAAGGCCGCGCGCTTCGTGTGGTTGTGCGATGCCTTCGGCATTCCGTTACTGTTCCTGGCCGACGTGCCCGGATTCATGATCGGCAGCGTGGTCGAGCGCGCCGGCATCATCCGCCATGGCGCCAAGATGATCTCGGCCATCGCCGACGCCGCCGTGCCCAAGATCAGCGTCATCGTGCGCAAGGCCTATGGCGCGGGCCTCTATGCCATGTGCGGCCCCGCCTTCGACGCCGACGCGACCCTGGCCCTGCCCCAGGCCAGCATCGCCGTGATGGGCGCCGAGGCCGCGGTCAACGCCGTGTACGCCAACAAGATCGCCGCCAAGCCCGAGGCCGAGCGGGCGGCCTACGTGGAGGAGCTGCGCCAGGCCTACCGCGCGGACATCGACATTCTCAAGCTGGCCTCCGACCTGCACGTCGACGCGCTGGTTCCGGGCGACGACCTGCGCGCCGAGCTCATCCGCCGG
>PNBO01000160.1 GCA_003136095.1 Myxococcales bacterium
ACCAGCTCGGTCTGCGACACCGCCTTGGGGCCGAGCAGGTGAATCACGCTCTTGCCCGAGAAGTCGAGGCGTTCGAGCCGACTGCCCGCATAGGCACCGATGTCGGCCGACGCGATCATCTGCACCGCGGCCTCCGCGGGCATCGGCCCGCCATAGATGCCCTGGGCCTTGATCGAGCCCAGGCCCATGAACGTGTTTTCCATGAAGAACCCGGCGCGCACGAACAGGGCGTTGAGGCCGCCGATCTCCTTGAGTCGCTCCTCGAAGTCGTGGACCGCGACGATGGGACCGGTGCCCGAGCTATGATGGGCGCCGATGCTGGAGAGGAGCACCACGTGGCGCACGCCAGCCGCCTCGATCCCGCTCGCCAGCGCCGCGACCACGCGCTTCTGGTAGGCGCGAAAATCCTCGGTTGCCATGTTGGGCGGAATCAAGACGTAGGCGGCCTCGGCGCCGGTCAGCGCCGCGCGGGCGAAGCGGGCGTCCTCGATATCGCCGACCGCGCTCTCCGCGCCGGCTTTGACCAGCGCGGCCAGCTTCTCCGGCCGGCGGCCGACCACGCGAACCTTCTTGCCTTTCTTGAGCAGGTGGGCCGCGGCGGCTCCCCCGGTATTTCCTGATGCTCCGAACACGGTAATCATGGTCGATCCTCCTTTTTCCAACGGCGCGAACCGTGACACGCAAATCCCAACCTTTGCACTCCTCAAGCTCGGGACCCTCTACGACAACGGCAGTGGGTAAGATGGTCTTCCCGGGCGGAGGTTGCGCGGTCCCAACGAAAAAGGGGCGATCCCTCGCGGAATCGCCCCTTGGTTCTTCAGTTGGTGTCAGTCGCGAAGCCTACGGACAGTTCAAGCCCGGCCCCACGTTGGCCGCCTCGGTGTTGGCGTTGCCCGTGTCGATCGCGTTGTGGGCTCCCCGATTCCAGCTATCATCTCGCGCGGATAGCTTCGGTAGCCAGCACGGGCATCGTGCCCGGCGTCGGCCGGCAACTTCGTCGGTGCTGGCGCGCAGGCGGCGAGCCCCAGTGCGACCAAGAGACTGGCCAGCCACAAGTTGCGCCGGGGTAGCTCATTCCTCGAACGAGAGCGGCTGGCTTTCACGCGCTCCTCCTGATCGGATGGTGAAAACCCACCATCACGCATGGTGGCGCGATGGCTGTCCGGCGCGACAACGAAACGGGGGCCTGCCGACCCCTAGGGGATTTCGCTGGTCGCGCCGCTTTCGCCGAAGGCGACCAGTTCCATGGTATTGGGATGGTCGATGCCTTGGCTGCGCACCAGACCCGAGATCGGCACCGCGGGATGGGACCAGGACAGCGAGGCGGCGTGCCAGGGACCATAGCTTGCGTCGGTGCGAGCCTTGAAACAGCCCGAGAAGCGCCCCGCGACCACCTCCACATCCTCCTGAGGCAAGCCCTGCCAGGCTACCGCCAGCATGTTCACCGAGCCTTGCCACATGGATTTCATCATCTGGAGCATGGGGCCGGTGAGCTCGCTCACCCGCCCATTCTTGTCCTTCATCTTGACCGCGCGCACTTCCATCGTCGCGGGATTCACGCGGTCGCCCAGGAAGAGGAGCATCTTGGTTACGGTCTTGCCCGTGTAGTTTTCGTTGAGCACTTCGATCCAGTAGGCGCCGCCCTCTTCTCCGACGATCTTGTAGGTCATGAATGAGGGTTGGCCCTTCTCGCTCACCGTCTTGTGCTGCGTCCACTGGCCGACGACGAGGGGTCGTGGCGTGAAAACCGCCGGAGCGGAAAAGCCCTGCCCCCCTGGTGCGAGCTTGGCAATGCGCTGATCGATGTCGGCCTTGGCCGCCGGGTCGATGCTGGGGCCACACGCCATGGCCAGAAGGGCGAAACCACATGCTGCGCTGTGAGAGAGGAACTTTGTCATGGGCGCCATCCTGCCAACAATGGCAATCCTGTCCAGCCCAGATTGCGGTCGTTTGCCAAACCATCGTCCGGCCCGACGGGGAGGCATGGTTGAGCCGACCACATAGATATGAAAAGGGCGATCCCTTGCGGGACCGCCCTTGGGCTTAGGTGCTGCAGATTCTTACTGGCAGGCCACTGCGGTTTGATCCGGGCCTGGGCCGACGGTGCCGCTGGTGTTGGCCGTGAACGTGTTACCCGTGCTGGTCAACGTCGCGAGCGAACCGCACGCGATGCCGATGGCATAGCCACCGCTGTAAGAAAGCGTGGAGTTCTCGATGTCGAGTACGTTGCTGTTGTTCTCCACGGCGATGTCGCCGTAGCTGGAGCCGCCGTATGAGATGGTGGCGTAGGTGATGGTGGCTCGGCCCGCGCCCCACAAGGTGATACCTCCCCAGTCCCCGGGCGCGGGCGAGGTGTTGAGCGAGGTGAACACGACCGGGGCAGCCAGGGTGCCGTTGACCTTCAAATTGCCGGCGTCGGAGTAGCCGACCCAGAAGTCAATGTCCGAGGCAAACTTGAAGATACTCCCCGCGGCGATGGTTAGGATGGGCGTGGTTGTTCCCCCGAGACCAAGACTCGATGTGACCGCAATCGTCGTGCCTGGATTCTTCCAGTCGGTGGAGACGCTGACGAGGCCGCCAGCGAGCTCGATCATCGCGCCGCCGTTGAAGGTATTGGTCGAGTCGATGCCGGCGAAGGAAGGCGCTTGGACCGAGATTGCATACTGCTGGGTTGGGGCAATCTGAATATTGCTGAAGGTGCAGTTACTGATGGTGAAGTTCGAGTCAACGGCGCTTTCTTCGATGCCGTTGTAGCCTGCGCCGACATGGTTGATGGCTACGTGATCGATGCTTACGCGAGCAGGCTTTACACCCGAGCCTAGGATGCATGAGCTGCTGGAACCGCAGTAGTCGAGGTTGGCATAGGCGATCTGCGTGCCGCCCATGGTGCCGCTCCAGAGCGTGATGCCGTCCCAGTCGCCCGCGCTCGGCGTTGTGTTGGACGAGGTGAAGGTGATTGGGCTGGCGGCTGTGCCAACAGCGACCAGTTTGGCCGCGGTGTTGTAGCCGATCCAGATGCCGACATCCGGGTCGAAGCGCAGCGTTGCGCCTGCCTCGATGGTCAAGGTCGCGTTGCCGTTCACGGAGATGCCGTCGGTAATCGTGTAGGGGCTGCACGCCTTGGTCAGAGTCAGATTGGCAGTAACCGCGCCTCCGGTGAAAGCTGGCACGATCGTGCAAACGGCAGGAGCCGTATCGATCGGTACCGCGATGTCGATCGGCACGGAAACGTCTATCTTGACGGTGTCGATCGTGATGGGAACGTCGGGCACGATGGGCACATCGGGGATCGCCGCGTCGACTATCAAGGTGGTGTCGATGGGCAAAGCAACGTCCGGCGTACCTGGCGCGGTATCGACCGGGGGAGGAGCGAGGTCGGGAGCGCCTCCGACATCCAGCTTGGCGCCGCCCGAGCCGCCGCCGCCGTCATAGGTGATCGCGCCAGCGGTCCCGCCGGTACCTCCACCCGAGCCGCCGGTTCCGTTCTTCTCGCCGCTGTCGCCGCAGCCCAGGAGGGCAAGGGGCGTCGCCAAGAACATCAGCGCGAGTGCGTGCACAGTTCGCTTCATCATCGATGGACTCCTTTTCAATAGTTCAACATTGCCAGGGGACGTGGGGAAGACGTCATTCTGAGCGAGGTTTATTCAGTGGACCAGACAAGATGGCCATTTCAGGCACTGCGGGATGTCGATTCATGAAATCCGCCGGCAAAGCCGGAAATGAATGTCTCGATTGTATGCGCGCTTACAAAGGTTCTTCACGAAGAAATTCCGCGCTCTCGGTACCCGTCGCCACGCCGATCGCACGAGCGATCGAGCCCCACGGCCGTGCGTGGGGAGCCCATAGCGCGGGCTTCGCCCGCAACCCAAGGCTTCAGGCTCCAGGCTTCAGAAGTCCCTGTCACAAGCCCTTGCCGATGATGGTGTGCTGGTCAATCTGCGCGAAGCGCGACGCCGTTCCGCACGGCTGCGAGACCGCCGGCGTCGATAGACGGGCTGGATACTGCCCGCGCCGCCGCTCGCCGGCGCCAGACGAGCAGAGCCACGGGCAGCGCGACCACGGCGGCACCGAGGCAGAAGATCTCGCCCAGGATGGCCATGGCGCCGAAGCCGCGCAGTGCCTGGCTGTGCGCCGCCAGGAGGGAGCCATAGCCGACGATGGTCGTCCATGAACAGAGCACGACCGCCGCGCCCGTGGTGGCTACCGCTTTCGAGATCGCTTTCTCCTGATCCAGGCGGGCCACCATGTTGAGGGCGTACTCGGCCCCGATACCGAGAGTGATGGGAATGGCGATGAAGTTGAGAAAGGTGACCCGCACGCCGCACAGGCCGGCCGCGCCGATCATCCAGGCCACGCCGAGCAGGACGGAGGCGACCACCCGGAAAGCCGACTTCCGCGGGCGAGCGGCGAGCAGAACCAGGGCCAGCAAGCCGGCGAAGGCCAGCCCGGTGGCGAGGGGAGCGTCGCGCAGAATGGACCGCAACATCGCGCCGATGACCATGGGCTGGCCCGAGCTGTTGAGCGTCGAACCGTCGGCCAAGTGCAAGCTCTGCAGGACGCCCGCGATACCCAGCAGCTCTTTGCCATCCCACATCGAAATGCGCTCGGCGTGATAGGCGAGCACGACTCGACCCACGGTGCCGTCCTTCTCGGTGAAGGGGTAACGAACCAGGGTCGGCAGATCGTGCGGCTCCAATTCGCGCAAGCTTTCGGGCGGAGACAACGCCTCGAGCTCGCGCCGTTGCGCCGCGGGCAGCACGGCCATGGCCGGGTCGCGCAAGAGAGCGCGAATTTCCCCCAGCACCCGCAGCTTCTCGCGCTGCTCCGCCTGGGTGCCGGGCAGGACGTCGTAGATGGTGACGATGTGATTGATGCGCGGGTTGTCCTTGGTGTCTCGCTGGCGGATGGCGGGAGGAATCAGGGGGACCTGCTTGATGTCGTCGGCGAGCAAGGCGATCGGGGCGTACCAGTGGCCAAAGGTGCTGTTGAGATCTCCGTCGGCGGACTGGCGAAGGGCGGTGGCGCCGGTGTCCGCGCGCAGGCGGCGGAAATCGTACTCGAAGGGGTCGTGCAGGAAGTGACCGAAGCCGATGACCGCCACGGCGGTCACGAAGAGGGCGCCGGTGGCGAGCAGACGGAAGCGGCGATCGATGAAGTTGCCGAGGAACCGCAGGCTGAAGGGCTCGCCCATGCGGTAGTGCAGCTTCGCCTCCATGAGGCGCAGGATGGCCGGCAGCACCGTGAAGGCGGCGAGCCAGCAGCACAGGCTGCCGACCGCGCCCATCAGCCCGAAGTGCGAGAAGCCGCGGAAGCTGGTCAGGGCCAGGGAGCAATAGCCGACGGCGGCGGCCAGGGCGGCGACCAGCGTGCTCTTCCACACGCC
>PNBO01000098.1:0-1961 GCA_003136095.1 Myxococcales bacterium
ACCTTGAGCAGGGCATCGGGGACCTTATTGCCGTTCGGGTACCGCTCGATGACCCGCCGGAACTCCCGCACCGCCTGGCCGTAGTCCTTCCGGTCGTAGTAGCACTCGCCGAGCCAGTATTGGGAATTGTCCGCCAGGTCGTGCCCGGGATACGCACGCAGGAATTCCTTGAAGCCCTGCGCGGCATCCTCGTGCTTGCCCGCTCGCAGCGCCTCGAAGGACTTGCGGTAGAGAGCGACCGCTTCGGGGTGGACCTCCTTGGGCGGTCGCGCCGTGCCCTCGCGAATCACCCGCACCGTAGGCGGCGAGGCCGGCGTTTCCCGGGTCACGGTGAGTTCCGCGGACTCGCCGTGCAGGCGGAGCACCGGCCGACGCGCGGTGGACTTGGCGGCCTCGCCCGCGTATTCCACCTCGGGGTCGGAAGCGCTTTCGGCCCCTGGCGGCACGATGAGCGTGGGCGCTGCGGCGGGCGGATCCGGGTGCAGCGCCACCGTCGGCAGCCTGGGTGCTTCCACCCTCTCCTCGTTGACCTTCCGGCTTTCGAGCTGGTCGCTTAGGATGAAGAGGCGGTTTTCCAGCTCCTCCACCTGCTTGGCATAGGCGGTGTTTTGCGCGCGCAAACCCTCGATGGACCGAGTGAGCTGGTCGATCTCGGCCGGGTTCGCCGGGCGATGGGCGCACCCCGCCGTGAGCGCGAACGTTGAAATTACTATGGCGCAGACGCCTGTCCGCATGGTGCCTCAGAATCGATCATAGGCCGCATCGGCAGGAAAGCACAAAAACTGACGCATCTGTTCGCGTCAGATGACCGCGTCAAACGCTGGCCGAGAGAATCTCCCCCGCACCCCGCTGGAGCAATGCGTCGGCCAGAGCAAGCCCAAGCTCCGCGGCATCGCCAGCATTGCCGCTTGCCCGGTCGGCGATGATCTCGGTGCCGTCGGGGCGGCCGACGAGCCCAAGGATGGTTAACGCGCCGCTCTCGACGCATGCGTACCCGGCCACCGGGGTCCGGCAGGTGGCCCCCAAGCGGGCCAGAAAGGCCCGCTCCGCGGTGACGGCGATCGCGGTTTGCGCGTCATTGAGCACCTGACAGATTCCGCGAACACGTTCGTCGTCGGCTCGGGCCTCGAGGGCGAGCGCGCCCTGCCCGACCGCCGGGAGCATGCGTTCAATGGGCAGACGCTCGGCGATGCGCTCGGCGAATCCCAAGCGGTCGAGGCCGGCACAAGCCAGGATGGCGGCGTCGACGACCCCATCCGCGACCTTGCGCAGGCGGGTGTCGAGATTGCCGCGCAGGATCTCGATGACGAGATCGGGGCGCAAGGCTTTGATCTGGCAAGCGCGGCGCAGACTGGTGGTGCCGACCCGCGCCGACCGGGGCAAGCCGTCCAGCCCGCAACCCGCGCGGCTGACCACGGCGTCGCGCACGTCCGCCCGCGCGGGCACGGCGACCAGCGCGAGACCGGCCGCCAATTCTCCGGGTACGTCCTTCAGGCTGTGCACCGCCAGATCGATTTCCCCGGCCAGGAGCGCGGCTTCGATCTCCTTGACCCACACCCCCTTGCCGCCGGCGCTCCACAGCGGCCCGCTCGTCAGGCGGTCTCCCTCGGTGACGATGATCTTCTCCTCGATCGAAAGCCCGGCGCAAGCGGCGCGCAGGGACCGGGCGACGTGGGCCGCCTGCCAACGCGCAAGCAAGCTGCCGCGGGTGCCTATGACGATGCGATGCATGGAATGGCGGCGAGAGACGCTCGCTCGATGGGTTCAGCCGTCCTCAGTACCCGGCCTCGGCCAGGGCCGCAAGCAGAACCTCGCGCGGGCAGGCCGGATCGACCGGCTTGGCCACGAAGCCAGCTTCCACCTCGTAGGCCGTTTCGCCGAGAATGATGGAATTCATGTACACCTCGGCGCCCAGCGCGGAAACTGCGGCTTTGCTCTTGGCGCGGCCGAGAAGCTGGTGG
>PNBO01000098.1:2036-3932 GCA_003136095.1 Myxococcales bacterium
TCACCGGCTTTCCTTCCCCTACTTCCGTGTTACAACTTCGCCATGGCAAGCCCCAACACCTTCGAGGTCACGGACGCCAACTTTCAGGCCGAGGTTTCCCAGTCCAGCACACCGGTGCTGGTGGATTTCTGGGCTACCTGGTGTGGACCGTGCCGCACCATCGCACCCCACCTGGAGGCCATCGCGCAAGCCTACGCCGGCAAAATCCGCATCGGCAAGTGCGACATCGACAGTAACCAGATGGTGCCCATGCAATTCGAGATCCGCAGCGTCCCCACCTTGCTCCTGTTCAAGAATGGACAGGTGGCGGGTCAGCTCGTGGGCGCGGTGCCCCGCGCGCGCATTGAGGATCTGATCAGCAAGGTGATCGGTTAGCGGCCAGCCAGCATTGCACATCCCCGCAGATTCCGTCGGCGGTCGCGCCGCCGGGCGATCGCGTTGGCGTAGCCGAGCTTGGCTCGGCGGAGCCACAGCGCGGGAGGGATTGGGAACCCTCCCAGGGTTCCCATTACGATGATAGCGTGTTGGCGACGTAGACGATGACACAAGTGATGTTGTCGTCGCCGCCGCGCTCATTGGCGATCTCGACCAGCGCCCGCCCGGCTTCACCGTAGAACTGGGCGGCCAGCACGCGTCCGATCTCGTCGACGGAGAAGTAGTTCGATAGCCCATCCGAGCAGATGAGGTAGCAGTCCCCAGCCTCGACCGGCATGGTGAAGAGGTCGGGGGTCACGGTGGGCTCGAAGCCCACCGAGCGCGTGATGATGTTGCGAAAACGCGACACGATGGCGTCGCCCGGCGAGAGCAGGCCGGCGCGCACCTGCTCCTGGATCCACGAATGGTCCTCGGTAAGCTGGCGGGCGCGGCCATCGCGCAGGAGATAGGCGCGCGAGTCACCGACGTGGCAAAGGCTGAGGCTGCCGCCACGGAAACATAGCCCGGTCAGGGTGGTGCCCATACCGGCACGCTCGGGAGTGGCCTGGGCGCTGTCGTAGATGGCCCGCGAGGCAAACGTCGTCGCTTCGCGCATGGCCTCGGCCACGCTCGCCGACCTGGGCCCGTCCGGGGTGGGAAAGAGTCGCGTCGCCATCTCCTTCTCCAGCACCTCGACCGCCATGCGGCTGGCCTGCTCGCCGCCGAGGTGCCCGCCCATGCCGTCCGCGACGGCATAGAGGCCGAGGCGGTCGTTGCACAAAAAGCTGTCCTCGTTGTGGTCGCGTTTCTGGCCGACGTCAGTGGCGCTCCAGCCGCGGGGCCTCATGGAGTGTACGCTAGCGCGGCTCGCGAATCCGCGCTACGGCGCCTCCTCGTCCGGGTGAGCGGTGGTTGGCGGCGGCGGCGCATTCTCCGGGGCCGCGGGCGCTTCGGCGGCGGGGGCGGGACTTCCCGGCGCCGCCTCGGAAGTCGCTCCGGCCGCGCCCTCCGCGGGCGCGATCGCCGGGACGGGCCGTCGGTTCCGCCGTGGTGGCTCCCGGCTCTCGATGAAGAAGTCGACGCGGTTCGGCCCCGACCCCAGCCCGGCGACCTTGAGGCGCCCGGCGTCGATGCCGTTCTTGACCAGGGCGGCGAGCACGATCTCGCCACGCTCCTGCGTGACTTCTCGGCTCGCATCCTTGCCGTGCACCTCGATACGAACCTTGGACACCTCGACGTGGCCCTTGAGCACGCGCGCTACCAGCGCGACCATGACGTTGCTGTTCATGGTGAGCTGGGGCTTGCCCCCAGTGCCGGTGTGGAAGTTGATGGTCTCGGAGAGGTAGACCTTGGCGTCGGTTTCGCCAAGGCGCACCAGCTCGGGCCCCGGATCGGGACAGCCATCCTCGTCCTTGTAGAAATTGATGGTCTCGGGCTGGTTGGGGCACTTGTCGAGGACGTCGGGAATGCCGTCGTGGTCGT
>PNBO01000098.1:3941-14249 GCA_003136095.1 Myxococcales bacterium
CCGTCAGCGTCCTCGGTCGTGCTCGGGCAGCCGTCGTTGGGCTTCTTGCCCAGGCCATCTTCCTTCTCGTTGGGGCAGGCGTCGTAGAGATCGGGGATGCCGTCGCCGTCGTTGTCGAGGTCCGGGCAACCATCGTCGTCCTGGAAGGTGTCGAAGTCCTCGGGCTCGTTCGGGCACTTGTCCACGGTGTCGGGGATGCCATCGCCGTCGTTGTCGTAGTCGGGACAGCCGTCCTCGTCCTGGAAGCCGTCGAAGTCCTCGGCCTCGTCCGGGCAGCGATCCAGGCGGTCGGGGATGCCGTCGTGGTCGCGGTCGCGATAGTCGGGCGCCCAGCCGACGCCGAGGAACGCGCGCACCACGGGGCTGCCGACGCCTTGATTGAGCCCGAAGCCCGCCCCCATGATGAGTCTCACCATCGAGGGCAGGTAGAAGCGCATGGCCGCGTCAAATTCCGCAGGATTGGTGTCGTAGTACTTCGAGGCATAGCGGCCGGTCACTTCGCCGAGCACGCCCATTTGCTGGGTCGGCCGCACCTCGACCGCGGCGCCGTAGAGCAAGGCCATGCCCTCGGGGGTGCCGAGGAATTGGGACTTCTCGCGCAGGAGGCCGCCGGCCATGGCGACCGCGCGCAAGCGGTCGCCGCGCTGGTATTCGAGCAGGGCGCGGGCGCGGCCGGTAAAGGTCTTCTCGCCGAGGAACGCCGACTCGTCGCCGGTGGGCAGGGTGCCGCCAGCGGACAGGCTGAGCAGAAAGGCACGATCGCGGCCGAAACCCACGATCTCGGCCTTGCCCTCCACGCGCAGGTCGCCGAGGGCGGCCGCAGCCCCCACGCCGCCCGTGCTCCGGCCGTAGCTGTCGAAGCCATCGCCGCCCCAGGTGAGCGCCAGGGGTAGGGCCGCGCCGACCTCGAAGCGGTTGCGCAGTCCAACGGCCGCCACCAGTTCCGTCATGGCCAGGTTTTGCACGGGCGCCAGGGTGGTCGAGCTGGCGGACTCGCCGAGGCTCTGCAGGGTATAGGTCAGCGGCTGGCGCAAGTAGCTCGCGACCAGGCCGAAGTGCCAGAGCCGGTGTTCGAGAACCTCGGCGCTGTCGAGGGTGATGAAGCTTCCCGACCCCACCGCGGGGTGGAAGAGCTGGACATCGAAGGACCGGTCCAGGCGCTGCGGCGCGGGCGTGCCGCCGCCCGTTTGAGCGTGCGCCCGCGTTCCGACGCCCAGGAACGAGAGCAGAAGAGCAAGACCGACCCGCCGGACAGCGCGCATGAGGATCGGGTGGATCATATCCGCGCTCCTCGCCTCTGTCTAATGACCCCGTTGCACCCTGCTATTGCGCGGGCGAGCGGAAGGTGAAGTTGTAGGTGATGACGAAATCGACCGGCTGGCCGTTCACCCCTCTGGCTGGCTTGAATTTGTACTGCCAGACCACCCGCACGGCTTCTTCGTCCATGCCATAGCCAGCCTTCTCGAGCACCCGCACGGACTTGACGTTGCCCTTGCGATCGATGCCGAGCTTGAGGCGCACCTTGCCGCCAATCCCCATGCGCTGTGCGACCTCGGGATAGTTGGGTTCGGGCTTGACGAGAGCCTCGGGAAACTCCGCCACCGCATCCTCGTCGACGGGCGCGAAGGCAGGCGGGGGCGGCGGCGCGGGGGGCAACGGCGCTGGTGGCCCCTTGGCCAGGGTGCGATCCTTGGTCATCAGGGTGTTGCCCACCGGCACGGCCACCGGACTGTCGCCCGTCACCACGGAATCCTGGGTCACGCCGAACACGGGTTGGACCGCCTCCTCCGTGGCCGCGGTTGGCTTGGTCTCCTGATTGGGCATGGGCGGTGGCGGCGGCAGCCGCGGCACGAGCTTGCGCGGGTTCGCGGTCCGCTCGGGTGGCGGCGGCGGCGGCTCCGGCGGCGGGGGCAAGGGCTCGGGTGGCGGCGGGGGGGGCACGTCGATCTCGACCGAGATCGCGCGTTCACGCTGCCCATCCCGGTAGGGGACAAGCGCCAGTCCAACGGCGACGAGTGCGTGCAGCGTGATCGCGACTGCGCCCCCCCACAGGAAGGCGTGCGGGTGAGGGCCAGAGCCGCCAGCCACCTCGCCGCTCCCTGCGCGCCCGCGCAGCGTCTACCTCGCTCCCGCCGGGCGCGGGCTCTCGGCGGTGGCCGCGGCGGCGGCCGTGCTGTCCACGTTGATGGCGAACTTGCGCACGCCCGCGCGCTTCACCAAGTCGATGATGTGGACGACGCTGCCGTGCTGGACGACCTTGTCGGCCGCGATGATGGCCTGCAGGTCGGGATTCTTGGGCAACTCGGCGGCGATCTGCTTGAGAACCTTGGTCTCGTCGGAGCGGTCGCCGTTCAAGTAGAGCTGCCCGTCTCGGGTCAAGGTCAGCGCCAGCGTGGTGCGTGCTTGATCGCTGCCACTGACTGCCTTGGGCAGGTCGACCTTGATCGACGGGTTCACGATGTAGGTCGTCGTGACCATGAAGATGATGAGCAGCACGAGGATGATGTCGACGAGCGGGGTGACGTTGATCTCGGTGATCATCCGTCCCGAGTCGTCGTCCTCGAACTGGCTGGCCGCGCCTGCCATGTTCCTAGCCCCCCTTGCCCGCGTCCTTGCTGGCGGGGTTTTCGTCGCGCGCGCCGGTCAGGATCATGTGCGCGATGGCGTCCACCCGCCCCATGGTGCGCCGGATCCGGCCCTGAAAGATGTTGAAGGCGACCACGGCCGGCAGCGCGACGAGTAGCCCCACTGCGGTCGCCACCAGCGCGTCGGCGATGCCCGCCATGACCACGGCCGCGCCACCACCCTGATTCTTCGCCAGATCCGCGAAGGCCTTGATGATCCCGAGGACGGTGCCGAAGAGGCCGATGAAGGGCGCGTTGTTGCCCAGCGTGCCCAGGATGCCGAGATGGCTCTCCAGCGCCAGGCGCTCACGCGAGCGCGCGCTGGCCATGGCCTCGACGGCGGGCGTGGTGCCGCGCGGAAGCTGTTCGAGACCGACGAGGGCCACGCGCACCTCGGGGCTTCTCGGCTCGCCAAGCAGCCCGCGTGCCGCCTTGAGATCGCCGGCCGCGATCTTGTCCTGCAGCTTCGCGCTCAGGGTTTCGAAACCGACCCATCGCCCCGACATGGCGATGCCGCGCTCGACCATGACCGCCACCGAAAGGATCGACAGAAGAACGAGCAGCCAGAGGACCCATTCCGATCCGAGGAGGGTGAACGCGAGGATGTGTTCGGTGATGTGCATGGTTTGCGTGCTCCGTCTAGCCTGCCGGCTCCGTGTCTGAACCTAGCACAGGTTCGTCGCGCCGATCCCCTCGCAGGCCCAGAGCTTCGAGCACGACTGTGGCGTAGCTCCCAGCCGGCAGCNNCCGAGATCGGCGAGCCCGCGATCCTCGAGCTCGCGGGCCGGGCTGCCGGGCTCGGGCGAACGAACGTGGCTGCCGGGCAGCGGCCCGGTGGGCACGACCTCGCCCGCGTCCACGCGCGCCTGATCCGTCGCGACATCCGCGCAGACGAACTGCCCGCCCGAAGCGACCTTTTCCAGGATGTCGCCCTCCCGCACGAGGAGCAAACCGCCCTCGGCGGCGCGCCGTTCGAGCACGCGGTTGAAGACCGCCGATTGCACCGCGGAGAGGAGCAGCTTGCGCCGGCGGGCGTCTGACTCTCGCCGGGTTCCCCGCAGCACGGCAAGGCCCAAGGCGAGGTTGTCGCCTGCGCTGCCGAAGCGCTGGTGGCCGTAGCGGTTGGGTACACCCTGTTCGGCTAGCTCGCGCAGCCTGGTCGCGATCGTTTCGGCCTCGCCTTCCGCCAGGTCGCCGACAACGACCTCGAAGCGATTGCCGTGGAGATGGCCCACGCGCAGCTTGTTCTTGTGCCGGCTGGCGCCGAGGATACGCATGCCATCGACGGCTGCGGACTGCGCCCGGTCCGTGTCCACGCCGAGGACGCTCAGCCACTGCCGGGTGGTCGCGTGGCGATCCTTCATGCCCGCGTAGCCGACATCGCGGCCTTCGACCCCCAGCACGCGCGCGAGCCGGTTCACCGCCTCCAGCGTGGTGAGGTTCCGCTTCTCGATCCACAGATAGGCGTGCTCCCCCTCGCCCGCTGGCAGGTAGGCGGGAATCTCCTCGACGAGGAAGGTTTCGGGGCTTGCGACAAATCTCGCCATGAAACCGCGTCAGTCTCTCACGCCACCCTCCACGAGGCGAGCGAGAGAGAAGGAGCTCACCACAGAGAGCGCAGAGACCAGAAGAGAAGGGAATGGGTTTCCGGATCCGAACCCATCTTCCTCCGGTCCATCTCTGTGCCCTCTGCGCTCTCTGTGGTGAAAATCCGGCTACCCGTGCGCGGGTTTGTCGACGGGGTTGTCGCCAAATCGTTGGCGGATGAAGTCGAGGAAAAGCTCGGCACGCTTGACCTGCAGGCTGCTGCCGAATTCGCCGCGCACGCGCTCGAAGACCTGCTTGGCGCGGGCCGGGTTGCCCATTTCGAGGTGGGTTTCCCCGAGCGCGAGCAGGAGCTCGCCCTCCTGGCCCGAATCGGGGTACTGGCGGAGCGCCGTCTCGATGCGCAGGATGGCCGCCTTGGGATGACCGCGCTCAAGGTAAAAGCGGGCCACGTAGACCTCGTGCTCGATGAGGCGGCGCAGGACCTCGCGCCGGTAGGCCTGGGCCGGCTTGGCGTAGGGCGAGTCGGGATACTTGCTACGGGCGCTGTCGAGCTCGCGGAGGGCGTCGCGCACGGAGGATTGGTCCTTCTCGTAGGCCGGTGGCAGCAGAAAGAAATCGTCCGGCATCTCCTTGACGAAGCACTCGGCGATGCGAAAGGCGACGTAGCCGTCCTCGACCTTCTCGTGCGTCGGGTGCAGGCGCGCGAAGCTCTTGTACGAATCGATGGCCTCCTGGAAGTTGCCGCGGGCGAATTCCGTGTCGGCCAGGGCCAGCTCGGCCAGGCCCGCGAATTTCGAGAACGGGAACTTCTGCTTCACGTAGCTGAAGAAATGCGCCGCCTCGACGTAGTTCTCCTTCTTCAGCTCCTCCAGGCCGCGCTCGTAGTTCTGTTTCGCGGAGAGCGCGTAGGTCACTTGCTTGCCGTCCTCGCTGGAAGCGCACGCGGGGATGCCCGCCAGCAAAAGGAGAGCGAGGGGGAAGACAATTCTGTGGGCTGTTTGGAACACGAGCGGTGTATCCTACGTGCGCGATGGCGGCTCGTCCATGGTATCTCCCGCTTGCACTGGCGCTTTTCCTGTCGGCATGCACGACATGGAAAGTTGAGTATCGCCGCGCGCGGGCGGAGAAAGCGTATCCGCGCGGACCCGTGCCGGCGCTGGCTGGGAAGCGATGCGCGGACGGCGTGTGCCGTTGCCGCGGGCCGCGCGACCCGGCCGAGAGCCCGCCGCCGGCCGCGGGAAGAAAGCGCATCGAGATCCGCATGTCCGCCGTGAACGGGCACATCAAGCTGGATTCGCCGTCCACCGGGCATTTCGAGCAGGGCGGAGCGGAAGAGGCGTGCTTCTACCTCGACCTCGACGTCAACCTGAGCCATGACTTCCACCTGGACAGCGAGGAAGGCCGCACCGACGCGGGCGTGACACCGCACGTGCACATCGCCGAGTACGGCCCGGCCGGACCCTACTGGTACGACATCGTGGACATCCACTGCGGCCTCGGCGCCAGTGCCTGCACCCTGGAATCCGCCAAAGACTGGGGCGAGGCATGGAAAGCGACGCGCAAGCGCGGCCGCCTCGAACCCTGCGGTTCCATCAACGTGAGTGGTCTCAAATGGACAACGTCGGGCGGCTCGGAAGCCGACAAGGGCGGCCCCCTGCGCGATTTCGAGGCCTCCTTCGCCCTCGACGTGAGAAAGTTCGCGACCGAGTATCCGCCGGGCGCGTCCGAGTGCAAAATCAAGCCATAGGCGTTTCATGAAGCTGCACCTGACAGGCATCGCCGGAACCGGCATGGGATCCTTGGCCGGCCTGCTGCGCGACGCGGGACACGACGTGCGGGGGTCCGACGAGCATGTGTATCCGCCCATGTCGACCCAGCTCGAGGAGCTGGGTATTCCGGTCATGACGGGATTCCGCCCCGAGAACCTCGACTGGGCCCCGGAACGCGTCGTGGTCGGCAACGTGTGCCGGCGCGACCATGTCGAGGTCTTGGCCGCGCAACAGCGCGGCATCCCGCTGGTTTCGTTCCCCGCCCTGCTTTGCGAGCTCTTTCTCACCGAGCGCAACTCCCTCGTGGTGGCCGGCACGCATGGCAAGACCACGACCTCGTCGCTGATGTCGTTCGTGCTCACGGAGGCGGGCCGCGATCCGTCGTTTTTGGTTGGCGGCGTACCCGTGAACTTCTTGCGCTCGTGGCGCCTGGGCCGCGGGCCCGATTTCGTCGTCGAAGGCGACGAGTACGACACCGCCTTCTTCGACAAGAAATCGAAGTTCCTGCACTACCGGCCGCGGTTGGTCATCCTGACCTCGGTGGAGTTCGATCACGCCGACATCTTCGCCGACGAGAATGCGGTGAAGAACGCCTTCCGCGAGTTCGTCGCGCTCATTCCGCCCGAGGGCAACCTCGTGGTGTGCGCCGCCTCGCCGGGCGCGATGGACGTGGCGAAGTCCGCGCGCTGCCAGCTCACGACCTACGGACGTCCGGGTAGCGACGCGCAGTGGACCTTCGAGGTAACGGGCCGCAACCTGGGCGGGCGTTCCATCCTGCGCGTCGCCCACGAGGGCAAGGGCGTGGCCAGCCTCGATACCGGCATGGCCGGGATCTTCAACATGGAGAACCTCGCCGGCGTCATCGCGGCCGGGAACTGCCTGGGCATCGAGCTGGCCAAGATCGCGCGCGCCGCGCGGCGTTTCCTCGGGGTCAAGCGCCGGCAAGAGGTTTGCGGCATCGCCTATGGCGTGACCGTCGTCGACGATTTCGCCCACCACCCGACCGCGATTCGTGAAACCCTGGGCGCCCTCAAGGGCCGGCACGGACCGGGCAAGCTCATCGCGGCCTTCGAGCCGCGCTCGGCCACCAGCCGGCGCGCGGTATTCCAGCACGATTTCGTGGACGCGCTGGCCGTGGCCGACGAGGTCGTGCTCGCCCCGCTGCACGCGCCGGAGAAGGTGCCGGCGGACCAGCGCCTGGACGTGGAGCGACTGGCTGCGGATCTGCGTGGCCTGGAGATCCCGGCGCGCGTGATCGCCGGCGCGGAGGCGACTGCGGAACACCTGTCCAAGCGCGCGGCCCCGGGAGACACTGTCACTATCATGAGCTCCGGCGACTATGGCGGCCTGCACGACCTTCTGCTCGCGCGCCTGGGCGATCCGGTGCGACCGGCACGTCCGGGCGACAAGACGCAGATCGGCCAGCTCCTCGACCGGGCCGGGATCACCCATGCCGCGCTCGACAAGGTGTGGTCCGAGTTCCTGGTCATGCCTGCGCCGGAGGGCGCTGAGATCGCGGCCTGCGTGGCCATCGAGCACGTCGAGGAGGATGCCCTCCTGCGCATGCTGGCCGTCACTCCCGAACGGCGCGGGGAGGGCCTCGGCTATTCGCTCGTCGATGCGGCGATGAAGAAGGCGCGCATGGACGGCGCGCTTCAGCTCTACCTCGTCACCGACGGGGCGCAGGGGTTTCTGGGCGAGAAGCTCGGGTTCGACGTCATCGAACAGAAGAGCATCTCCCCCGCCATCACTGCCACCGTCGAGTACCAGATGGCCAGGTCGAAGACCTCCACCTGGATGCGGAAAGAGCTGTAGAGGGCTTTCACCACAGAGAGCGCAGAGAGCGCGGAGAGGGAAGGGGAAGAAGGGTTCCGGATCCGGGTCCAAGCCCTTTTCTTCCTCTGCGCCCTCTGTGCTCTCTGTGGTGAAAAGTCCGGATCCCCGCGCGTGCTCGCCCTACGATCCCACGACAATGCGGCGGAGGTGCTTCTTGCCGGCGTGAAGAAGCGTGCCGTCGGCCGCGATCTCACCGGGCTGCACCACATCGTCGACGGTAGTCACCCTGCGAGCACCGAGGCGGACCCCGCCCTGCTCCACCAACCTGCGCGCCGCGCTCTTCGAGGCGGCGAGACCGGCTGCGGCCAGGAGATCCACGGTCTTGAGCCCGGCCGAAATGTCGGCCGCGGCCACGACATGCGTGGGCACCAGGTCGCCGCCGGCGCCGCCGAAGGCCGCGCGGGCTGCGTCCTGGGCTTTTTCCGCCTCGGCCTGGCCGTGCACGATCGCGGTCACCGCGCAGGCCAGGGTCTGCTTCGCCGCGCGCAGTTCCGCGCCCTCGAGGGCCGCCAGGCGGCCGATTTCGTCCATGGGCAGGAACGTCAAGAGCTTGAGGAAGCGCGCGACGTCGCGATCGTCGACGTTGACGAAGTACTGGTAGAAGTCGAAGGGGCTGGTGCGCTCGGCGGAGAGCCATACCGCGCCGGCCGCGGTCTTGCCCATTTTCGCGCCGGCCGCGGTGGTGATGAGCGGGAAGGTGAGCGCGTAGGTCTCCGCCTGATGCAGGCGCCGGATGAGATCCGTGCCCGCCAGGATGTTGCCCCACTGGTCGTCGCCNNTGCAGGATCTGGTAGTTGAATTCGATGAAGGAGAGGCCTTTTTCCAGGCGCAGGCGATAGGCCTCGGCCGCGAGCATGCGGTTGACGCTGAAGTGGCGGCCGATGTCGCGGAGAAACTCCAGGTAGTTGAGCGGGACCAGCCAGTCCGCGTTGTCGACCACGAGGGCGTTTTCGCCCGCGTCACCAAGGAAGCGTCGCACCTGTGGCTCGATCGCGCGCCGGTTCGCCTGGATGCTCTCCACCGTCAGCATCTGCCGCAGCTCCGTCTTCCCGCTCGGGTCCCCGACCATCGCCGTGCCACCGCCCAGAACCGCGATCGGCCGGTGGCCCCCGCGCGCTAGGTGGGCCATCGCCATCAGCGGAACCATGCTGCCCACATGCAGGCTGGAGGCGGTGGGGTCGAAACCGGCGTAGAAAGTCAGCGAGCCACGCGCAAGCAGAGCGGCGAGTACCGGCTCGTCGCTGACTTGCTGAACGAAGCCGCGCTCGCGCAGTTCGCGAAGGATGTCGGTCGGAGCTGTCATGGCCGCGAGTATAGACGGTCAACGTCTATTTTGAGCTTGCCCGTGCTTCATTTGCCGGGTTTTCGAGTACCCTGACTAGCATGGCGACCAAGAAAGATCCGTCGGCGACTTGTTCCTGCGGCGCCCGGCCGGACTGGGCCGTGATCGAGGACGACGCCGTGATGCGCTGGTCGGCCATCGACATCGCGGAATGGGAGGAGCTGCGGCAGTGCCCCGAGTGCGGCGCGACCTGGCTCGCGGTGTGGCCCGAGGAGGGCGAGTCACCGCCGATTCTCTGCCGGCCGCGGCCCCCCGGCACACGCAAGCTCCGCGACCTCGACCACCCCAGCACCCTGCGGCCGTACTGCCTCGCACGGCTCGAAGAACACCTGGGTGAAATCAAAGAACGCAAGGCGGCCTGCCGCAAGGTTGACTGCGCACGCCATCGCCTCGCCGGTAGCACCTACTGCCTCGAACACCTCATCGCCGAACAATTCGGCCGCCACCTGGCGCGCCTCGGCAGTCTCGAGGAGACGCCGCCACCCCGAAAATGAAAGCGCGGGAAGAGGGTTTGCCTCTTCCCGCGCTGAACCTGCGTGGCTCGCGGCGAGCTTTGCTTGCCGCGGGCCTTCGCTGGAGGGTTTGGGAACACTCTTAGGGTTCCCATTTAAATAATCCCGGCGGCGACCTACTCTCCCACAGAGTTTCCCCTGCAGTACCATGGGCCCTGGAGGACTTAACTTCCGAGTTCGAGATGGGATCGGGTGTGGCCCCTCCGGTATGGCCGCCGGAAATCCTTTGGTGTCTTGAGCAATGAAACCGAGTCTCGATTGAATTCGGAACCCCAGAAGGGTTCCGAACCTCCCACGATGAACTCAACCGGGCAGGGCCCGCTTTCGTTCACGCGAGATGAGCTTTCGCTCTCGATCCAGGTCGTGCTCGTTCACCGAGCTTCGACCTCGACCCCTTGAGACGGCTAGTCAGCGCCTGGTTTTCAACCAGTGAAAATAATGGCGGTCAAGCCGCACGGCCGATTAGTACCGGTTAGCTCCACGTCTTGCGACGCTTCCACACCCGGCCTATCAACGTTGTAGTCTCCAACGGGCCTTCAGGAGGCTTGCGCCTCGGGATTCCTGATCTGGAGGTTAGCTTCCCGCTTAGATGCTTTCAGCGGTTATCTATTCCGGACATAGCTACCCAACGATGCCATTGGCATGACAATTGGAACACCAGCGGTCCGTCCACCCGG
>PNBO01000025.1:0-2777 GCA_003136095.1 Myxococcales bacterium
CCCACCCAGAGCTCCAACAGCGCGACCGGCTGGGGCGTGTCGTTCGATACCTTCCTGCCCATCATCCCCGCCACGAACTTCGTCGACCGCGGCAACCGGTTGGCGTTGATGGGCTCATTCGTGAAGGGCACCGGCATCGGGGATCTCATCAGCGTGACGGGCGGAGCCATGTTCCCGACCTTACCCAATAAGGCCAATGCCACTCCGCCTCCTCTGTACGAGACTGTCAACGTCGACCAGGGCATCGTGTCCTTCGATGCGGCGGGGGTGCTCCACACCATCGATTGGACTGCCTTCCGGATCGGTCTGCAGTACTACCTGCCGTCCACGGGACGCTGGATCTTCTCCGCGAACTACACCCAGGCCCATTCCGCGAACATGGCCATGCTATTTCCGCTCGGTGGCAAGGAAATCGATCTGCAAACCCACGTCGCGGACACGATGCGCTATGCCGATGCGAAACTNNGGCGTTTACAGCCAATACACGCAAACCGTCTACCTCGGCGACAGAGGCAATCCGCTCCTCGACAGAGACAAGCCGCACAACATTCGCGTCGCGGGGCAGACCATCTATCTCTTTTGATGCTGTCGACCATGTTCATCACGCAGCTCCCCTACCGCTTTCACCCTGGAAGGTCTTGGCCCATGAAGGATCGATTGTCGTACGGTGCGACGAAGGCACCAACCCTCATCGCAGCAGCGCTCATTCTCGCGGGGGGCGCTGGCCTCGCGCGTGCAGATGAGCCTTCGGACAAGAACCCGGCAGAAGACGCCATCGCACCGGCGGCGGCACCTGTCGAGGCGCCCAGCACCGCACCGCCACCAGCCGCTACCACTGCGGCGCCACCGGCGACAACGCCAGCACCTCCAACTCCCGTGCCGGCACCCGCGGAAACTGCGCCGGCTTCTTGGTTTGCTCGCCCGCCGCTCGCGCTCGTCGTGGGCGAGGGCGCTCGGCAATTCAAGCTGACGTTCTATGGTTTCGTGGAGGCCGATTACATCTACGATACGACCCGTAGCTATGACGATGCCATGGGCTCGTCCATAGTCGCCCGCAAGGACACCTACGACGGTAACCACAGCCGCAGCCAGTTTTCGATGCGCAACAGCCGGCTGGGCTTCGCATTCGAGTCCCCGGTGGTTGGAGGGGTGAAGCCGACCGCGGTTCTCGAGGCCGACTTCTTCGGCCATCAGGACAGTCCTCCCACCACGTCCGAGAATACCTATTTCGATAGCCCCACGTATCGCGTCCGCCATGCCTACGTGAAGTTGGCGACCCCCTATGTCGACGTTCTCTTGGGGCAAACCTACGATCTCTTCGGCTGGCAGAACTTCTCCTCCCCCTGTTCGCTCGAGTTCCTCGGCCTGCCCAATCAGTTGTTCTCGCGCAACCCGCAGCTACGCCTTTCGCACGGTTTCAATGCCGATGGCGCGCTCGGCGTGGACATTGCCGTTTCCGCGGGTCGCCCCGCGCAGCGCGATTCGCAAATCCCCGACGGCAGCGCTGGATTGCGCATCAANNTTCAATGTGAACGCCTTCGCGCCGCCGCCGACACACGACTCGAACAGGGCCACGGGCTGGGGCATGGCAGTTGACGCTCTCCTCCCGGTCATTCCCGCCGCCAGCGAGGGAGATCGCAGCAACCGCCTCACGCTCACCGGCTCCTTCGTGCGGGGCACTGGTATTGCCGATCTCATCACCTCGGGTGGCGGCGCGCAATTCCCGCCCCTGCTCAATCCCCAGCAGGCCACCCCGGCACCGATCTACGAACCGAACATCGACAGCTCACTCGTCACCTATGATCGGGATAACGTCGTCCATACCATCAACTGGACGGCCTTCCGTGTTGGTTTGCAGTACTACCTGCCGCCCTCCGGGCGCTTCCTCTTCGCCGCGAACTACACCCAATCGCATTCGGACAACCTGTGGAAGCTCTATCCTAGGGGCGGTGCCGACGTGGAGTTGCTGGGAACGACTGCCGACACCAGTCGCTACGTGGACGCCAACCTCTTCTGGGACGTCACCCCGGCGCTGCGGCTCGGGATCTCCGGGCAGTACACCCAGGTCGAGTATCTAGACGGCATCAACAAGCCCCACAACCTCCGTGGCATGGCCCAGACCGTCTATGTGTTCTGAGCAGCGTGGACGATCGGGGCAACATGCGCCTCGACGATCGTGGGTACCGCGGCCTAAAGATGCACCAGGTACTTGGAAGCTCGGGCGATGAGCGACCCGAACGATCGCGCTCACCGCGATCGAATTCCCGCCTTCCATCGAGATCGCTCCCTCCTCTCCAGCGCCGCCAGAAACCCTTAGGAGCCGCGAAAAGATAACTCGTNNGAGGAGCAACGCAGCCAGCCGGGATGAATCGGCCGCGCAACTGCTAGAGTTATCTTTGAGCGGCGACTTAGATCGCTTCGCGACCTCCTTCAGTTCTGTTTCACGTATAGCCTGCAGTCAGGTATGAACGTACTCCCCTCGGTGCAGGCACCGGGGCTCTGCACCGGCGGATACGATCCTAGACCGTTCGCCAACTGCACCGTCAGAATCGGACTATTCAAGACGTAGCTTCCGCTCATATTCTGTCCGACCGGAAGATACGTCCCGGTTCCAGACTCAAAGACAACTTGAAAATGGTGAAGTCCGTTATCGTATTCCGTGATGGTCCAGTTTGATGTCCACTGCCCAGCTTCATCAGCATACACCATCGCTCCATTGCTGATTTCGAGCGAATGTGGCATGTCCGAGGGGCCCAAATACGACCATGTTCCGTCAA
>PNBO01000025.1:2869-3265 GCA_003136095.1 Myxococcales bacterium
GTTTTTGCCAAATTCGCCGCTCTCATCAATGTGATCCTCGCTGCGGGCCAGAGTATCTCGATTTCCAGTTAGAGTATTCCGCAAAGTGGTCCTCGAAGCACGGTTGATCCCGCCCAAAGGTCTCTGACACCCCCGGCGCGGCACCCATAAGCCCGAGCTGAGAGCCCGCGTGGCGGCGGTGATGGTGAAGGGCCAACCCGACGAGCCTGTCTCTTGAGCCGGAGCGGCTGGCGGGGGCCGGCCGCTCCGGCTGGAGTTGGCGTAGGCTCTCTCATCGGCGTATCTGGTCGGCACCGCCGGCCCGAAATTGGCCTTCGGGCGCAGGCTAGCTTCGCCAGCCGAAGCCCATCGTGGGAGGTACTGGGAACCCTTTTCCAGGGTTCCCAGTGCGATCAT
>PNBO01000025.1:3277-3684 GCA_003136095.1 Myxococcales bacterium
CTGCCTTGGCACACCGTTTGCATTTTCGGCATTAGGTTGTCGAGGTGCCCCTTCAATGTGGTGTTTGAGCCGGGCGGGCTTCCCGGTTCCGGGTAGCGCGTGTAGATGACATCCGTCACTCCTTCGGTAGCCATCTTGCCGAGCAAAGTCGTTAAATCGCCCGGACACGACGCGCAATCTGACGACATAGCATCGATACCACCGCCATCCATGATGACGTTCTTGACCGTACCACCCTGGGTGGCCGCGGGCCATTCCGTCGTCAAAACGTAATTCATCGTCTGCCCGCTGACGGCCACGTTGCGGTACTTGGCGCCCGAAGCGAGCGAGCCCGCCGCTTGGGCGTCCGACTCTACCCGCGTCTCAATGTATTGGGGGGCAATTGCATAGAAGGATTCGCCCATGAA
>PNBO01000016.1 GCA_003136095.1 Myxococcales bacterium
CCCTCGGGCGCCAGGCCAGCGGTGCGCCAGGCATTGAGGACTTCGTCGGTGTGGGGGGTGCCCGGAACGTGCGCGCTGGACGCCGTCGCGGCCTTGTCCTTGCGGCAGGCCGGAAATGTCGTGAGAAGCAGGGTCAGGGCAAGGGCGGGGAGTGTGCGTCTCATCATGGGACTTGCCTCTAGTGCGGGCGGTTCTGGCGGTTGTCGCTGCGACCCGTGGTGGGTGCAGCCGGTTGCAGCCGGGGAGCCGGGGCCGCCCGCTGAATCGGCGCTTGGGCCGGACGGGGCGCGGAGCGCGGGGCGGGCGCGGCCCGGGACATGGGGGCAGGGGCCCTGCCACGCTGAAGCAAAGGCTCTCTCACCGGTGCGGGGCCGGCGATGAAGCGGGCCGGATGGCCGTGCCGCTCCTCGAAGCGGGGATGCTCTCGCCAACCCTCGTGCCGGCCATGATCGTGGCGGTACCGGCCGTCGTACACCTCACGGCGCTCGACGACCGCGGGCGGCCCGCCGAGGTTGATGCCGACGCCGATCTGCACGGGCGGTCCCGGCAGCGGCGGGGGTGGCACGAAGGGCACCGGCGGCCCACCCACCACGGCTCTGGCGGCCCAACCCGGGCCGCCGAATGAGATCTCGGCGCGCACCATCGGAGGCGCCACGGCAACATCGACCACCGGCCGCGCGTAGGGCATCGGTGCGTAGGCCTCGTTGATGGCGGCGTAGCGGGGCCGCTCGTCGTAGTACGCGGGCGGGAAGTTGCCCACGTACCAATAGGCGCCTCCGGTCAACTGAAATTGGGCCTGCGGCGGCGGCTGGTACCAGTGGTAGTGCGGGCCCTTGATGTAGCAGTAGACCGGATGGCCGAAGCGAACCTCGGCCTCGGCCACCGGGTGAGCGCCGTAGTACGAATAGCGCGGGCCGTCGTAGGCGAAGGGAGCGGGGTCGCCGACGAAGTAATGCTGGCCGTTCGCCTCACGGTACATGCGTGGATCCTCGGGTCCATAGTTATGAACGTGTGGCACGTCGATGTAGCAGAAACCGCCGCCGAACTTGTGCGGTACCGGATGCTGCGAGACGAACTCCACGGTCCGCGCCTGCGCCGCGGCCGAGAATGCCGCCACGGCCACCAGCCCAGCGATGAGCGCGCAGATTTTTCGCATGACGTCCTCCTGCCAACGAGGGAAGGTGATCACGATAGGGGAATATCATACAACCGCAGGGACAATTCACGCATCGCTCTCGAACCTCGAATTGCCCCCATGCTGCGCGCACGGTCGTGGGGGCAAGTCCCAAGAGCGTCCGCGAACCACGGAAATCGGCGTGTGCGCGCTTCGTTCGCCACCGTGGTCCTTCGCCAAGTCGCCACCCGCGCCCCTGCTTTTCCGACGATGGTGACGAAGATGGACTCGGTTTGCCGGCCGCGGGAGCGGCTACTCCACGACGAGCCGCCGGTGCACAGATAGCAAGACAGGCGGGCATGCATAGCTCGCCTGTCTAGGTGATTGCGACAGTGTTACGTGCTTCCGACCGTGATGGTGACCTCGACCGTGGCCTTGTCTCCGCCGGTGGCGCGCGTGGCGGAGGTGGCGCCGGTCAGCTTGCGGCCGATGGCCTCGCCGAGCTTGCGGACGCCGGACACGACCTCGACCTTGGCGATCTTGCCCGCGCCATCGAGGGTGATGCGCAGTTGGATCGGGCCGGTCGCGGTGCAGGCCACGGCGCGCGCGGTGCGCTCGACGAGGGCGCGTAGGGCCTGCGTATCGCCAGCATTGTCGGCCTTGTCGATCTTCACGTTCACCGTGCAGGAAGTCGCCTTGTCCTTGGCCTTTGCGTCGGAGGCTTCCTTCTTGCCCATCTTACCTTCACCCCCACTCGCTCCTTTCTGCGCTGCCGCACCGGTGCCAATTCCAGCCAGCCCGCCGGACAACTCGTCGTCGCTCGTCAACGACATCTCCGCGGGCGCGGCCAGCGGCTCGGGTGACATGGGCGCGCGGGCGATCGGCTTCGAGGTGACCTTGGACATCATGTGGCGGGAGGGGGCCGGGGCGGGCATGGGCGCTCCGGCCATCATGGCCTGCGATTCGGCGACCGCGTAGTTGGACACGCCCGCGGGCATGGGCAGCGGCTGGCGAACCGTGTCCGACTTGCCCGTCTTGTTCACCACCTCCGAATCGACGGCCACGAACGAGGTGAACGGCGTAAGCAGGTTGTAGAAGAGGCCGAGGTCGGTGATGGCATTTTCGACGGGCTTGCCGCCACCCATGTGCAGCTCGTCCTCGAGAACCTCGACCCACTTGCGCGCCCACAGCGCGCGCAGGGCCAGATTCTGCGGGCGCGCGTCGGCGGGCCGCAGATCGATGGCATGGTGCCAGGCGCCGCGCCCGGTGCGGCCGCTAATCTCGATGCGCGTGGGTCGCTCGCCACGGTACTTGCCGTAGATGAGCAGCGGGCGCTCGGCGAGCAGGTCGGGGATCTTCTCCGGCGCGACTTCGTAGGCGCCNNTCGATGTCGGTCAAGAGCGGGCGGTCGATCATCTTGCGCAGCTTCTCGGCTTGCTCCGCCGCTTTCTGCGGGCCCAGGACCACGAAAGGCTCGCCCAGGCCGGCGCGGGCCATGCCCTCGATGAGGCCGCGGTTGACCGAGCTGCCGATGCCGAAGGCGAAGAGGTT
>PNBO01000044.1 GCA_003136095.1 Myxococcales bacterium
CGGTTCCCGCCGCGGGCAGGGCCACCTTGGGCATCTCCGTTCAGAACAACATGGGCTACCCGCTGCCCAACTTCGTCCTGACCGCCCGCATCGGCGCCACCGCGGTGACCACGCTGATCGCTGCACGACAGAGCCAGACCGTCGCCAACGTGCTGCTGCCGGGCGAGAAGGCCAGCTACCTGCTGGCGGTTGCCAGGCCCGGCGGTGGCGACATCAAGGCCGAGGACATCACCTTCTCGGTGTCGTTCGGCAATCCCGGCCAAGACCAGGGCAGGTGTTACCCGACGAAGGGCGCGAACGCGGTCATGCTCGTGAAGACCGACGGCACGCTGTACCCGACGCCGCCCCTGCCCGGCCTGGACAAGCCCCAGAGCCCGCCGGGCTGCATCTTCGACCTGCCGCAAGGGTTATCGCTGCAATACGAGGCCATGGCGGATTTCGAGGATGTCGACAAGGGGCTCGACAGCTTGCTGCAACTCTACTGCGCGGGCCGCGGCTCCTGGAACATCGGGGCGGGCGGGGTCAGGCCGAGCAACTGCCCGGACACCGCCAGGACCACTTGCCCCAGCCGCCGACCGGCCGCGGGCACGGGAGAGAAATACGCCTATGCCCGATTGTGGGCCGCGGGCGAGCTGGCCGCGCGCAAGTCGGCCCTAGGGCCGCGCCTACCCGTGTTGCGCGCGCGCCTCCAGTGTGGCGTCAACGACGGCGATCTGGGCTTCGCCGGCTATGCCCTGTTCATGCTTGGCTACCTGGGAGAAGACGCGGTGGCGCGCGCCTTCCTTCGCTCGCTGGCCGACGCGGGCGACGATCTGGGGCTGATGGCCAAGGCGGCACTCTACGTGATGGGAAACCGTGCCGACCGGACCGACTACCGGGCCGAGGTCACGGTCGGAGTCAAGACCGGCAACTTCTTCGCACGAATGGCTTGCGCGGCCGCCCTCGGCGTCGCCGACCAGGACGATGCCACCATCAAGTCCGTGCTGCTCCCGGGCCTGACCTGGACCCGACCGGATGGCCCCGACGACGGTAAGGGCATGTACGCGGCGCACCTGCTGGCCCTGGTCGCCTGGGACCGCCGCGGCTGGGCCGCCCACGGAGCGGACACCGGCGCCATCAGTTTCTATGGCGGCTTGGCGATCGGCGGCGACGGCGACGGCGGTGGCTCGCGTCCCAGCGGCGGCAGCGCAAAGAGCTGCAACTGCAACTTGGGTGGCCGCGGCCACGGTTCTGGTCTCGCCCTTCTGGCCGTCGTGGGTCTGGGTCTTCTCCTGCGCACGCGCGAATGGCCGCGCCGTCACTCCTGACCCAGCAGATCCAGGGACGCGTGTTGCCCCGTCGACAGGACGTTTTCGGAGATCGACAGCGCGACGTAGCCCGCGCCGGAGCACTCGGGCACGAAGACCAGGTAGTGAATGCCAGTGCCCTTCCCGACCTCGCTGGCGCGCGCCAGTTGCACGAAGCCAAGTTGGGGGTTGGCGCGACAGCCGGAGGTGAAAGCCGCGAATTCCTGCGGCACCTCGGCGCCACCGAGGCTGAACGAGGCACGCTGGCCCCCGATCCAGTACGAGTCATCGGAGAAGTCGTCGGGCGTGCCGGCCGCGATGACCTCGCCGCCAGCGGCGCCGCCCTCGGGGCCGAGGTCGATGACGTAGTCCGCCGGCTTGATGACGAAGCGTCGATGATGGCCGCATGCCGCCGGGCATTGTCCGACGGCACCCTTCGCCGCTGCTACCTACATGCCGAGATAGCAGCCTGGATTCGAGGAGCAGGTGGTCGTGGATAGCTGGTTGCACGCGGTGGGGGTGCCCGTGCAAGTGGAAGAGGAGTAGTAGCAACCAGGATTCTGATCACACGTGGTGGAGCTGAGGCTCGAGCAAGGCGTCGGCGTGCCCGTACAAGTCCCAGAGGAAGAGTAGGTGCAACCAGGGTTGTCGTAGCAGGTTGTCGACGAGGTGATGCTCGCACAGGGGGTTGGCGTGCCCGTGCAACTGCCTGACCAGGTACAAAGGAGATTGTTCCCGCAGGCGGTGGAGGATGTCAGGGAGGAGCAGGGGACGGGCGTACCAGTACACGAACTTGTGCTCGAGTTGTAGCTACAGCCGGCGGACGTACAATAGGAACTGTAGCTACTGAGGTCTGAGCACGTATACGTATACGTCCCGCTGGTGCAGCTGCCGGTCGTGCTGGTCGTGCAACCGGGGCAGTAACTGCACGAACCCTCGTAGGATGCGCACGATTCGCACGAGTAGGCCGTTCCGCTGCAGCCGCTTGTCCCCGTAGATGTGCAGCCAGGACAATTGCTGCAACCATTGTAGGAGGCGCACGACGAACACGAGTAGGCCGTCCCGCTGCAGGTTCCTCCCGACGGGTAGCTACAGCCAGGGCAAGTGGTGCACGACCCGTAGGAGGCGCATGTTGAGCAGGAATAGGGCGTTCCCTTACAGGTTGGTCCAACCGTAAACACGTGCGTGCTCAGCGAATCGATCTTGGTCAACGCCGACTTGCAGCAGAGTTGGCCCGTGCAATCACTGCTTTGCGTGCAGGTTTTCTCACATGTCGAAGCGCAGAGCCCGTTGCAGCAGAGCAACCCGGAAGATGAATTGCAGTCCGCCGAAGTGGAGCAGGTCTTGGGGCAGCTTGCATAGCTTGGATTCAGACACAAACCATCGACACCCAGGTTGGATTCGATACTGCGGACCGACGTGCAGCAGATCTCCCCAGTCGTCGTGTTGCATGCGCTGCTGTCAGAGCAGGCCTTGGGGCACTGCGACGGGGGCAAGCAGATGGGCTGGTTGTAGATGCCGCAGCACACATAACCGCTCGAACAATTACTATCGCTGCTGCACGTCCGAATGCCGCTGCTTGCATCGGCACAGTATTGCTGAGAGACCGCGAGACTGAGACGGCCACAAGCTTGACCATTGGCCGTGTCGCACTGAGAGTCCGAGCTGCATTGTCTGGGACATTCAGCCGCGAGGAGGCAGGTTTTTCCTGCCGGCGCGAGGTTGCAGCACATCTCGCCCCTGGTCATGTCGCAATCCTGGTCTTGGTTGCAGTCCTTCGTACACGTGTCGGCACAAATACCGGTGCCGGCAGGCAGGGTTGACGTTCCGCCCGTGCCACCGTTGCCTCCGGGATTGGTGCTGGAGCCTCCGCCGCAAGCGGCGAAAGAACTCGCAAGGCCGAAGAGCCATACGAAAACGGACGTAGACCAAGCCTTCTGTTTGCCCATGCTAATTCTCCTAGTTCTTTGGTGTCACGACCACTATGGTTACCCTGCGATTCTGGCTTCGCAGCCCCGAAAACTTCGGCCGGCACATATCGTAACGCCCATCGCTCGATCACGTCAAGGACCAGGCGCAGTGGGTGTGTGATGCATTTCCAGATACTTGCGCGCGGCAGGATGGTCAACGTTGTCGAGAGGCGCATGTTCGACGAACCGGGAGACGATCGGGCAATTGTGCAGCTTATGCCGAGCTCGGCATAGACCGCCGTTCAGCCTGATCGCGTCCGATCCAGAGGCACTGGGCTGGTGCCGGACGTCACCGGTTCATGGCCCAAACGTCGCGTTGGCCGGCAGAGGTCGAGGTCTCTCCTTCCCGCATGGACAGCTCCCCGGCTCATTTTATCCCGCGCGCCGCGAGACCGCACGGCGAGTGCCCAACAGATCGGCGAGGAACTGGCCGGTGTAGGAGCGCGGGTTGGCGGCCACCTCCTCGGGCGTGCCGGCCGCGATGACCTCGCCGCCAGCATCGCCGCCCTCGGGGCCGAGGTCGATGACGTAGTCCGCGGTCTTGATGACGTCGAGATTGTGCTCGATGACCAGCACGGTGTTGCCGGCCGCGACCAGGCGATCGAGCACGGCGAGGAGGCGGCGGACGTCGTCGAAGTGCAAGCCGGTCGTGGGCTCGTCGAGCAGGTAGAGGGTGCGGCCGGTGTCGCGCTTGGCGAGCTCGCGCGAGAGCTTCACGCGCTGGGCTTCGCCGCCCGACAGCGTCGTCGCAGACTGGCCGAGGGCGATGTAGCCGAGGCCCACGTCGTCGAGGGTGCGCAGGATGTGCGAAAGCTGGCGGTGGTTCTCGAAGAGCGACAGCGCCTCGGCCACGCTGGTCTCGAGCAACTGGGCGATATCGAGACCTTTCCACTTCACGCGCAGGGTGGCGTCGTTGTAGCGCCGACCGCGGCACACCTCGCAAGTGACGTGCACGTCGGCCAGAAAGTGCATCTCGACGGTCTTGCTGCCATCGCCCTCGCAGGCCTCGCAACGGCCGCCTTTCACGTTGAAGGAGAAACGCCCGGGCTTGAAACCGAACGCCTTGGCCTCCGGGGATTCGGCGTACAGCTCGCGGATGTGGTCGAAGGCCTTGGTGTAGGTCGCCGGGTTCGAACGCGGGGTACGGCCGATGGGCTTCTGGTCGATGTCCACCACCTTGTCGATCTGCTGCGTACCTTCCAGCTTGCTGAACTGGCCGACCGGCTCGAAGCCGCCGAAGAATTTGCGCCGCAACGCCGGGTGCAGAATGCCGTTGATGAGCGACGACTTGCCCGCCCCGGAGACCCCGGTGATGGCGAGCAGCACGCCGAGCGGGAACTCGACGTCGATGTTGCGCAGGTTGTGCTCGCGCGCCCCACGCAGGGTGAGAAAACCCTTGGGCTGGCGCCGGGCGGCGGGCACCTCGATGCGCTCCGTTCCCGCGAGGTACCGTCCCGTGAGCGAACCCACGTTCGCCTCGATCTCGTCCGGCGTGCCCAGCGCGACCACATGCCCGCCTTGCCGCCCGGCCCCGGGCCCGAAATCGACGACGTAGTCGGCCGACTCGATGGTTTCCTTGTCATGTTCGACCACGATCACGCTGTTGCCAAGGTCGCGCAGCCGCCGCAGCGTCGCGATGAGGCGCAGGTTNNGGCTCGTCGAGCACGTACATCACCCCGGAAAGCTCCGAGCCAAGCTGGGAGGCCAGCCGGATGCGCTGGGCTTCCCCGCCGGACAGCGACCCGGCCACGCGATCGAGGGTCAGGTAGTCCAGGCCGACGTTGAGCAGGAATCCGAGCCGGGTACGCACCTCCTTGAGGATCTCGGCCGCGATCTGCGCGCGCGCGCCGTGGAGCGGCAGGCCGGCGAAGTGCTTCTCCGCCTCGGCGACGGTCAAAGACGTGACGTCGACGATGCTCATTCCCGCCAGGAACACCGACCGCGACTCGGGCCGCAAGCGCTTGCCCTTGCAGGCGCGGCAGAGCTGCTCGCGGAAGTACTTGCCCAGCCAATGCCGCATCATCTCGGAATGGGTGTCGTGCCAGCGGCGCTTGATGTTGTTGGCCACCCCCTCGAAGCGCATGGCCCACGAGCCGCCGCCGTGCCGGCCCGTCCAGCTTACCTGCACCCTTCGCTCGCCCGTGCCGTAGAGCACGATCTCGCGCTGGCGCGGAGTGAGCTGCTTCCACGGCTTCTTCAGGGGCACGCCCATGTCGCGCTCCAGGGCCGCGGCGATGCGCGTGGTCCAGCCCTCCTCGCGCGCGAAGCGTTCGCCCCACGGCTCGATGGCGCCCTCGGAAATCGAGAGGTCGCCGTTAGGCACCACCAGATCGGGATCGACCTCCAGCTTGGAACCCAGGCCGTTGCAATCGACGCACATGCCGAGCGGGCTGTTGAAGGAGAACGATTGCGGAGAAAGCTCGGGCAGGCCCACCCCGCAGCTCGGACAGGCGCGCTGCTCGCTGTAGGCCCGCTCCCGCTCCTCACCCTCGACCGCGACGAGCAGGGTGCCCTCGCCCGCGCGCAGGGCGGTTTCGATGGAATCGGACAGGCGCGCTCGATCCGCGCGATCCAGGGTCACACGGTCGACGACGAGCTGTACCGTGTGTTTCTTCTTCTTGTCGAGCGCCGTGACCTCGTCGAGCCGGCGCACCACCCCGTTGACCCGCACGCGCGCGAACCCCGCCTGGCGCGCTTCCTCGAAGACCTCGCGGAACTCGCCCTTGCGGTTGTCCGCCTTGGGCGCCAGCAAGGTCACCTTGGTCTTGGGCGGCAGCGTAAGCAACTCGCCCACGATTTCCCCGGCCGAGCGCGCCGCGACCTCGCCGCCACACAGGTGGCAGCGCTGCTCGCCCGCCCGCGCGTAAAGCACGCGCAGGTAGTCATAGATCTCCGTCACCGTGCCGACCGTCGAACGCGGGTTCGACGACGCCGATTTCTGCTCGATGGCGATGGTCGGCGAAAGACCGCGAATATGCTCGTACTTGGGCTTTTCGAGCTGGCCCAGGAACTGGCGCGCGTACGACGAGAGCGACTCGACGTAGCGCCGCTGCCCCTCGGCGTAGAGCGTGTCGAAGGCCAGCGAGGACTTGCCCGAGCCGGAAACCCCGGTAAACACAACGAACTGGCGCTTGGGGATGGCCAGCTCGTCGATGTGCAGGTTGTGTTCCCGCGCGCCGCGGACGACCACGAAATTCGGTTCTTCGGCGCTGCGTTCGTGCTTCATTTCTTCGAGTAGGGTCTACTCGAAGAAATAGGCGATGCCCAGGGTACCCAGGACGAATTGGTTGGCAGGTCCCTCCGGCTCGCCCCCGCCCGTGACGCTATGACCGCCGATGATGATGTTGTCGTCGTTGCCAAAGTTGGCGCCGAAGCCCAGATCGGCGATCAACGCCACGTTGGGCACGATGAAGGCACGGATCTGCCCCCCGACCTCGATGGAAACGTCGAGCCGCGAGTCCGACCCCGGGTTGCCGGGATTGTTCGTCCAGGAGGTCAGGCCCAGCCCACCACCGAGGGAAAAATCCGCGAAGGAAGAGGCGTGCACATGGTACCAGAATCGGCCCCCTACCCCGAAACTGGTGGTGTAGTTGCCGTTGCCATCTCGGTAGTGATGCAGGCCGAAGATGCCATCGACGTGGAGACCGCCGCCGGCGCTACCCCAGGTGAACAACGCACCGCTCGTGCCGTTGAGCATGGTCACGGCGCCAACGCCAATACCGCGGCCGTGGCCAGAGCTGGCGCTGGTGACGGTCGCGGTAGCCGTGTTGGGTTGCGCCTGCGCAAGAGCGGAAGACGCGATCAGAGATGCTGCGAGAATACAGAACGTGGTGACGAGGATGTTTCGACGCATTTGGACACCTCCATGGTGACTAGGCGACCGTACTATACTTGGGCCCGCATATGAAGCTCGGTCCCCGCGTCGCCATCATCGCCACGTTGCTCATGGCCGCCGTCCTCGCGGCCGCGGTGGGGGCTGTGTTGCTCGTGCTGCACTCTGATCAGCTCGCTGACATGGACCGCGAGGCGCACGCTCTCGCCGATGCCATCACGACCGGCATGGAGCCGCTGCCGGCGGAGCGGGCGCGCGAGGCGCTCAAGGCGCGGGTGGTCGCCCTGGCCAGCAAGGGCGGAGCCTTTCGCCTGGAAGCCGTGGCCTGGGGCGCGCAGCGGCCCAACAACTCGTGGGCCGGCCTGGTCGATGAGGCCACCAAGCTCGACGCCCCCGTCGGGCGGCTCTTCGAACTCAAGGGGATCCCGCCCTTCTACGCCATGGCGATTCCGCTGCACAACGCGGCCCCCGGCGAAGCCCGGCGGCAGGTGGTGGCGTTCCTGGGGCTCGTGCGCGACGGCGAATTCATCGGCCGGGAGGTGCTGGCCTCGACGCGTCGCCTGGCGCCCCTGCTGCTCGTCTTCGTCGTGACCTTCGCCTTCGCGATCTACGTCATGCTCATGCGCCGGGTGGCGACCCCTCTGCGCCGGCTGGTCGAGGCCATCGACGGCGTATCCAAGGGCGACCTGTCGCGCGCGGTGCTGCCCGAGCGCGACGACGAGGTCGGCAGCCTGGCCGGCCGCTTCAACGCCATGATGAACTACCTGCGCGACGCGCGCGAGAAAGAGGCGCGCGCCACCGCGGCCCGCGTCGCCACCGAGGCGCACCTGCGCCACGCCGAGAAGCTGGCGACCATCGGCCAGATGGCCGCCGAGATCGCGCACGAGGTGGGCACGCCGCTCAACGTGATCGGCGGCCGCGCGCGCTCGCTGGGCCGGCGGGCGAGCGAGCCGGCGGAGGTGGAGAAGAACGCGGAGATCATCTCGACCCAGGTCGACCGCATCACCAAGATCATCAGCCAGGTCCTCGACTACTCCCGCAAGAGCCGGCACACCGCGAGTGAGGTGGATGTGGAGAAAACCGTGCGCGAAACGCTGGAGTTCATCGAGGAGAACCTCAAGCAACACAACGTCGAGGTGACGCTGACGTGCGAGCCGGAGCTCCGCCCCATCCCCGGCGACGCGGACGAGATCCAGCAGGTGTGCATGAACCTCATCATGAACGCCATCCAGGCCATGCCCAGCGGGGGCAAGCTGGCCATCGCCATCGAGTACGTGATCCGCCGCAAGGAGGGCCTGGATCTCGCGCCGCCCTCGCCCTATCTGATGATGGCTTTCGCCGACACCGGGCCCGGCGTGCCCCAGGCCGACCGCGCGCGCATCTTCGACGCCTTCTTCACGACCAAGAAGAAGGGCGAGGGCAGCGGCCTCGGCCTACCCGTCAGCCACGGCATCGTCAAGGACCATGACGGCTGGATGGAAGTCGGCGACGGTCCCGATGGCGGCGCCGTCTTCCGCGTGTTTCTGCCCCTGCCCTCGGAAGAAGGCGACCACGATCGCGGCAAGAAGGGCGCCACGCCGCCGCCACAGACCATCGCCTGACGCGGGTGCCATAGTGCCGCGAAATGAGCGAGCCAGGCGATCAAGACAGCGACGCTTCGGCTTGTGCCCTGGTCGACGAAACCCTGGTCGACGCGATGCTGGCTCTCAGCCCCGAGGATCGACTCCGACAGAACGATCGAATGGTACGTAGCATCTTGCTGCTGGGACAGGGGGTCACAGCGACGCATCCTGGACGCGATGGCAGAAAGCGCTGAGCTGTCCACGCTTCTGGAGCGCCTGCTGGCGACGGACATTGAATTCGTCCTGGTAGGCGGCCTCGCGGCCGTGGTACAGGGCGCGCCCATCACGACATTCGACGTGGACATCGTCCACCGCAGGTCCCCGAGCAACGTCGATCAGCTGCTGACCTTCCTGGCCGGCGTCGGCGCGCGATACCGTGGCCGACCGGAACCACCCTTGCCACCCAGCCGCGCCGCGCTGCTTGGATCAGGCCACTCACGGTTCATGACCGATCTCGGGCCGCTCGACGTGCTGGGTGCAATCGAGAGCGAAGCCGCCTACGATGTATCCGCTAGGAAGCGAGTACCTTCCCATCGCCAAGCGCGCGACGCTCCAGGGCCCTCTCGCCGAGCACCACGACCGAGTTTTCCGTGGCCGCCATGCCGCCTTGGAACTCATCACTGCGACTGGAGTATCCGGGGCGGAATGCGGCCCCAACCGAGGGCCGTCAATCCTGGTGTGGCTGCAAGCCGCCGCGAAGCGCCCACAATCCTCCGGGACCGGATAAGGTAGGCGCATGCCCCAGGCGCCCATCCGCTACCGCGTGGCCATGCCCGAGCCGCAGAGCCATGATCTCCACGTCACCCTGGAGATCCCCGCGCTGCCCGAGAGGCGCGCCCTGGACCTCGTCTTCCCGGTGTGGGCACCTGGCAGCTACCTGGTGCGCGACTTTTCACGGCATGTCTACGACCTCGAGGCGGTTGCGGGCTCGCGGCACCTGCCCCTCGAACGCCTGGACAAGGCGCGCTGGCGTTTGCAGACGGGCGGCCGCGCGGCGACGGTTCGTTACCGCGTCTTCGCCTTCGAGGCCAGCGTGCGCACCTCGTTCCTCGACGACAGCCACGCCTTCTGGAACGGCACCAGCCTGTTCTTCCTCGTCGATGGCGAGGCCGATCGCCCGTGCCGGCTCGACGTCGAGCCGCCATCCGGCTGGCGCATCAGCACCGCCCTGCCCTCCCGGCGCGGGCAGCCAAGCAGCTTTCGCGCGGAGAACTACGACGAGTTGGTGGATTCGCCCGTCGAGATCGGCGTCCACGAGCTGCACGCCTTCCGCGCCGGCGGCACGCGTTTCGAGGTCGCGCTCCAGGGCCCGAGCAACGTCGATCGTAAACGCATGCTCGCCACTTTGCGCGCCATCGTGCAAACCACCCGCGCGATGTTCGGCGGGTTTCCCTTCCAGCGATACCTCTTCATCATCCACGCCCTGCCCACCCGCGGCGGCGGGCTCGAGCACGCGAACTCGTGCACCCTGGACATCGCCGGGAATTCCTTCGAGGACGAGAAGAGCTACCAGAGCTTCGCCGAGTTGGCCGCGCACGAGTTCTTCCACGCCTGGAACGTCAAGCGCATCCACGACCGCGCTCTCGGCCCCTTCGACTACGGCAAGGAGAACTACACGCGGCTCCTGTGGTTTCACGAGGGCTTCACCGAGTACATGCAAGGACTCGTCCTCCTGCGCGCCGGTCTGATCACGACCGAACGCTACCTGAAGGATCTTGCCGAAAACTGGACCCGCTACCGGGCGCGGCCCGGCCGTAGCGTCACATCGCTCTCGGACCTGTCCTACGAGGCGTGGATCAAACAGTACAAGCCCGCCGAGAACCACGTCAATCGCATGGTCAGCTACTACGACAAGGGACGCTGGGCCGGTCTCGTCCTCGATCTTCTGCTTCGTTCGGCGACCGCCGGCCGGCGCGGGCTGCCCGATCTCTTCGCGCGCCTGTGGCACGCCCACGCCGCCACGGGAAACGCCATCGACGCGGCGGCCATCCGGCGCGCGGCCGAGTCTCTCGCCGGCCGTTCGTTGTCGAGCTACTTTCGCCGCTTCATCGAGGGCACCGCGGAGTTGCCGGTGCCCGAGCTTCTGCCCGGCGCCGGCGTGAAGGTCGAGGCGAAGGCGCCGGGCGACGTCAGCGATGCGGTCAAGGCCAAGCGCCTTCTCCCCTGGTCCGGGCTGGTCTATGCCACGAACGGCGATGGCGAAAAAGCGGTGGTCAAGAACGTCGTTCCCGTCTCCCCCGCCTGGCGCGCGGGCATCACCTTCGGCGACGAGATCATCGCCGTCGACGGGACGCGCGTGACGGGCGCCACCGTGGGCAAGCGGCTCGCCGACCACGCGCCCGGGCAGAGCGCGGAAGTCGCCTTCTTCCGCAAGGATCGCCTGCGGACGGCCACGGTCCGCCTGGCCCGCAATCCCGAGCGCAAGTGGTCGTTTGCCGTCGATCCCGACGCCCGGGCCAGGGTGATCGCCCTGCGTCGGCGGTGGCTAGGAACTAAGGACTGACGAGCTCGTAGGCGCCGATGTCGAAGCCGGCGCCCTGCGGCCGCGCGTTGCCTTCGGCGTCGATGGCTGGCGCGCCCTCCGGCGTGCCCTGGTCGATGCAGGGTGAATCCGCGGCAAGGTGCAGGTCACTCGGGTAGCCCATGAACCGAGGATTGGCCGAGATGTTCCGGGCGGCCCCGTCCAGGGCGTTGACCTGGTCGATGGTCGTCGCATCGGTGCTAGCGCGGTGGAAGAGGACCGTGGCGACCCCGGTGCCCGCCGAGGGGGGCTGGGCATAGAGATCGTTGTTCTCGAGGATGCGAACCGTGGCATTCGCGCCCTCGGAGATCGCGGTGCGTGTGCGGCAGTTGCCCGCGGCGATGATGTTGTTGCGGAAGATTCCGGCCGGCGCGGTCTGCCCCTGCGAACGCTCGAGGGCCACGCCGGTGCTTTGGCAGTCGCCGCTGCCGCCCCAGGGGTCGATGTCGTTCGAGCTCACATCCGGCTCGCCGACGCCCGAGGTGAGGACCACGCGCAGGCCGAAGTAACTGCCCGTGGCGACGGCGGTGGCACAATCGCCGCCGAAGATCCGATTGTTCCGCAGGCGCGCGGATGAGCCATCGAGCAAGACACCAAAGGCGCCGTCGGTTCCGCACCCGGCCGCGATGGCATTGGCCTCGACCACTGCGGGGCCGCTTGCCAAGCTGACCGCCAGGCTCAGACGCCCGCTGCCGCCGGCGATGTCGTTGCCCGTGACCGTGGCGCCGGCGCCGCCCTCGCAGCGCAGGGTGGCCACGTTAGCGCCCAACGAGCCACTACCGGCGTTGGCCGAGCCGCCGCACAGCATGTTGCCCACGATGGTCGACGGCGCGGGCGAGCCGGGGCCAGCGTTGACGTAAACCGCGGAGGAATCGGCCGCCGCGGCATCTCCGCTGCTGCTCCCGGCCCGACCGCGAATACCCAGCGTGCCAACGGCGCAGGCGGTGGCGCACACTCCCTGAGCAACGCCGTCACAGTTGCCGCGCAGATTCACCGAGCCGCCGTTCACGTAGACGCCGATGGCCGATGCCTTGCCGTTGCCGCCACCGATGGCGGAGCCGACGATCGTGACCTGGCCGCCGCTCTCCACGTCCACGCCGTAGGTGGTGTCGCCCGCGGGCACGTCGGTCACGAAGATGCCGCTCAGCGAGATGTTCTTGCCGCCAGCGATTGTCACCGCGGAGATGGGAAGGCTCGACGACGAGACGACGGACTGCGAGAATCGCTCGATGACGAAACCACCGAGCTCGGTGTGCGCGGTGACACCGTCGTCGAATGTCACGGACGCGCCCGCGGCCGTGAATTGCAACGTCGTCGTGGGCGGCTGGGTGACGCCGCAATAGCTGAGGACGGAGGCATTCAGGGCGTAGTTGCCCTGCACGCGGACTCCGTTCGGCACCGTCAGCGTTTCACCCATGGCGTAGGTGTACGAGTCCGCGCAGGTCGCGCCGCCCGCCACGCACACGCGGCCGGGGGCGCCCCCGTCGAGCCCGGCCGCGGCGGCCAGGCCATCCGCGACGGTTGCGAAGGGATTCGCGGGCGTGCCGTCCGGCGTGCCGCTGCCTGCGCCCGGTGCGACCACCACGCAGTCGGCGGCGCAGCCCTCATCGGTCATGCCGTTGCAGTTGTCGTCGACGCCATTGCATAGCTCGGCGCTACCCGGCAAGACTTCGCCCGTGCAAGCACCCCAGGTGCCGCCCGTGCAGGTCTGCGTGCCGGCGTGACACGCGCCGATGAGCGGGTTGCCCGGGGTCGAGCAACCGCGCGTCTGGTGTTCCGGGCACAGCGGCGCCAGATCGATAGGCGCGGTGTCGAGCGCTACCGAGTCCACGCCGCCATCCAAGGGCAGCGCCGGAGCGTCGATCACGTCGGCCGGCAGGCCGCCATCGATCGCTTCGCGCGGGCCATCGTCACCGAAGCTCGCATCGGGCACGTCGTCGCCCGGCTGGCGGATGTCGCGTGCGTCCCGCGCGTCGCGTGCGTCCGCGCCGCCAGCATCGGCGCGATTGCCCAGATCGATTGGCGGGATGGGGCCGTCGGGGCCCAGGTCCGGCCCCAGAGCGGTCTCCACCACGTCGGCCGGCAAGATGACCGTGTCCGGCGGCGGCAGGTTGGTGTCGCCCGAGACATCCGCCGCCGTGTCCGCCTGCCCCGCGGCATCGTGGCGAACAACGTCTTGAATGTAGGCCGGGTTGCGTTCGCGGCAGCCAGACAGAAACCCGAGCAACAATCCGGTGGATACCAGGCAAAAGCGCTTCATCTCCAAGCTAGCTCTCCGTCGCAAGTAGCCCTGATTGTAGCATTAGGGATGTCCAGCTCGGCGGATCCTCTGTAAAATCACCGAGCATGTCGCTCTCGCGTTTTCTTCTCGCCTGCCTGGGTGTGGCGGTGCTCACGGTCCCCGCCGCACAGGCCCAGCCCGCCGCTTCGGGGGCGCAACGGGTCGCCATCGCGCGCCTGGCCTTCGAGGGCAAGATCCCCGAGGGTTTGCAGGATCTCTTCGCGCAGCGCCTGGTGCAGGGGTTGTCGGCGGCCCGCTTCGAGGTCCTGCGCGGCAGCGACGTGCAGCAACGGCTGGCGGGGGCCAACGCCGCCCTCGCCACCTGTCAAAATGCCACCTGCTACCCGGCCATGGCGAGCGCGCTCGACGCGAGCTACCTCATCACCGCGGCCATCGCCGAGAGCAACAAGACCTACACCATGGTCATGGAGATCATCAACGGCCGCACCGGCTTCGTCCTGGCCAGCAATCGCGAGCGCTGCGAGACCTGCGGCGCCGAGGAAGCGGGCGAGAAAATGGGTCTCGCCGCGTCGGCCTTGCGCGAACGACTGGAGGCCGTGTCACGCGCCCCCGCCCATGTGCTCGTCCGCTCGCGCCCGGCCGGCGCCAGCGTGCTCATGGACGGCCACCCGGCCGGCGTGACCCCGCTCGATGCCGAGCTGCCAGGGGGGGCTCATCACGTTCAGCTTTTCCTGTCCAGCCATGACCCCCTGGCACGTTCGTTCACCGTGGTGAGTGGGGTCGACGAGGCTCTGGACCTGGATCTGGCAGCCGTCCCGACCACCTTTCCCTATCGCGCCGTCGGCTGGAGTGCCGTGGCGGGGGGCGCGGCGCTGCTCGTCGCCGGTATCGTGACCATGAGCCTCGACAACCAGGAAATCGGCTGCTCGGCCAGCGAAAAGGGCCTCGCCAACCACTGTCCCTGGGTGCGCTCGACCAAGTGGTGGGGAGCGGCCATGATAGGCGTCGGCGCGGCAGCGGCGACCACGGGTGGCTTCTTCCTCTACCTGGCCCCGCGCACCGGTACCATCCCCGCCACCGCCGCGGCCGGCTACTCGGGCGCGTTTTAGGGCAGCGAACAATTCGTGTGTCGAGAGACTTTGGGTTTCTCACCACAGAGAGCGCAGAGAGCGCCGAGATACGGCGGAGAAGAGAGGCAAGGGCTCAGAGCCCACGGAACGGTTCGGATGGTTCGAGTCCGGATCCGGAAACCTATTCCCTTCCGGCCTCTGCGCCCTCTGCGCTCTCCGTGGTGAAACCTTGCTTGCTTACTCGCCTAGCCGCGCCTTCACCCGGCCGAGGCGCGCCCTGACACCTTCGTCGTTCGGCGTGATGGCCAGGGCGCGCCGATAGGCGGCCTGTGCCTCGTCGTAACGCAGCAGCTTGAAATAGGCATCGCCCACCACGATGTGGTGCTTGGCCACCTTGGGCTGCAGTCGCGCGGCTCGCCGCCCGTAATCCAGGGCCTCCGTGTAGCGCGCGTTTTCGAAGGCCACCTCGGCGAGACCAGCCACGGCGTCCGGGTTGCTGGCATCGGCGCGTACCGCGCGATCGAAGGCGGGTTGCGCGCGCACCAGGTCGCCCCGGGCCAGCGCGCTCGCGCCTTCCGCGGCGGCCTTGGCCGAAGCCGCGCGATCCCGTGGCGCCGCCTCCTCCTTCTCGTCGGCGGGGGTCTCGAATGCGGTCACCGGCTTCTTCTTGCCCGCCTTCGCGGTCCCCGCTGCCGGCGCCGGCTCGGGCGGCGGAGCGACGGCCACGGGCTTCTCCTCTTCCTTGCCGCTCGCGCGGTCGGCCGACACCACATCCTTGGGGTCGAGCTCGGCCACGAGCTGGTAGTAGGGCCGGGCCTCGTCATGCTTGCCCGCGTTCCACAGCCCCTGCGCGCGCTTGCGAAACTCGTCCGCCAAGCGGGCCGCGTGGTGTCCGTCGGCATCGCGTTCGCGCAAGCGGGTGAGCGCGGCGCGGGCCTGGGAAAAGCGGCCGGCGGCGGCGTCCGCGAATACGTCGGCGGCCGCCCGCGCGCCTTCGTCGGCCGGCCGGCGGGTTCCCGCCGGGCCCATGCCCGGCGCTTCGGCTTCTCGCTCGCCCGCCGCGCGTGCACCTGCCGCCAGGCCAAGCTTGCCGCGCAGGTCGGCGTCACCGGGCAGAAAGCGCAGGGCCTGAGCAAAGCGAACCACGGCCAGATCGCTCAGCTTGGCCTCCATCAGCGCGTTGCCCAGACTGCGAAACTGGTTGCCGTAAAGCTGGCGCAAGTGCGCGGCCCCGCCCGAACGCGCGCCGACCTTCCTCGCCTCGGACTCGGCCTTTTCGATGTAGTAGAGGGCCGAGTCGGCCTCCGGATCGAGGAAGTGCTCCGCCGCCGCCGCCGCGCCGGCTCTGCTGAGCCACGGCGCCACATTGTCCGCCTCGTCGGTCTTGGTGACCTCGACGTAGACCGGCGTATANNGGCATGCGCTCGGCGAGCTTCTTCTGCCACTCCTCGTCCACCTCGGGCAGCGCCAGGTCGTCCCATTCGGTCTGCACGCGAGCCGCGATCTGCGCCTCGCAGAGCATGGCCTCGACCACCGCCATGCTCTGCGGTCGCTCCGCCGGATTCTTCTCGAGCATCTGCAAGACCACGGTCTCGACCTCGGCCGGGATGGCAAGCTCGGGCGCGCGCTGGCGCAGCGGCTGCGCCTTGTCGGTGACGTGCTTGGTGATGGTGGTCATCAGATCCTCGTCCCAGAACGGACAGGATCCGGTCAGCATTTCGTAGGCCATGGCGCCCAGCGAGTAGATGTCGCTGCGATGGTCGTAGCCCTTGCCGCGAATGCGCTCGGGCGCCAGGTAGTCGGGCGTGCCGATGACGCGCTCCTCGGGCGAGGCGCCTGCCGCCGGCGTTTCCGCGCTGATGAGGCCGGCAATGCCGAAATCCACCACCTTGACCATGCCGCCGCGACGGCCGCTGGTCGTGAGCATGATGTTGTCGGGCTTGACATCGAGATGAATGATGCCCTTGTCGTGGGCCGCGCCCAGGGCCTTGCAGGTCATGCGCAAGATCGAAATCGCGCGCTCGACGGCCAGGTTCTTGTCCACCTCGATCACCTGGCGCAAGGACGGACCCTCGATGTACTCCATCACGTAGAAGACTTGCCCGTCGGGGAGCTCGCCGAAGTCGGTCACGTCGCAGATGAAGGGACTGCCGATCTTCGAGGCCGCGCGCGCCTCCTTGCGGAACTGCTCGATGGCCTTGGGATCGCGAGCGCTGGCCGCGAGCAGCGTCTTGAGCGCCACGCGCTTTTCCAGGTCCACGTGCTCCGCCAGGTACACCGCCCCCATGGCCCCGACGCCCACCCGCGTGACGATACGATAGCGCGTTCCCGGAATGATCTCGCCCGGGGGCAGGGCGACCTGGGCGCTGCCGGTGGGGTGGCGCGTTCGCAGGGTGGCGGAGCGATTTCGGTCTGAGGAGGTTCTGTCCACGTCGGGATTCCGATTCCGGCGGTCGCGAGGCGGTCATGTTATCACGCCATCAGCGCGTACGTGCCGACGGGCTTTGCCCGACGGGACGCATCGCGGGAGATGGAAGGAACCCTGCCAAGGTTCTTTCGTAGGATACCCAACGAACCTGTGGCATTTTCTTGCGCATGCCTGCCCCGACCAGCCCGCGCAAGAAGTCCCTCATGCCATCGAGCGAGCTGCGCCGCCGCCTGCGTGCCGCCGGTCACACCCTCGATCCCGTGGTTCAGGTTGGCAAGCTGGGCGCAACCGACGGTATCTTCCAGCAGGTTGCCGGGGCGCTTCTCGATCACGAGCTCATCAAGGTAAAGCTGGGAACCGAGTGCCCGGAAACCCGCTTCGAGCTGGCCGAAGGCTTCGCGGCCATGCCGGGCGTAAAGGTGGCGCAGATCTTGGGCCGCACCATCCTGCTCTACCAGCGCCACCCCAAGAAACCCAGGTTCGAAAGGGCGAAGAAGCCCATCGAGAAATTGCCCAGACCCGCTGCTAGACTCCGCCGCAAGCCATGAAACTCGCCGAGAACCTCCACGACCGCGTGCTCGCCGCCGCCGAGGCCCTGGGCCAGCAATTCGACACCGAGGCGGCCGACGTCGCGGTCATCCTGGGTTCGGGCCTGGCCACCGCGGCCGATCGCCTGGCCGACGCCCGTTCGATCCCCTACGCCGCCCTGCCCGCCTTTCCCGAGCCCACGGTGGCTGGTCATCCCGGGCGCTTGCTGTCCGGCCGCTGGGGTGACAAGCAGGTCCTCATCTTCTGCGGCCGCGTGCACACCTACGAGGGCTATCCGGCGTCCGAGATCGCGTTCCCCGTGCGCGTCGCCGCCACCCTGGGCGTGCAGACCTTGATCGTCACCAACCTCGCTGGCGGCCTCGATCCGTCCCACGCAGTCGGCGAGATCGTGGCCATCCGCGACCACATCAACCTGACCGGGGCGTCGCCGCTCGTCGGCCCCAACGACGAACGTCTGGGGCCGCGCTTCGTCGACATGAGCGAGCCGTACGCGCCCGGCCTGCGCCAACTCGCCGCGGCCGTGGCCAAGGAGCGCTTCGGCACGCCGCTGCGCGAGGGCGTGTACGTTTCCATGCCCGGCCCGTCCTACGAGACCAAGGCCGAGGTCCACATGCTGCGAATGCTCGGCGCGGATCTCGTCGGTATGTCCACCGTCCACGAGGTCATCGCGGCCCGCCACTCCGGCCTCGCGGTGCTGGGACTTTCGATGGTGGCGAATCCGGCGCCGGGCGTCCGGGATGTGCCGCTTCGACACGAAGACGTGACCGCTGCCGCGACGGCTGGAGCGGCGCGCATGGGCGAATTGCTTGAATCCATCGTAACGCGCCTGCCTCTGCCGGCATCTACCTAAACATCAACCAACCTGGAGGCCGTCGTGGAACACAAGCTGCCTGAACTGCCCTATGCCAAGAACGCCCTGGCCCCGCACATCTCTGCCGAGACTCTCGAGTTTCACTACGGCAAGCACCATGCGACCTACGTCGCCAACCTCAACAAGCTGATCGCGGGCACCGAATTCGCCGAGCTCTCCCTGGAGGGCATCGTCAAGAAAGCCTCCGGCGGCATCTTCAACAACGCCGCACAGGTGTGGAACCACAGCTTCTACTGGAATTGCCTGTCGCCCAAGGGCGGCGGTGAACCCTCCGGCGCGTTGGCCGACGCCATCGCGAAGAGCTTCGGCTCGTTCGCCGCGTTCAAGGAGAAACTGACCAATGCCGCCATTACCCAGTTCGGTTCGGGCTGGGCCTGGCTGGTCAAGAACGCCGACGGCTCCGTGGCCATCGAACAGACCAGCAACGCCGGCACGCCCCTCAAGGACGGAAAGCATCCCCTGCTCACGGTCGATGTGTGGGAGCACGCCTACTACATCGACTATCGCAACGCCCGGCCGGCCTACCTCGAGGCCTTCTGGAAGCTGGTCAACTGGGAGTTCGCGGGCGCGAACTTGAAGTAGCTACCTCTACGGCAGGTGGGTGAAGTCCACCAGGTTGCCGGTCATCATCAGCAGGGAGAGAGCGGTCCACGACTTCTGGTAGTACATCGTCCCCGCGGTAAGGTTGAGCGTCGCGACGTCGGCATAGGCCGCGTCGAGGAACGACTGGTATTGGCTGTCGCTCATGGCGCCCACTCCGGCCGGGCCTACGAACGAGGCCGCCTGCAAGCCGTTCACGGCCTTGTCCGGATGGGGCGTGCCGTTGAGGTCGTAGCCGTCGACGATCTTGCTCACACCGACCCCGACGTAGAATGAGGTGATCTTGGCGAGATAGGTCTTGGCGCGCGGCTCGCCGAAGTAGCAGTAGTCCTGCCCCACGCGGAACGGGGTGCGCGTCGAGTCGTTCTGGAAGTACTTGGGCGCGCCCGAGTAGGCATCCACCGGCGTACCGGACGAGTTGCACCACGCCGGCACCAGCCCGTTCGTCGCGTTGCCGCTGGTGGCGTTCAGGCTCTTCTCGAGGATGTCGTAGTTGCCGGTCACGACCTTGTTCCAGTCGTCGGTTTTGCCCGTCACCTGTCCGAACACCCGGTAGTAGGCGGGGGCGAAGTACGACGGGTTCGTGACGTCGACGTTGCCCCACGCATCCCCGGGCTTGAGCATGTAGCTGCGGGTCTGATCCACCTCGTAGGTCCAGATGAGGTTGATGAGCTTCTGCGCGGTGGCGAGGTACGTGTCCGGCAGCGTGCCCTTGCCGCCCCACTGGCGGTCGGCCATGACCAGCGCCCAAGCCATGTCCTCGTCACCGTCGGTCGCGGCGCCCGTGCCGCCGGAGGTGGTGTTGCCGTCGGGCCCGATCTCCCAGTTCATCAGCCCGTTGCCGTCGAGGTGGATCTGCTCGTACTTCCACAGGCCGTCGAGCAGCGCCTGATCGTTCATGTATACGGCGAGGAGCATGCCGTAACCGATCCCCTCGGAGACGCTCGAGCCGATGACGGTTCCCGAGTCGGGCTTCTTCACGCGCAGGAAGGTCCCCGCCCCGTCGGAGGTGACCGTCGTGTCCTTCCACTGTTGGTAGGCCGTGCGCACCTTCTGGTTATCGTAGGTGGTGGACAGGATGCAGTAGCTTCCCTTGAAGTTTTGCGGAAAGGGGAAGGCGGCGCCGCTTGCGCCACCCGCGCCGCCCGTGCTCGTTGCGCCACCGCTGCCCGTCGCGCCGCCAGTTGCCACGCCCCCCGTCCCCGTCACGCCGCCGGTCCCGGTTCTACCGCCAGTCCCGGTTCCGCCGCCGGTCCCCGTCCCTGTCGTTCCGCCCGTGCTCACCAAGCCTCCCGTACCCGACGCGCCGCCCGTGCTCGTCACACCGCCGGTTCCGGTTCCGCCACCGGTTCCGGTTCCGCCACCGGTTCCGGTTCCGCCGCCGGTGCCGGTTCCGGTTCCCCCTCCGGTGCCGATGTTCGCGGTCCCGCCGGTACCCGTCGCGCCGCCCGTGCTCGTCGCGCCGCCACTGCCAATCGTGCCGCCGGTCGCGGATGGCGTTTTCGTGCCGCCCGACGAGCAGGCCATGATCAAACACGGCGCAAGAGCCAGCCAGCGGCAATGTGCAGCAGTCATCTTTCAGCCTCCGCGCTTCGGATCCCTAACCAGGATAGCGCGCTTTCGCTGATTTGGCCTACCCCACTCGCCGCAAGACCGCCGCGAAGAAGCCGTCGGTGTCGTGGACCTGAGGCAGGAGCCGCAAGAAGGTTTCGTCACCCAGCTCCGTCGCGCGTGCCTTGCCCCAGATCTCCTTGAGCGGCATCACCTCGAAGTCGGGCCGCTCGCGCAGAAAGCGCTCGACGACGCACTCGTTCTCCTCGCGCAACACGGAACAGGTGGCGTAGATCAAGCGGCCGCCCTTGGCCACGAGCGGGGCGTAGGTGACCAGCAGAGAGAGCTGGTCAGCCGGATAGGCGTCTACGGTCTTGGCCGTGAGCCGCCAGCGGGCCTCGGGATTCCGGCGCAGAGTGCCGAGTCCCGAGCAGGGCGCATCGACGAGCACCCGCTCCCACGCGCCCAGCTTCGCCTCCGGTGGCAGAACCGCCCCCTTCACCTCGCGCGCGGCGAGGTTGGAAAGGCCGGCCCGCCGCGCCCGGCGGCGCAGCTCTTCCAGCTTCTTGCCGCTGGCATCGAGAGCCAGGATGCGGCCCTGGTTTTCCAGCGTCGCGGCCAGCGCCAGGGTCTTGCCCCCTGCCCCGGCGCACACGTCGGCGATGCGCCCGCGCGGCGGGGGCGCGACGGCCTCGGCCACGAGCTGGCTGCCCTCGTCCATGACCTCGAAAAGACCGTCGCGAAAGGCCGGCAGGCCAAAGGCGTTGACCCGTGTCTCGAAGACGAGGCCGACCGGCGAGAGCAGCGTCCGCCGCGCGGTCACGCCTTCCTCGGCGAGACTTAGGACGAGCGCGTCTCGGGTCGTCTTGAACGTGTTCACTCGCACGCACATGGGGGCGCGCGTGTTCATGGCGCTGGCCAGCCGGACAGCCTCCACCTCGCCGTGGCTCGCCACCAGTCGTTCGAATAGCCACGTCGGGTAGGAAAGGCGCAAGGCTTCGCGGTCGTGGCCGTGACGGCCGCCCAGACCAGCTTCCTCGGACGCCGCGGCGGCCAGGTCGGGCTCCCGTCCGGCGAGTCGCCTCGCCTCGGCCGCGAGCGCCTCGGCCGGCACGCCGCCGCGCAACTCGTACACCAGCAACTTGAGCTCCTGCCGCGCCACGTCCGAAACCGGCCGCAGGCGCCCGCGCGGCGAGGCCAGCAACTCCTCGACGATGGCTTCCAGGCGCCGCTCCCAGCGCAGCAAGCCGTAGACGGTTTCGGCCACCATGCGGCGGTCGGCGCTCGGCAGTTGCCGGCTTTCGCGAAAAGCCCGCGCCAGGATATCGGTCGCGAAACCCCACTCGGCGCGCGCTTCGGCCGCGAGCTCGATGACCAACGCGCGCGCGCGTGGCGAAAGCCGGCGCTGGGAGATTGACGGTTCTGCCATGCAGCCATGCATGGTACCGCGCCCCGGCCCGCCGCGCCGGGATTCTCGGCCACCGTCCGCGAGCTGTTCCTCGCCTTGGGCCCACAGATCCACCGTGCTATAGCTCCCGCCTGCATGCCGTGTGAAGCCGCCGACGATGTCTTGCGCGTGCTCCGCGCCTGCAGAGCCATCGAGCTCGCCATGGCCGGACTCTACGAAGCGCTGGCGGAAATCCACCAGCGCGACCCGTCCATGGCGGCTCTCTGGCGGAAGACCGCGCGCGAAGAGACGAACCACGCGGCCCAGTTCTCGCTGCTGCTCGAAGCCATACCCGAAACCATCCAGGAGTCTGCCCTCGATGCGCAGGCTCTCGAGAACCTCCACCAGGCCGTGGAAAACACCGTCGAAGAATACCGGCTGCGCTCCCCCTCGGTGCGCGAGGCGCTGGTGGCGGCGATTGATTTCGAGGAGGCGATGGACAAGACCCACGCACACCAGGCCCTGGTCTTCTCCGATCCACGCTGCCAGCGCATGCTCGTGGCCATGATGGCCGCGGACAGCGGCCACATCACGCGGCTGCGAGCCGCCCTCCACAGAGTTGCGCTCTCTAGGCCTTGACCTTCTCGCGCCCCACTTCGTGCCTCGCCCCACGAAGTGGGGATCGGGATAGGGGGGGCCGAAG
>PNBO01000364.1:0-18912 GCA_003136095.1 Myxococcales bacterium
TACATGCGCACCGGATCGTTGGTCTTCGAGTAGCCGTCGTCCTCTTCCTCTTCCTCGACCTCCACGGGGCGCGGCGCCACTTCGGGCTCCGCCGCCTCCTCCTCCTCGGCCTCGGCGGCGGCGGGCGCCTTTTCCTCGACCTTGACTTGGCTGGATGCGTCGACGATCTCGATGCCCTCGCCACCNNTTGCTCACCTCCTCCAGATCGTCCTCTTCCTGGTTGTCTTCGTTCACGCGTTCGTCGGCATCTTCGATCATGTCGTCATGCCCTTGCTTTGGTTGGCTAGCCCTAGCTTGGTCCTAATCAATTCCATCTCCCGCACGGAGATGGCTCGTGCCTCTTCCTCGTTGCCGCGGGCGAGCGCCTCGCGGTGCTGGCGTTGCGCCAGCGCCAATTCTTCGTCGACGCGCAGGCGGTCCAGCTTCAATGCCAGGACGCGCATGGCTTCCTCGGGCATCTCGACCTTGTCCCACCGCCCGTCCATCAACGCCGCGCCCACCTGCGCGCGGATCTCGGCCGGCCCACTGTCGAGCCAGGCCGGCACGTCAGGCCGGCCGCCGGCGCGGAGCGCGTCAAGCGCGGCCCCGTAAATCTGCTGGATGCCGGGGTCGCGCAGGAGAGCCAAGACCTGCTGCGCATGCTCGCAGGCCGCCACCTCGGGACGGCTGACGAGCAACACCAGGGCGTCCAATTCGTCGGGCTGCGGCGCTCGGTGAACCGTCTCGACGGCGGGCGCGGCCACCGCGGCGGGGCCCTCCGTGGGACGGCCCGAGACCTCGCGCACCATGCGCGCGACCTGGTGGACGGGCACGGACAGCTTCGCCGCCAGGTCGCGCACGTACAGATCGCGGACCAGCGGGTTTCGCACCTTGGCCAGCACCTCGACCACGCGCCTGGCGGTGCTGGCCTTGCCCGGAATGGTCGCGTCGTCCGCCGCGCGCTGGATGAGGTGATCGAGCATCGGCCGCGCCTGCTCGACGAGGGCGCGAAACGCGGGGGCCCCGTGCGCGCGGACGAAGTCGTCGGGATCGACGCCGGTGGGCATTTCCGCCACCCGCCCGTCGGCGTCGGCCTCGGCGAAGAAGAGCCCCGCCTCCACCGCCACCGGCACCGCCTTCTCGGCCGCGCGCTGGCCGGCACTGTCCCCGTCGAAGACCACCACGATGCGCTTGGACATGCGGCCGAGCAGGGTGATCTGCTCCACGGTCAGGGCCGTTCCCATGGGCGCCACCGCCTCCTCGATGCCGGCCTGGTGCAAGGTCAGGACGTCGAAATTGCCCTCCACCACGATAGCGGTGCCACCACGACGAATCGCCTCCATCGCCGCGTGCAACCCGTAGAGGTTATCCTTCTTGTGAAAGAGCGGCGAATCCGGCGAGTTGACGTACTTGCGCTCCTTGGCGTCGGGATCGAGCAGGCGGGACGAAAAGCCGATGGGCCGCTTCTGCCGGTCGAGCACCGGCAGCATGATGCGGTCGCGAAAGAAGTCGTAGTGGCCACGGTCGTTGCTGCCGAGCAGGCCGAGGCGCTCCGCCACGTCCCGCGTCACCCGGGTGGAGGCGAGATGCTTGCCCAGCGCATCCCAGGCTGCGGGGGCGTAGCCCAGGCGAAACTTCTCCGCGAGCGCGCGCGAGATGCCGCGCTTGTCGAGATAGGCCCGCGCCGCCGCCCCGGCGGGAGTCTGAAGCTGCGCCTCGTAGAAGCGGGTCGCTTCCTCCATCGCCCGCAACATGCGCTCGCGCTCGGATTCGGCTTCCTCGGCGGCCTTGCGCTCCGCCGGGGTCAGGGTGGCCTCCGGCAGATCGACCCCGCCCTCTGCGGCCAGATCGCGCAGCACGTCCATGAAGGAGCGTCCCTCGATCATCTGCAGGAAATGGAACACGTCACCCTTCTCGCCGCAGCCGAAGCAATGAAAGAAATTGCGCTGCTCATGCACATGGAACGATGGCGTCTTTTCCGCGTGAAATGGACAGAGACCCTTCCAGCTTCCCGTGCCGGCCCGCTTGAGCTCCACGTACCGCCTTACAACATCAACGATCTTCGTCCGATCGCGGACGTCGTCAATTTTCTCGCGTGGCAGCAAAGGCAAATGAAACCCGCCCCCAACAGAATTGGGTGGTTGTTAATAACCTACGCGGGGGCCGAGTCAAGAAGAACCTTCGACCTATGCCGGCCCCTGCCCGGGGCGGCTACTGGCCGGCGTCGTTCTGGAGAACCGCCTCGTCCACGCGTTTGATGATGATGAACTCGACGCGGCGGTTCTTGCTCCAGCAATCCTCGTTGTGCTGCGTGCAGACCGGCCTGGTTTCGCCGTAGCCCCGGGCGCGTAGACGGCCCAGTTCGACCCCGCGGTCCTCCAGAGCGCGCATGACCGAATGGGCGCGCCGATCCGTCAGATCCAGGTTGTGCTCGTCGTCACCGCGCTCGTCGGCATGGCCCTGGATCTCGATGAGCGCGATCTCCGGGTGGCCCTTGATGGTCGCGGCGATGGCATCGATTAGCGGGAGGGACCTGTCCATGATGACGTCCTTGTCCGTCTCGAAGTAGATCTTGTCGAGGATCTCGAGTTTGCCGCGCTGGACGATGACCATGCCCTTGTCGGGGCAGCCGTCCTCGTCCTCGAAGCCGTTGTAGGTTTCCGGCTCGTTCGGGCACTTGTCATTGACATCGAGGATGCGGTCGTGGTCGTTGTCCGGGTCGGGGCAGCCGTCCTCGTCCTCGAACCCGTCCTTGTCCTCGGGATCGTTCGGGCACAGGTCGAGCTTGTCGGGGATGCCGTCCTTGTCGTTGTCGAGATCCGGGCAGCCGTCCTCGTCCTCGAAATTGTCGAAGTCCTCGGGCTCGTCCGGACACTTGTCGATGTCGTCCGGGATGCCGTCGCCGTCGCGGTCGCGCACCTTGTGGTACGGACAGCCGTCGTTCTCACGCGGGCCGGGTTCGTTCGGGCACTTGTCCATGGTGTCCGGGATGCCGTCCTGGTCGTTGTCGAGGTCCGGGCAGCCGTCCTCGTCCTCGAAATTGTCGAAGTCCTCGGGATCGTCCGGGCACTTGTCCACGTCGTCCTTCAAGCCGTCGCCGTCGCGATCGCCGGCGCCGGGCTCGAAGACGATACCGGCGAAAAAGCGGCCTTTCGTGGTGCCATAAGCGGTGGGCAAGACGCCGTAGCCACCACCCGCGGTAAAGAACGAGTTGGGGGCGAGGTAGGCCTTGAAGCCCAGCACCGCCTCGCCGCCCGGACCCATGTTCGACTGGCTGCCATCGGCGTTGATCTTCTTCGAGTTAAGCCCGGTGAAGGTGTAGACCTCGCCGACCAGATCGAAGATGAAGGGCACCACGCCCCACGAAGCACCCGCGCCGGCCAGGAACTCGTTGCCGACGCTGATTCCCATGTTCGTGTTCTCGCCGCCCACCGAGGTGCCGTCCTGCGGAACGCCGTTGGTGAGCGTCCTGACCGGGCGGTTGAAGCTGGCCTGGTTATCGACGAATTGCGACGTTCCACCGGTGCGAATACGCATACCCAAATTGAGGGCCGTGCGGAACACACCGTAGCGGCCCCAGTTCACTTCCACCACGCCCTGCGGCTGGAAGATGGTCTGCCCTTCGCCCAGGAACTTGCTCTTGTCGCCAGTCGGCAAGATGAGGCCCGGGATGATGGAAATCCCGACGGGACCGCGACTGGGGTTGAGGATACGCAGCTTGGGCAGAAGGGCGAGATCGCCCACGCCCTGGTTGTTCATCATGGAATGGATGTCGTCATTCGTGCCGTTTTGCCGCACTCCGGCGGAGTTGACATAGAGCACGCCGTTGGCGGCGCCCTGGTCGTACGGCAGCCCTTCGCCGTTGGTGATGCCGATGGGCAGGGCCAGGCCGAACTGCAGACCGAGGTGGTCGGTGGAGAAGAGACCGACGGCCCCCTGCAACGTGGTGGTCAGCAGGAACTTCATGGTCAGCGAGTTGGACTGCGGCTGGCCGTTGTAGGTCTGGGTTCCGCGGTCGAGCACCAGCGGCTTCCACCCGCCGGTGGTCACGATACCGAAGGACACGTCGAGAGGCGCCAGAATCTGCGCGCCGTTCAAGGTGATGTACCCCTTGGTGTCGGCGGCGGGACGGAAAACCTGAAGATCGACGGCCGCTTTCGCGAGCTGCGCTCGCGCCTGGGGGGCGGCAGCAATCCCAAGGACCACCAGGGTCAGACCGATCGCTGTTTGTCGGGCATGCATATTTTTCTCCGTCGGGCAAGGGCCGGAAGAAGCTTGCGCTCGAACTGCTTGACGAGCGAGTGCCTTTATAGCAGCGCATGGATCGACGGTAAAGCAGTGTCGTCGAATCAATTGGGAACCCTGAAAGGGTTCCCAACCCCTCCCGCGCTCTGGCGCCGCCGGGCAAAGCCCGGCTCCGCCTACGCGAATCAATTGGGAACCCTGAAAGCGTTCCAACCCCTCCCGCGCTCTGGCGCCGCCGGGCAAAGCCCGGCTCCGCCTACGCGAATCAATTGGGAACCCTCAAAGGGTTCCCAAACCCTCCCGCGCTCTGGCGCCGCCGGGNNCAAAGCCCGGCTCCGCCTACGCGGTTCTGTCTTGGAAATCCTGAGCTAGGCCAGGATATCGGCGAGCTGCTTGGCGATGCCGGCCCGGATGGTGCCGGCGAAAGGACGCATGAACATGCCGAGCTCCAGGTCCACGTGCACGCGATCATCCGCGATATCAAGACATGCCTGCAGCCCCTTGCGCTTCACGACCAGTCGGCTTCCCCCGTCCCAGTTACACACAGCGCTATAGTCGCGGGCGAGTTTCTCCGTGACGCGGTCGAGCCGGCAGCGGGCTTCGTCGCGACTGAGCCGGTGGGGAATCTCGACTTCCATCTTGTTCATCGCCGCGCAGTCTAGCACGCGTGCTCTCGGAATCGGGGCTCCGCCACGCCCTGGGGCGTCGAGCGGCCCTTCTTGGCCGTTGTCGCGCCTCGTCCCCCGGTCTATAAGCTGTGCCCATGCCACTCGTCTTTGAGGAAGTCCACGCAGCTCCCGACAAAAAGAAGGCCAACGAGGAGTACTTCGTCCTGGCCAACACCGGCGCGTCCGCGGTCAGCACGGGGGGCCTGCAGGTCATCGTCAGCCGCCCGGGCAAACGTGGCTCGGTCATGGGCCAGATCGATCCCGGCTTCGTGCTCCAGCCCGGCGAGAAGATCCTCATCATGAGCGGTATCCCCGGCAAGCAATCGCAGGGCCAGCCACCCACGCGCGAGGGCTTGCGCACGTACTATCTCTTTCAGCGCGAGGGCTTGCTGCGCGGAAGCGGCACCACCCTGCGCTTCGCCATCAACCAGGTCGACGTGGCGCGCGCCACCTACGACAAAGACGCTCCCGCTGGTGTCGGGGCGAAAACCGGGTAAGGACAGAGGACACAGAGGCGGAGGAGAGCACCGAGGGAACGACTAGCCCCGAGCGCCCGCTGGTCGTTTCGTGGTCGCTGGTCGAGATCGGAGTGCGCGCGATAAGCCGCCTCCGCACCTGTCGTTCACAGAAGTGAACAGGTCCGGACCAAGCTTCCTCTGCGCCCTCCTCCGCCGCTGCGCCCTCTCCGGCTCAGACCTCGAGGATCTCTTTTTCCTTCTTGGCGACGATGTCGTCGACCTTGACCACGGCGGCGTCGGTGGCGTCCTGCACGCGCTTGAGGCCCTGTTTCTCCTCGTCCTCGGTGATGTCCTTGTCCTTCTGAAATTCCTTGAGCATTTCGTTGGCGTCGCGCCGGGCGCCGCGCAGGGCGACCTTGGCCTCCTCGGCCATCTTCTTGACCATCTTCACGAGCTCCTTGCGACGCTCTTCCGTGAGCGGCGGCATGGGCAGGCGCACGATCTCGCCGTCGGAGGATGGATTGAGGCCCAGCTGCGCCGAGCGAATCGTCTTCTCGATCTCGGGAATCAGGGACTTCTCCCACGGCTTGATGGTGATGAGCCGCGGGTCGGGCACGTTGAGCGACGCCACCTGGTGCAGCGGCGTGGGCGTGCCGTAGTAGTCGACGCGAATGCCGTCGAGGACCGACACGCTGGCGCGGCCGGTCCGCACCTTGCCGAGATCCTTCTTGAGCGCCTCGATGCCCTTGTCCAGATTCGCCTGCAGTTCCTTGATGACGTCATTTACCATGGGAGTGCTCCTCGGATGTGGGGGCTTGCTCGTCGGCGACGCGCGGCTCGCGCCGTTCGTCGACCACCAGCGTGCCCAGGGGTTCGCCTAGCACCACGCGCCGGATGTTCCCCGGCCTGGTCATGTTGAAAACCAAGATCGGCAGCCCATTGTCCTGGCACAGCGAAATCGCCGTCGAGTCCATCACCGCCAGGTGGCGCGTGAGTACGTCGAGGTACGACAGCCGGCGGAACATGCGCGCGTCCTTGAACTTCTTGGGATCCTTGTCGTAGACGCCGTCGACGCGCGTCGCCTTCATGACGATTTCCGCGCCGATCTCCATGGCCCGCAGGGAGGCCGCCGTGTCCGTCGTGAAGAACGGGTTGCCGGTGCCCGCGGCGAAGATCACCAGCCGGCCTTTCTCCAGGTGGCGGATGGCGCGCCGGCGAATGTACGGCTCGGCGAGACGCGCGATCTCGATGGCGCTCATCACGCGGGTCTTGGCCCCACGCGATTCCAGAGCGTCCTGCAGGGCCAGGGAATTGATCACCGTGGCCAGCATGCCCATGTAGTCGGCGCTGGCGCGGTCCATGCCCGTGGTGCTGGCCGCGACCCCGCGGAAGATATTGCCGCCGCCAATGACCAGGGCGATCTCGACGCCCAGGTTGTGCACGTCGATGATCTCATCGGCGATCCCGGCCAGCACCGGAGGATCGATGCCGTACCCCTTGTCGCCCATCAGGGCCTCGCCCGACAGCTTGAGGAGGATGCGCCGGTACTTCACGCCCGGCGCCAGCGGCATGCGCGCATACGGCGCGGCCGGCCGGCCCGCATGGGCCGCCACCGCACGCACGCCGATATCCAGCAAGGCCTCGGCCGCCGGTATGGGGTCGGCCACTACCTTGCTGGGGTTCTTGCGCTTGCCGGTGGTCACGTGTGCCCGCCGACTAGGACTGGCCGGCCTGGCGCTTCACTTCCTCGACGAAATCGTCGGCGCGCTTGGCCAGGCCCTCGCCTACCTCGTAACGAACGAAGCGGCGAAGCTTGATGTTCTCCCCGATCTTGCCGATCAGGTCCATGAGCAGACTCTTGATGTCCTTCTTGCCATCGGGATCCTTGATCCACGTCTGGTCGAGCAGGCACACCTCCTTGAACCACTTGGCCATCTGGCCATCGACGATCTTCTGCAAGACCGGGTCGGGCTTCTTCTGCAGGCGCGCCTGCTCCATGCGAATGGCCTTCTCCTGCTCGATGACCGAGGCCGGGATCTCGTCCTGCGACACGTACTGCGGGCTCATGGCCGCGACCTGCATGGCCACCTCGCGCGCGAACGTCTGGAAATCAGGGTTGCGCGACACGAAGTCGGTCTCGCAGTTGAGCTCGACCATGACACCGATGCGGGAACCGTGCATGTAGTTCGCGATCACCCCTTCCGAGGCGATGCGGGTGGCCTTCTTGGCGGCCTGGGCGATGCCCTTCTTGCGCAGGTACTCGATGGCCTTTTCCATGTCGGCATCGCACTCGGTGAGCGCCTTCTTGCAGTCGGACATCCCCGCCTGCGTGCGCTCGCGCAAATCCTTGATCATCTGGGTGGTAACAGTGGCCATAACCTCAATCTCCTGGGAAAAGTCGCCCCAAACCTAGGTGCTCTCGTCCTCGGGCGTGGCGGCCGCCTCGGGCACCGGCATCTCGCCGCGCCGGCGCGACACCACCTCGACCCGCGGGCCCTCGCCACCCGAGGAAACCCGGATGGTCTGCACCGCGCCCTCGCCGTCGGCGTCGGCCGAGGCGCGCGCGCTGGCGGCGCGCTCCCGCGCCACCTTCTGGCCGATGATGCAAGCATCGGCGACCTTGGTCGCGAACAACCGGATGGCGCGGATGGCGTCGTCGTTGCCGGGAATCGCGTAGTCGATGAGATCGGGATTGCAGTTGGTGTCCACCATGGCCACGATGGGGATCTCCAGCTTGCGCGCCTCGCTGACCGCGATGTGCTCCTTGACCACGTCGACGATGAAGACCGCGCCGGGGAGGTCGCCCATGGACTTGATGCCGCCCAGGGCCTTCTCCAGCTTCTCCTGCTCGCGCGTGATCTGGATGACTTCCTTCTTGGTCAGGCGCTCGAAAGTGCCGTCGGTGGACATCTTCTCGATCGACTGCAGGCGCTCGATGGATTGCTTGACGGTGTGGAAATTGGTCAGCGTGCCGCCCAGCCAGCGATTGGTGACATAGAACTGCCCGCAGCGCGTGGATTCCTCGCGGATGACGTCCTGAGCTTGCTTCTTGGTGCCGACGAAGAGGACCGGCTTGCCGTCGGCGACGCTGCGCACCAGAAAGTCGAAGGCGCGCTTGAATGCCTTGACCGAGTGCTGGAGGTCGATGATGTGGATGCCGTTGCGCGCGCCGAAGATGAACGGCTTCATCTTCGGGTTCCAGCGCGTGGTCTGGTGGCCGAAGTGCACGCCGGCCTCCATCATCTCGCGCATGGACAGCGGCGTATCGATCACCGCCATCGGGTTCGCCGCCATCGGGTTCTCGGTCGGGGTCGCGGCAGGGGCTGCGGTGGCCGGGAGGCCGGGTTCGTTGGTTTCCATGTTTTCCTTTTGCGTTGGTTTCCTCCGCTGCCGTCTACGAAGGCCGAAACCAGGTGGTGCTCACCCGGCACGCGCGGTCTTCTCGGTCAGCGTGTGGTGTTGATTGGAGTCAGGTTCTTACCACATTTCACCCGGTGGGGAAGCACAATCATGCGATTTCATTGGGCGCCGATCTCGTTCAGGCTCGGCCCGCCTCTTGCTATCGCATGCCATCACATAGTAAGGAGCCACCCTATGCCACTCACCAAGCCAGTCGAGATCAAACCCGCCACCGGAAAACTCGGAATCCTCACGCCCGGAATGGGCGCCGTCGCCACCACCTTCATGGCCGGCGTCGACGCCGTCCGCCGAGGACTCAGCAAGCCCATCGGTTCACTGACCCAGATGGGCACCGTCCGGCTCGGCAAGCGCACCGATAACAACTCGCCGCTCATCAAGGACTTCATCCCGCTGGCCAAGCTCGACGACATCGTCTTCGCCGGCTGGGATCTCTTCCCCGACGACGCCTACCAGGCGGCGAGCAAGGCCGGTGTGCTCACCAAGGAGCACCTCGAACAGAGCAAGGATTTCCTTTCTAGCATCAAGCCCATGCCCGCGGTCTTCGAGCAGTCCTATGTCAAGCGGCTGATCGCGACGCACAAGAAGCAGGGCAAGTCGAAGATGGATCTGGCCGAGCAGGTCATCGCGGACATCGAGAGCTTCCGCAAGACGCAGAAGCTCGATCGCCTCGTCATGGTGTGGTGCGGCTCGACCGAGGCCTACCACGAGGTCGCGCCGGTGCACGCAACCCTGGCGTCGTTCGAGAAGGGGCTGGTGGCGAGCGATCCCGAGATCGCGCCGTCGCAGATCTACGCCTACGCCGCGCTCAAGTCCCGCGTGCCCTACGCCAACGGCGCACCCAACCTCACCGTCGACACGCCGGCCCTGCTCGATCTGGCGAAAAAGAACGAGGTGCCCGTCTCGGGCAAGGACTTCAAGACCGGCCAGACCTTCATGAAGACCATCATCTCGCCAGGACTCAAGGCCCGCCTGCTCGGTATCAACGGCTGGTACTCGACCAACATCCTCGGCAATCGCGACGGCGAAGTGCTCGACGACCCCGAATCGTACAAGACCAAGGAGGTCTCGAAGCTCGGGGCGCTCGAACACATCATGCAACCGAAGCTCTATCCCGACCTCTACGGCAAGATGCACCACGTGGTGCGCATCAACTACTACCCGCCNNCAGATCAAGATCAACTTCCTCTGCCGCGATTCCATCCTTGCGGCGCCGATTGTGCTCGACCTGGCCCTCTTCATGGACCTCGCGCAGCGCTCGGGCCTGTCGAGCGTGCAGGAATGGCTCTCGTTCTACTGGAAGAGCCCCATGACCATGCCCGGCCTCTACCCCGAGCACGACACCTTCATCCAGCTCATGAAGCTCAAGAACACCCTGCGCTACCTCAAGGGCGAAGAGCTCATCACCCACCTGGGCGCCGAGTATTACGACTGAGATGGGAACCCTGGGAGGAGTTAGCTGCGCACTCGGCACCCACCACCCACCCTACCTCCCCCGCGCTTCGCGCGGCCTCGCCAAACCTTCCCGCGCTCTGGCTGCGGCGGGCAAAGCCCGCCTCCGCCTACGCGATCGATTCATAGCCTAGCCATAGCCTAGCCTTGCGATTCGCGCCGCCGGAGCCTCCAGCGGCGCGTTCGCCCTGTGGGCGCGCGCCACGCACATTCGCGACGAACCTTCGGCAACCGATGGTCATCGATCCTATGCCCGGCCAATCACGGCCGGATGTATGTCCGACCTGAAAGCCAACGAAAGGTTTATCCCGTGAAAGAATGCGCCGCTACTATCCTCTGCCTCGCGACCGTGCTTGCCTGCGCAGGTGAGGCACGCGCCGACCGCCGCATTTTCGCCTACACCTACCCGTACATGACCTTGCCCGGTGGGTCCTTCGAGTTGGAGCACTACCTCGATCTCGGCCTCAAAGGCACGACCACGGCTTGGGAGGGGCCGAGCGCGACCACGCTCCAGCGCGATTGGACGCACCCGACCTGGCAGCACCAGGTCGAGCTCGAATACGGCATCACCGATCGCCTCGACTTCGGCTTTTACAACGTGTTCCAGCAAGACGCGTCCGGCGCGCTCCAGTTCGAAGGCGTCAAGGTGCGATCGCGCTATCGCTTCGCCGATCCCGGTGTGCACGCCGTCGACGCCGGTGTGTATCTGGAGTACGTCTACTTCGGCGACATGATGGAAATCGAGCAGCGCCTGATCCTATCGAAGATCTTGGGACGGGTAGAGGTGGCCTGCAATGCGATGGTCGAAGAGGAGATCGAGCTTGGCCCGAAGGAATGGGAATACGTCTTCACGCCATCACTCGGAGTCGGCTATCACTTTTCGCCCGGCTTCGCGGCGGGTGTCGAATACGTCGGACGGATGCTCATCGCCGAGGAGAGTCTCGCGTACTACGCAAGCTACCTGGGGCCAGGGATCAGCGTGGCGGCCGGCCCGTTCTACTGGACCCTGGCCGCCGAAGCTCAGCTGGGACGACATTCGAACTTGGCCGCCGTGCAGATCCGCTCGCTGTTCGGTATCGTTCTATAGACATGAGAACGATGGCCATGGCCCTCGCGCTGGCGATTCCATGCACGGCCGGGTGCGCCCAAACCCAACCGGGGGACAATTCCCCGACCGATCGTCGTGGCGTCCCGTCCAAGTGCACGGCCTGCCATCTCGCCCCCAAGGAGCACAGCCTGCCGGCGGACAGGTGGGAGCGCTATCTGAACAACCACCGACGGCGTATCCGGCTCACCGACCAGGAAAAGGTATTCCTCCACGATTTCCTGGTCGCCCCTCCGCCGCCCGCGACTGCCGGCAAATGATTTTCAGGTCAGAGAGCGCAGAGAGCACAGAGACCGGATACGGCAGGGTTTCACGAATCTGGGATCCGAACCCGTCTGTTCCCCTCCGACTCTGTGTCCTCTGGGCTCTCTGTGGTAAATCTCCGGAGCTATTTCTCCCGCTTGCGCAGCGACGCCAGGTACTCGCCGATGTCGCGCTCGCGGCCTGACTTCGACGGTTCGTAGTAGCGCCGGCCGCGCAGCTCCTCGGGCAGGTAGTTCTCGACGACATAGTGGCCGTCGAAATTGTGCGGGTACTGGTAGCCCTGGCCGAAACCCAGCGACTTGCCTAGCGCCGAGCTGGCGTTGCGCAGGTGGGTGGGCACCGGCAAGGCGCCGAATTCCTCGACGTCGCGCTTCGCCGCCGTATAGGTCGTGAGCGCCGTGTTGCTCTTGGGCGCCACCGCGAGATAGATGGCTGCTTGGCTCATGGGCAGGTAGCCCTCGGGCAGCCCGACGAAGCGAACCGCATCGGTGGCGGCCATGGCCACGCGCAGGGCATTGGGATCGGCGTTGCCGATGTCTTCTGACGCGAAGATGACCATCCGGCGCAAAATGAAGAGCGGCTCTTCCCCCGCCTCGAGCATGCGCGCCATCCAGTACACCGCCGCATCGGGGTTGCTGCCACGCATGCTCTTGATGAAGGCGCTGACCACCATGTAGTGCTCGTCGCCGCCCTTGTCGTAGACCAGGGTCTTGCGCTGCAGGGCCTCTTCCAGGGTCTTGGCATCGATGGCGCGCTTGCCGTCCTCGCCGGGTGCGGCGATGGCGGCCGCGGATTCCAGGGTGGAGAGGGCCCGCCGGGCATCCCCCCGTGCCTCGCGCGCGAGCTGATCGCGAATCGCATCGGGACAGTCGATGGGCTCGCGCCCCAGGCCGCGCTCGGGATCGGCGAGAGCGCGGTCGATGATGGTGCGCAGGTTCTCCTCCGAGAGCGGCTTGAGCACGACCACCTTGGCGCGCGAAAGCAGAGGCGCGTTGACCTCGAAGGACGGATTCTCCGTGGTCGCCCCGACAAGAATCACCGTGCCCGCCTCGACGTGCGGCAGCAGCGCGTCCTGCTGGGCCTTGTTGAAGCGATGGATCTCGTCGATGAAGAGTAGCGTCCGCTCGCCGCGCGTATCCCGCCGCACGGAGGCCTCGGCCACCGCCTCGCGCACCTCCTTCACGCCCGCCATCACCGCCGAGATTGCGACGAACGAAGCACCCGTCTCGGCGGCCAGGAGCCGGCCGAGCGTGGTCTTGCCGGTGCCCGGCGGCCCCCAGAGGATGAGCGAGGTCAGCTCCTTGCCCTCGAGCGCCCGCCGCAGCCACCGCCCCGGCCCGAGGAGATGCTCCTGACCCACGTACTCGGCCAGGGTCTCGGGCCGCATCCTTTCCGCGAGGGGTTGCCCCCGCCGGTCCTTGCTCGCCGCGCGCGCGAAGAGATCCACGGGCGACATTATGGATAAGGACTCCGGAATTCACCACAGAGAGCGCAGAGGGCGCAGAGAACGGACGGGAATGGGTCTTCCGGATCCGGATCCGAACCCTTTCCTTTTTCTCCGACCTCCGCGCTCTCTGCGCTCTCTGTGGTAAAATCCGACCTCCCCTGCGGGTAGATGGTATTTGACGTCGGGCCGTGAGCGGTGGACGCTGCTTGGGCATGCGTCGCCCTGTCTCCCCCTTCGTCCTTGCCGCCCTCCTCGCCAGCCCGGTTACAGCCTGGGGGCAGACGGCCCCTGGCATCGATGCTGGCAATCAGCCGGCTACCGCGCCGATGCCGCCGCCGCCCAAGGATCCCGAGGCGCGGCGAGCTTGGCTCAAGGCTCGCCTCGACGAGATCCTGGGCAGCCCTTCGCTCGGGCACACCAAGATGTCGGTCGCGGTGATGGATCCCGAGAGCGGCAAGCTACTCTACGCCAAGAACGAGAAGACCGGCCTCAACGCCGCCTCGAACGTGAAGATCGTGACCGAGGCCGCGGCGCTTTCGCTCCTGGGCCCGGAGTTTCGCTGGAAAACCACGGTGCTCGGTCCGACACCGCCCGAAGGGGGCAAGGCCGTGACCGCCGGCGAGTTGCGCGGCGATCTCTACGTCAAGACCTCGGGCGATCCGACGCTCTCGACGCAAGATCTAAGCGCCCTCGCCGCCTCGCTATCCGCCATCGGCCTGCGCAATGTGCGCGGCGGGCTGGTCATCGACGCGACCGCGTTCGACAGCGGCACCAGTCCCCCGCTTTTCGATCAGAAGACCGACTCCGCGGCGTTTCGCGCGCCCTCCTCGGCAGCCTCCCTCAACGGCAATGTCGTGACCGTGACCATCACCCCCGCGCCGACGGCCGGAGCCGCCGCCCGCGTCGCGCTGGAACCCGCGTCGGCCGCGCTCGTGCTCGCCGGCAGCGTGACCACCGCGGCCAGAGGGCCGGCCGCGCCCGAGGTCGAAACCGGCGATGCTGGCAACGGCAAGACCCGGGTCACGGTCGCCGGCCGCATCCTCGTGGGTTCCGAGCCGCGCGCCATCCAGCGTCGGGTGGTCACGCCAGAAACCTACTTCGGCCAGACCTTCAAGCAACTCCTCGCCAAGCGTGGCATCACCGTCGAGGGCGCCGTGCGCATCGAAGCCGCGCCCAAGGACGGCCTCCGCGTTCTCGCCACGCGCGAGTCGCCCACCTTGGCGGTCGTGGTTCACGACCTGGGCAAGCGCTCCAGCAACTTCGCCGCCGAGCAAACCCTGCGCAGCCTCGGCGGCGAGACTCAAGGCCGCCCCGGCACCTTCAGCAAAGGCCTCGATGCCGTGGCCCGCTATCTGGAAAGCAACGGCATCGCCCGCGGCACCTACGTCATGAAGAACGGCTCCGGGCTCTACGATTCCAATCGGTTCTCGGCCGAGCAGATCGCCGGCGTCCTACGCGCGGCCATGCGCGACTTTCGTATCGCAAGCGAGTTTCTCGCCTCGCTGGCCGTGGGCGGCGCCGACGGCACCCTCGCCCACCGCATGGCCGGCTCGGCGGCCGAACGCTTCGTGCGCGCCAAGACGGGCACCCTGGCCAACGTCAGTTGCCTGTCCGGCATCGTCGGCGCGCCGGGAAACAAGCCCCTCATCTTCTCGATTCTCATGAACGAGACACCCTCGGCCGCCGCGGCTCGCGCCGCCCAGGATCGCATCACCGCCACCCTGGTCGGCTACCTCGATCCCTCGCTCTTCAAGTAGGGGCGCTGGCAGCCGGGCTGCCGATGTGCGAAATACACGGTACCTCATGCCACGCTTGCCTCAAGTCCGAACCATCGTGAGCCAAATGGCGCCCTACGTGCCGGGCGAGCAGCCTGCGCCGGGCGAGCGAGTCATCAAGCTCAACACCAACGAGAATCCCTTCCCGCCGAGCCCGCGCGTGCTCGAGGCCATCCACAGCGTCGACGGGGAACACTTGCGGCGCTATCCGAGTCCCCAGGCCGATGCCTTCCGGGCAACCGCCGCGGCTGTGCACGGGGTATCCGCCGACATGATCCTCGCCGGCAACGGCAGCGACGAGATCCTGGCCATCGCGGTGCGGACCTTCCTGGGCCCCGGCGATACTCTCGCCTACCCGGACCCGACCTACTCGCTCTACCCCGTGCTGGCGGCGACCTGCGAGAACCGCGTGGTCACGGTGCCCTGGGAGACCGGTTGGGAGCTGCCCGTCGCCGCCCTGCTCGCGACGGGCGCGCGCGCCATCTTCTTCGCCAACCCCAACGCGCCGACAGGCACGCTGGTACGTCCCTCCCGCGTGCGCGAGCTCGCCCTCGCCTTCGATGGCCTCTTGCTCGTCGACGAAGCCTACGTCGATTTCGCGGACGAGAACTGCCTGGCGCTGGTGCACGAGCTGCCCAACGTGATGATCTGCCGGACCTTCAGCAAGGGCTATTCACTGGCCGGCCTGCGTTTCGGCTATGCCATCGCCGCGCCGGCGCTGGTGGCCGAAATGAGCAAGGTCAAGGACAGCTACAACTGCGACGCCATCGCCATCCTCGCCGCCATCGCCGCGATCGAGGATCAGGCCTATGCGCGCACCACCTGGCGGGCGGTGCGCGCCGAACGCAGCCGCCTGGCCGGCGAGCTCGGTAAGCGCGGCTGGGAGGTCATTCCCAGCCAGACGAATTTCGTGCTGGCCACCTGCCCCGGCGGCGGGGCCGCCGCGCTCTACCGCGAGCTCAAGCGCCAGGGCATTCTCGTGCGTCACTTCGACAAACCCGGCCTGGCCGACAAGCTGCGCATCACCGTCGGCACAGCCGAGCAGAACGACGCCCTGCTGGCAGCCTTGCCGGGCTAGCACCATGAGCCAGCCACGGGGCAAAAAGAAAGCGAGCCCGCCACCGTCGGCGATCACGCCGGAATCGCCGGCGCCAGACTCCGCCCAGGAAGCGAACGAGGAGGAGTTGCTGGCCGACGCGGCCGAGACGCCAGCCCCCGTCGCAGAGACCGCGCTCGACCGCATCCTGGCCGAACCGGAGAAGCACCTCGTCTCGATTCGCGATCCGGTCAGGCACTTCGTCGAGGAGGCCCGCCGTCACGCCCGCCTCGCCCCCGAATTGGAGAGCGAGCTCGGTCGTGCCGCGCGCGATAAGGGCGACCTCGACGCCGCCCGTCGGCTCGTCGTGCATAACCTGCGGCTGGTCGTCGCCATCGCCTTTCAATACCGGCAGGCCTGGCTCAACGTGCTCGATCTCTTCCAGGAGGGTTCGGTCGGCCTGATGGAGGCGGTGCGGCGCTGGGATCCGGACGTGGGCACGCGCTTCGGTTCCTACGCCGCGTACTGGATTCGCGCCTACGTCCTGCGTTTTCTCATGACCAACGTGCGCCTCATCCACGTCGGCAACACGCGCGCCGGCCGCAAGCTGTTCTTCCGGCTGGAACGCGAGCGGCAGAAGCTCCTGGCCGCGGGGTTCGACGCCACGCCCAAGCTGCTGGCGGCCAAGCTGAACGTCGACGAGGCTGACGTCATCGAGGTGTCCGGCCACCTGGCCTCCCGGGAGATCCCGCTCGACCCGCGTCCCGACGACGAGGGCGTGCCACTGGCCGAGCGCATCTCCCGGCACGAGGCCTCGCCCGAAGATCTGGCCGCGCGCGACGAGTTGTCCCTAGCCGTACGCCGGCTGATGGACGGATTCGAGGGCGGCCTGCACGACGAGCGCGAAATTGCGATCTGGCGCGAGCACCTGGCGCCACCGGCCAGCGAGCCCGTCTCCCTGGCCGCGCTCGGCGAGCGCTTCGGGGTGTCCAAGCAACGCATGGGGCAGATCGCCGAGAAACTGAAGAAGCAGTTCCGCGACCGCGTGCTGGCTGAGCTGGGCCAGGACATCCAGATGTCGTGGCAAGGCGCCGATTGAAATGGAAACCCTCGAAGGGTTTCCATACCCTCGGCCCCTCCCCGCCGCCCGCCACCCCGCTCGCTTCGCTCGGCCTCGCGCGCACTGGCTTCAGGCCTGGCAGCTGCGGCAGCAGTCGCCAGGCCGTGGGCAAAGCCCGCCTACGCCAACGCGTTGACTCCGATAGGAGCAAGGCCAAGAAAGCGAAACGGCCGGTCTCCCCCTCGGAGAACCGGCCGTCTCACCGTCCTCACCGGACGGTGTGATCCGTGATCCCTAGCTCGCCTGGGCTTCTTGCCTCTTGACGTTCGTGGCCTGAAGACCCTTGGGGCCCTTCGTGATCTCGAACTCCACCGTCTGCCCCTGGCTCAGCGACCGATACCCTTCGGCCTCGATCGCGGAGTAATGGACGAAGACGTCATCTTCTCCATCCCGCGCGATGAAGCCATACCCCTTCGCGTCACTGAACCATTTCACCTTGCCAGTTGCCATGCACTACCTCCTAACTACTGTCGGTCCTTGTTCTTGGCACGCCTCAACGGAATTGTCTGAGGCGCCCGAGGTCAGGGTACGTTTCTCCGGGCCGCTGTCAAGCATCGCGAAGAGCGGCGGATCGGCACAATCAGCCGCCATTAACGCGAACAGACATCTCCTATTTCTGGCGAGACTGAGCAGAGTGCGACGGAGATCACACTTCCCCCGTAGGCGACTTCGTAACCCATCTAACGTACTGCTTCGTAGCTGTTAAAGTCTTGTCGCGGCTACGAATATGCCACGCAGCGTCGTGCAAGCGACGCGCAATTCTCGCATCCCGGTGATAGAACCTCGCAGGGTTCGTCCACATGCGCTGCCCATATTGCTCAGCCACGGAAGACAAGGTCGTCGACACGCGGCCGTCCGAGGACGAGCAGATGATCCGCCGCCGCCGTGAGTGCATCGGATGCGGCCGGCGATTCACCACCTACGAGCGCGTCGGCGAAGAGATGCCCATGGTGGTCAAGAAAGACTCGCGACGCGAGGCCTACGACCGGCAGAAACTGCTGGGCGGCCTGAAGAAAGCCTGCGACAAACGGCCCGTGTCCACCGAACGCATCGACCTCATCGTCGACGAGATCGAGCGCGGACTGCGCGAGCTCGGCGAGAAGGAGGTCCCCTCGTCGAAGCTGGGCGATGCCGTGCTATCCCGCCTGCGCGAGATCGACGACGTGGCCTACCTACGCTTCGCCTCGGTCTACCTGCCGTTCAAGAATGCGGGCGAGATCATGGACGAGGTGCAGCGGCTGATTCGCTCGAAGGAGGAGGGTGCGTGATGGTGGCGTGGAGCGAAGCGGATCGCCGGTTCATGCGCGAAGCCTTGGCGCTGGCCGAGCGCGGCCGTGGCACGACGAAACCCAATCCGGTGGTCGGCGCGATCGTGGTCAAGAACGGTAAGGTGCTGGCGCGCGGTTTTCATCGGCGCACCGGCCTGCCCCACGCGGAGATCGAGGCACTGTCGAGCCTCGGGAAGCGCGCAGCCGGGGCCACGCTCTACGTGACGCTGGAGCCGTGCTGTCATCAGGGTCGCACCGGTCCTTGCACCAAGACCATCCTTCGCTCCGGCGTGCGGCGCGTGGTCGTCGGTTGCTGTGACGAGAATCCGTTGGTCAGCGGGCGCGGCATTGCCATCTTGCGGCGGGCCGGCCTAACGGTGGACGCCGGCTGCCTCAAGGAGGAATGCCGACGGCAGAACCGCGCGTTCTTCACCTGGATCCGCGGCAACCGCCCGTGGATCACGCTCAAGGTGGCGGCCACCCTCGACGGGTGCATTGGCGACCGCATGGAGAAACGCCGCAAGGGCAGCAGCCGCTGGATCACCGGAGCCGAAGCCCGCCGGGCCGGTCATCTTCTGCGCAGAGACAACGATGCCGTGCTGGTGGGTGTGGGCACCGTGCGCAGCGACAATCCACGCCTGATGGTTCGCCTGGCAGGTGCGAAATCCCAGTCGACGC
>PNBO01000364.1:18960-24661 GCA_003136095.1 Myxococcales bacterium
TGATGGCCGCGTCGCGCTCCGCGCGGTGCTGCGGTTGCTCGCCGGCCGTGAGGTGCAATCCCTCCTCGTCGAGGGTGGCAGCCGGATCCACGGAGCATTCGTGCAAGCCGGTCTGGTGGATTCGGTCGCCGTGTTTCTTGCGCCACGCCTTGTGGGCTCCGGCGTCCCCATCGTGGAAGGTCGTGGTCTCGACTGGCGCAAGCCGGCCGTGCTCGGCCCCATCTCGGTGCGCGGGCTGGGCGACGATGTCCTGCTCACCGCGGATGTCGTCGACCGTGGCCAGCGCCGCCGTCCCCAGTAGACAAGGAACAGCATCAGGTCTCACTCGTGTTCAGCGGCATCGTCGAGGGAATAGGCAAGGTCGAGTCCTTGCGGGCGAGCGGAGGCGGACTGCGCCGGCTGACCATCAAGACGGATCTGGAGGTCGGCAAGCTACCGGTTGGCGCCAGCATCGCGATCAACGGGGCCTGCCTGACCATCGTCGCGCGGCGCAGTGGTCGGCCGTCGACCTTTCAGGCGGACGTGGGACCGGAAACGCTGGCCTGCACGACGCTCGGCACCCTGACCGCCGGTGGGCGCGTGCACCTGGAACCCGCCCTGCGCCTCGGCGACCCGATGGGTGGCCACATGATGAGCGGCCACGTCGATGGCACGGGCCGCGTCGAGTCCGCGGCCAAGCAAGGCGGCGCCTTCGCCCTGCGCGTGACGGCGCCCGAGGAAATCGCGCCCTATCTTTTCCGGAAGGGCTCCATCGCCATCGANNGCCGCCTTCGAGGTTCTCCTCATCCCCCACACGCTCGCGGTGACCTTGCTCGGCGAGCTGCGCCCCGGTGGCCGGGTCAATCTCGAGGCCGACATGATCGCCAAGCAGGTCGCCCGCTTCATCGAAAGGACGCATGCCCGCTAGCCCCCACATCTCGATCGCCCAGGCCATCGAGGACATCCGCGCCGGCCGGATGGTCATCGTGGTCGACGACCAAGATCGCGAGAACGAGGGCGACTTGACCATGGCTGCGGATCTCGTCACGCCCGAGGCGATCAACTTCATGGCCAGCCACGGCCGCGGGCTCATCTGCNNTCCGCGCGCGAGCGCGCCCACACCATCCGGGTCGCCGTCGCGCCTGACGCCAAGCCCGACGATCTCGTCACCCCTGGGCACATCTTCCCCCTGCGCGCGAAACGCGGCGGCGTACTCGTGCGCTCGGGCCACACCGAGGGTGCCGTGGACCTGGCGCGCCTGGCCGGTTGCTCGCCAGCCGGCGTGATCTGCGAGATCATGCGCGAGGACGGCGAGATGGCGCGCGTCGCGGATCTGGAAACCTTCGCGCTGCACCATGGCCTCGGCATCGTTCAGATCGCGGATCTCATCCACTACCGCATGACCCAGGAGCTGCTGGTGCGCCGGCTGGCCCAGACCGAGATCCGGCCGCACGGCAGCGGACTCGCCGCGCCCTTTCGCGCCCACCTCTTCGGCAGCGAGGTCGACGATGCCGAGTATCTCGCGCTGGTCACGGGCGACATCGGCAACGGTGAGCGCGTTCTGGTGCGCGTGCAGCTCGCCAACCTGGCCCGCGACATCTTCCAGGTCACGCCCCTCGGGGATACGCTGCCCGCCATGCACTGGCTGCGCAGGATCGAGCAAGAGGGACGCGGCGTACTGCTCTACATTCTGCCGCGGGCCAGCCGGTCGTTCGCGGCCGAGCTGGGCACCACCGGCCCAGATGGTGAGCCGGCCGGCGCCCCGCTGCGCGACATCGGTCTCGGCTCGCAGGTGCTGGTCGAGCTGGGCATCAAATCGATCCGCCTGCTGACAAACAACCCGAGAAGACTAGCGGGGATCGAGGGTTACGGTATACACCTTGTCGAATGCGTCCCGAGCGGCCCGCCCACCGAGGTGGTTCCGCGCCACGAAAGAGAGGCCTAAGCATGCCGCACATCCATCAGGGTAACTGGAGCGCCAAGGGCAAACGTTTCGCCATCCTCGCCTCGCGCTGGAACGAATTCATTTCGGACAAGCTCATCGAGGGCGCGCTCGACGCCCTCGCCAAGAGCGGGGCCGAAGACGGGGCCATCGAGATCTTCCGCTGCCCCGGCGCCTTCGAGTTGCCCGGCCTCGCCCGCCGCCTGGCCGACTCGGGCAAGTTCGATGCGCTGGTGTGCCTCGGCGTGGTCATCCGCGGCGCCACGCCCCATTTCGATGTCATCGTCAACCAGGTCACGCGCGGCATCGCCGGCATCGCCGCCGAGGCCAAGCTGGCCATCGGCTTCGGCGTCCTGACCTGCGACAGCATCGAGCAGGCCATCGAACGCTCCGGCAGCAAGGGTGGTAACCGCGGGTCGGATGCCACCATGGCCGCCATCGAGATGGCGAACCTCTACGCCGCGCTCGCCGGTGACAGCCGGGCCGAAGCGCCACCGGTGGCGAAGTCGCGCAAGAAATGACTCCCCGCCGCCGCGCCCGCTGCGTTGCCTTGCAGGTGCTCTACGCCCTGGATGGTAGCGACGTTCTGGACCCCAGCGCGGCCCTCGCCTTCCACCTGCACCAGTTCGGCGTGCCCGAGGAGGAAACCACGGTCACGCCCGAGCCGGTTTCCGGCCAGGCGGCGGAAAACGACGCCGCCCCCATCGCCCCCTTCGACGAGGAGCTGGCCCTCGACCTCATCCAAGGCGTGTGCACGCACCGTCCCGAGATTGACGAGGTCCTCACCCGCCTGTCGCGCAAATGGCGCGTCGAACGGCTGGCGCGAGTGGACCGCACCATTCTGCGCATGGGCATCTACGAATTGGCCCACCGCAAGTCGACCCCGGCGCGCGTCGCCCTGAGCGAGGCCATCGAGCTGGCCAAGCGCTTCGGCGCGGAGGAGGCTCCGGCGTTCGTCAACGGCTTGCTCGACTCCGCGCTGGATCTCCTCGGTCTGCAAGCCTGATTCCGGTTAAGGACAGATCTTGCCGTAATGCCGGTTACGACCTTTCTTCCAGTTGACCTCCTCCGCTGGGACCGCAGCCCCGGTGGGGATGCACTGGTCGTGCCGGTGTGGAGCGACGTGCGGCCCTTGCGCGGGGCGGCCGGCCTGCTCGACTGGCGGCTGTGCGGACGCCTCTCGCAGATGATTCGCGACGGGCGGCTCTCGGGCACGGCCGGCGAGAAGCTCCTGCTCGCCACCAGCCGCGTCCCGTGGCAGCGCGTGCTAGCGATGGGCGTGGGGGAGAGCATCGCCTTCGACGACGGCACCTTCCGTTGGGCGGCTGCCTGCTGCCTTGATACGCTGCGCAGGATCGGAGCATGCTCTTTTGCCATCGCCTTTCCCGGCCGCGACATCGATCTCATCCGGCCCGACCGCGCCATGCGTGGCTTCCTGGAGGCTCTCGCGCAAAGCGAGCTCGCCAGCGGTCCCTGGCTCGAGCGACTGACCGTCATCGACGCCGCCCCGTCCGTCAAGTCCTCGCTCTCCGCTTGACCCTGGCCACCGGATGCGCGGATACTGATTCCGTGGGAGGGTGGAAAACCTTGTCGGCCAGTTGCGGTAGCTAACTTTGTCGCCTGCGCCTCGCACGGACTGTGGCAACGAAGATGAGCGGATCGCCAGATGACTTCCCGTCATTGAAGCCCGGCGGTCACGTCTGCCTTCCGTACGCAAAGGAAGAAGAGAAGCACTCCGCAATCGCCGGATTCATTCACGACGGTCTCTTGCGCGGAGAACGTTGCGTGTACTGGGGGCCACCGGCGGGCTTCGCCGCCATGCTCCCCTATCTCGAAGCCAGGAATGAGCCCGTGCTGGAGCTCTGCGAACGCTCCGCCCTGGTGTTCTCCAATGCCACCGGGGCCGGCTTGGACGGATTCGATCCCGTACGACAGACCGACTCGCTCCGCAACGCCGTCGCCGCCGCGCGCTCGGAAGGTTATGCCGGTCTGCGCGTGGCGGGCGATCCGGACCAACGCACGCGCTCCGCGCTGAACCATGAACAGCTTGCCGCCTTCGAGTCCTCCCTCTCGCAATTGTTCGGCGAGGTCCGCGCCACCGGCTTGTGCGCTTTCGATCAACGAAGCACCGACGCCTCGTCGCTTGAGATCGCGCTGGCGACCCACGAAGTCGCCATCGTCGCGGGACGCATTTGCGACAACCCATTCTTCAAAGCGCCGGGCCACATCCCCAGCAGCCTCATCGGCAGCGAACGAGTCGCATGGATGGCCACGAACATCCTGGAGACCGCCAAGGCGCGCGATCTCCTCGAGGCGGAAAACGCCACCCTCATCGTGGAGAGCAGCCGGGCCGCCCGGCGCGATGCCGCCTACCGCAAGCACATCGCCACGCTCACGCGCTCACTCGAGGCCCGCGATCGCCTGCTCATCACCGCGGCCCGCTGGCTCTCGCGCCCCCTCCCCGCAATGTGCGGCCAACTTGATGACCTCGCGAAGGACGGGCAGCTGTCCCGATTGCATCCATCTCTGGAGACGTGCGGCGAACACCTCGCCGCCGTCACGCGCCTTTCGCGCGGGCTCGACGAGATCGCCAGTTTCCTGCAGTTGCAGGTCGTGCTGCGGCCCGAGCGCATGAATCTTATCGAGGTCGCCCGCGCGGCCATCGCCGAGCTCAAGGAGAACGCGGGGCTCGGCGACCTGGAGATCACCCTGGAAGGCGCGGAGCACGTCGCCGGGGCGTGGGACCGCCTGCGGCTCTTGCGCTTGTTCCTCTCGCTCATCCGCACCGCCCGCGAACAGGGCTACGACGCCCGGGTCAGCCTGCGCATCGACGATCTGGCGCAGTTCGCGCGCATCCGGCTCGAGTTCATGCTGCCGCACGCCCCCGCCCTCTCCGACAGCGGCGAGAGCGCGCGCGCCCTGGCCTACGGTCCCTCTGGCGAGTCGGACTACGAACGGCTGGCGGTTCACACCTGGTCGGCGCGCGAGATCGTGCGTTTGATGGGCGGCACCCTCGGCATTTCGACCTGGGCCGATGCCCGCGTCGTCTTCACGCTCGATCTACCCAAGACCGCCCCCGAGCCCCCCCCCGAGGACGATTCGGGCAACCGATGAGTTGCCCGCACGGGCGATACAAGCATCGCCCCCGCATCATTGCGCCGGGACGGTGACGAAGATGAACGTGCCCGCGCGGCGCACCTTGAGCAAGTGCGCGGCCTTGCCGCTGGCCCCGAGCGCCGCGACCGCGTCCTCGGCGCTGGCCACCGGCTTGCGGTCGACCTCGACGAGCAAATCCTCGGCCCGGAGGCCGGCCTTGGCGGCCCGGCTGCCGGGTTCGACATCAGTAATCACCGCGCCCTTGTCGTCCGGCCCCACGCCCAGCGCGGACGCCATGTCGGGCGTCAGCGTCTGCAGGTGGACACCGATCTTGTCCTTCTTCGCATCGGCTTCGCCCAGCGCGTAGGGATTCGCCGGCAATTCGCCGAGCGTGACCTGCGCCTTGCCGCCCTTGCCGTCGCGCAGGTAGGCCACCGTCACCTTGGTTCCGACTTTCTGAGCCGACACGTAGTCGACGACATCGGCCGCTTCCGTGATCTTCTGATTGTCGATCTGCGTGACGACATCGCCCACGTGCACGCCGGCCTTGTCCGCCGGACTTCCCGGCATCACGCGGCTGACCCAGGCGGCCTTGGCGGGCTGCCCCTTGGCGTCCTTGCCCTTTTGCTTCTGGTCCGGTTCGCCATCGTCGCCCAGTTTCACGCCGTCCTTGACGTCGCCGAT
>PNBO01000331.1 GCA_003136095.1 Myxococcales bacterium
GCGCCGCAGTTGACTGCGACGAACGGCCCTGCCGAGCGCGTGGACTCCTCGTGCACGAGCCGCGCGACCCGCTCCTTGCCCGAGCCGCTCTCGCCGGTGATGAGGACGGTGGAATCGACCTTGGCCAAGCGGCGCGCCAGGTCCACGAGCTGCGCCATCGCGGTGCTCTTGGCGACGATGCCCAGCGGCTCCTCGACGTCGATGGCCACGCGAACCAGCGCGCGGCGGTGCAGGCGCAGCTTCAGCTCGGTTGCCTTCAGCGTGTCCGTGACCCGTTGGAGCGAGACATCGAGGCAGTCCTTGAGCCGGGTTGGCTCGAAGTAATGCAGCTCCTCGGCGCGCTCGTCGCCCCATTCCTCGCGCGTTCGCCCGAGGAGGTGGCACGACGCATCGCCCTTGCCCATGCAGCGATCTTCGAGGACGTAGATCTCTTTGCCGGAGCTCTTGCTGATGTACCCGCTGGTCAAGCCGCAGATGGTCCAGCACTCGGGCACGTCGGAACGGCCGAAGTGCAAGAGGTGCTGCTCGGCCTCATAGGAGGCGATGAGCATCACGCCCTCCTTGGAGAGAGGGCCCTGGGTTCCCTGTTCCACGCGAAAGAGGCCTTCGAGGGTGTGAATGCGCGCACCCGCGTGCTGCCATTCCTCGCTGCTATCCCACTTGAACTGGGACTGCATGGCCTCGGCCATGCGCCAACCTTGGGCGAAACCGAATTGGGTGAGCAAGATACGGGCGGCAGTCACGCCGAAGTTCTCGACGAGATACTTGCGCAAGAGCCCCATCGCCACGGCGTCGAGCAGGAGTGCCCGTTGTCCGGCGAAGCGGATCAGGCCACCTTCCGGGTCCAGCTCCAGCAGCTCCTTATGATCCAGATCACTCGCCAGCATCGCCCATCCCTCTCCTTCGATTTGATGGGAAAGCTACTTCACCTTGAATGAACCGGCCAGCTCGAAGAGTCGTTCATGGTGTAACGTGCTGAATTCATTGCGGACAAACTAATGGCCCGGAACCTGCTGTAGCTGGGGGTGGACATGAAAGGCAGACCGCCACCCGTGAGGCTCGGGGGTGAGTCGCCCTTGCCCAGAAAGGCACAAAACCGTGAAAACCCAATTCCCCACGACCGTAGAATTCGGTGAGCTGGTCCTGGCCATCTACGACGAGGCCGCGCAGTACAGCGACGATCCGCGGGAGGTTTCTTGTCTCGCCACGCGGACTGTCCAGGAAATCCTGTCGCACGCGCCGAAGCCGAAGAGCTCGCGGCCGCTACTCGGATCCAACTAGCAAGAGGATTCAGCGAGGGGAAACGCATGCGACATACGAAACTGGTCATCCCGTTCCTCCTCGGCGCCGCGCTTGCGATGGGCTGCAAGGCGACGAAAGAGAAATCGGCGGCCGAGACGAAACAAGACGAAACCGCGGCCCTGCAGCTCGGCAAGGCCAAGACAGCAACGAGAGAGGCGGCACAAGCGATGGAGGACTACGCCTACACGCGGAAGGCGGAATTTGTCGTCAAGATGCACGAAGAACTGGTCGCGATGCAGGAAGAGGTGGACCGACTCGCCGCCAAGGTTGACAGCTCCGCTGGTGCCAGAAAAGACGAAGCCAAGGCCAAACTCGAGGTGGTGCGCGAGAGATTTGCCCAGGCGAAGAAGCAGCTTGACCAGGCGGAGAACGCCACCGAGTCCACCTGGGGCGACGTCAAGAGCGGCTTTCGGGAGTCGTACGCCGGGTTGAAGGACTCCATCGCGATTACGCGGCGGTGGTTGAGCGACAAGATCGCTCCCTGACAAGGAGCAAATCCAACGCGCGCCTCGAAGAAGACGCCAGGACGACGGTGTGCCGAGCGTCGCCCCAATGAGGCTTTCCGATTCATGGCCAGTACGAGATTCGCCTTCCGGGCCTTGCTGGTGGCCTCGAGCTTGGTTCCGCTCGGCGCCGGCTGCCCAAGGACTTCCGGTCGGTCCGTGAGCTTGCTGGGATCGACTTCCATCCAGCCCTTTGCAGAAATCCTGTCCGAGCGCTACGCGAAGAAGTATCCAGGGCACTTCGTGGAGGTCCAGGGGGGCGGCTCGACCGCCGGNNGCGCGCGACGGTCTCGCCATCGTGGTCAACCCCGCGAACCCCGTGGCCACGCTCTCGCTCGGGCAACTTCGCGCCCTCTTCGCCGGGCGGGTCACGAACTGGCAAGAGGTGGGGGGCAAGGATGGCCCCATTTGGCCCATCACGCGCGAGGAGGGCTCCGGCACTCGCGAAAGCTTCGTGCGCCTCGTGATGGGCGACGAGCGCATTTCTCGCCGTGCCTTGACCCAGGAGTCCAATGGGGCGGTCAAGGAGTTGGTCAAGGGGGATGCCGCGACCATCGGCTACATGTCTCTCGGTCTCTTGGGCGAGGATCTCAAAGCCATGGCCGTGGAAGGCATCCCCCCCACGGTCGAGAACGTGCTGGCTGGCCGTTACCACCTCGTCCGGCCGCTGTTGTTTGTGACAAAAGGAGCCGCCAATTCTGCCGCGCAGAAGTTCGTGGACTTCGTGCTTTCGCCGGAAGGCCAGAGCTTGCTCGCAAGGGAAGGGCTCGTGCGGGTGCGATGAAGCGGGACAGCATCATCGGGGCGGCCCTGCTCGTCGTGGCGCTTTCCGCCATCCTGGGCTTGGCGCTGATCGCCGTCTTCATCTTCCGGGAAGGCGTGCCGATCATCCTGCGGGTGGGCGCGAGAAAGTTCTTTCTCTCGACCGACTGGGAACCGAGTCTCGGGCACTTCGGCATCCTGTCTTTGATGGCCGGTTCGCTGGTCGTGACGGTGGGCGCGGCGGTGATTGGCGTCGTCTTCAGCTTGGGCCTCGCCATTGTCCTCACGCAGTTTTCACCGCCCGGACTCTCCTCGGCGGCAATGCCGATCATCGAGCTTTTGGCCGGGATTCCGTCCGTCGTCTATGGGTTCGTGGGGGTCGTCACGCTCGTGCCGCTCATCCGCCACTTCCTGGGCGGGCCGGGCCTCTCGGTGCTGGCGGCCTCGATCGTCCTCGGGGTCATGATCTTGCCGACGATTACCAGCATCGCGATTGATGCGTTGCAAGCCGTGCCGCGCTCCTACCTCGAAGGCTCGATCGCGCTCGGCGCTACGCGCTGGCAGACCGTCACCATGGTCCTCCTGCGCGCGGCGCGGTCGGGACTCGTCGCCGCCGTGATCCTGGGGATGGGGCGGGCCATCGGCGAGACCATGGCGGTGATCATGGTGGCGGGCAACGCCCTCGAGGTCCCCCATAGTCTGCTCGCTCCCGTGCGTACGCTCACCAGCAACATCGCGCTCGAGATGGGCTACGCCTCCGGGGACCACCGCCAGGCGCTTTTCGCGACGGGCGTGACCTTGTTCGTGATCATTACGCTGCTCAACACCGCCGCGCTTGCCGCCTCCCGCCGGCGCGCCGGCCGGAGGCGCGCAAGATGAGGGTTTCGCCGGCTACCACCCAGCGCCTGGCCGTGGCCTGCATGTGGCTTCTCGCTGGCATCACGTTTGCCGTGCTGGTCTTCATCCTCGCCTTTATCCTGGTGCACGGCTTGCCCCACGTGACGTGGAGCTTCCTTAGCCAGTCTCCGACCAGCATGGGGCGCGAGGGCGGGATCTTCCCGATGATCCTCGGCACCCTCATCGTGGCCGGACTGGCGGTATTGCTCGCGGCCCCGATCGGCGTGGCTACCGCGGTGTACTTGACGGAATACACGCGCGCGGGGCGGCTGACCGCGGTGATCCGCTTCGGGGCGGACTGCCTGGCCGGCGTGCCTTCGATCATCTTTGGGCTCTTCGGCTTCGTCTTCTTCGCCATCGCGCTGAGGATGGGCCTCTCGGTGCTTTCCGGCTCGCTCACCCTCGCGCTCATGGTGCTCCCGACCATCATTCGCACCAGCGAGGAGGCCATCCGCGCCGTCCCCAACTCCTACCGCGAAGTCAGTTGGGGCCTCGGCGGCACCCGCTGGCAGACCGTCTTCTACGTGGTTCTGCGCGCCGCGCTTCCCGGCATTGCCACGGGTATCGTGCTGTCGATCGGCCGGAGCATCAGCGAGACGGCGGCCGTGATGCTGACCGCGGGTTCGGCCCTCCGCCTGCCACGGTCCCTGTTCGATTCCTCGCGCACGCTCGCGCTGCATTTCTACCTGCTCTCGCGTGAAGGGATCTCGATGCCCAACGCCTACGCAACAGCGTCCGTGCTCATCATCGCCATTTTGGCGCTGAACCTTCTCGCCTACGCGCTGATGCGCCGGTTCGCGGTCAAGGTGGGTCGGTAGCCATGCCAACCCCCACGATCAGGATGCACGTGCAGGGCTTCACGGCTTCGTTCGACGGTCAGCCGGCCGTGAAGAACCTCGACCTGGAAATCTTCGCGCAGGAGCGTCTCGCGATTATCGGACCCGCCCGAAGCGGCAAGACGACCTTCCTCCGCTCCCTCAACCGCCTGAACGATCTTCTCCCAGGATTCGCGCACAGCGGAAAGATCCTGCGCGACGGCAAGGACATCTACGATGCGGACGTGGACGTCGCCGAGCTTCGCCGCAAGGTGGGCATGGTCTACGCCGTGCCGGTGGCCCTGCCGTGGTCGATCTACGACAACCTCGTCTACGGTCTGCGACTGGCCGGAGTCCGCGATCGCGCCACCCTGGACGCCCGCATGGAGACGGCCCTCGGGCACGCCTTCCTCTGGAACGAAGTCAAAGATCGTCTGCGGGAGCCCGCCAACGTTCTCTCGGGCGGCCAGCAGCAACGCCTGTGCATCGCTCGCGTGCTCGTGCTCGAACCCGAGGTGCTCATCCTCGACGAGCCCTGCTCTGGTCTCGATCCGATCTCCACCGCCAAGATCGAAGATGCCCTGGTGGCCCTCAAGGAGAAACACGCCATCGTGCTCGTCACGAACAACACGAAGCAGGCCGCCCGCGCTTCCGATCGCACGGCGTTCTTCCTCCTCGGGGAGCTCATCGAGGTCGGGCCCACGGCGCAGGTCTTCACGCGGCCGACCCAGAAGCGGACCAACGACTATCTCGTGGGGCAGTTCGGCTAGGGGTGGCGAATGGACAGCAAGATTCAAACCGAGGGACTCGATCTTCACTATGGAAAGTTCCACGCTCTCTTGAACGTGACTCTGTCGATCCGACCGCGCGCCATCACGGCTATCATTGGCCCCTCGGGCTGTGGCAAATCCACGCTACTTCGCTGTTTTGACCGGATGAACGATCTCGTCAAAGGCGTGTGCATCGCCGGCCGGATACTCCTCGACGGTGTCGACATTCTTGCGCCCGCGACCGACCTGTCCCTGCTGCGTCGGCGCGTCGGTATGGTCTTCCAGCGACCCAATCCCTTTCCCCTGTCGGTTTTCGACAACGTCACGTATGGCCGGCGTATTCTTGGCGAAACACGCCGCGCGCGCCTGCTGCCCGTGGTGGAATCGAGCCTGCGGGCGACGGGCCTCTGGGACGAGCTGAAGGACAGGCTGGATGCCTCCGCGCTCGAGCTTTCGCCCGAGCAGCAGCAGAGGCTCTGTATCTCGCGGGTCGTTGCCGTCGAGCCCGAGGTGCTGCTCATGGACGAGCCCTGTTCGGCGCTCGACCCCATCGCCACGGGAGGCATCGAGGACCTCATGCGAGCTCTCGCCGATCGCTACGCGATCGTCATCGTGACCCACAACATGCAGCAGGCCGCGCGGGTTGCGGCCGAGACGGCATTCATGCTGCTCGGCGAGCTCGTGGAATTCGGCCCCACGGCGCGTGTGTTCGAGAATCCCCATGACCAGCGCACCGAGGACTACGTATCCGGGCGGTACGGATGAAAGACACATGCCGGCAAACTCCGGCAAAGGACGAGCCATGTCGAGGCATCTGCAACAGGAAATCGAGAATCTCAAGAAGAAGCTCCTGACCATCGTGGCCACCGCCAAGGAGGCCGTCGAAAAGGCGGTCAAGTCCGTCGACGAGCGCGACGCCACTCTCGCCCAGGCCGTGGTCGATGGCGACTTCGACATCGATCGCGCCGAAGTGGGCCTGGAGGAGGACTGCCTGAAGATCCTCGCGCTCTACCAGCCGGTCGCGACCGATCTCAGGCTCATCGTGAGCGTGATGAAGATCAACAACGACATCGAGCGCATCGGCGACCTCGCGGTGAACATCGCCGAGCGCACGCTCTTCCTGTGCACCAAGCCGCCGGTCGAGGCGCCGTCGGACCTCGC
>PNBO01000198.1 GCA_003136095.1 Myxococcales bacterium
CCGCAGGCCGTCGAGGCCTACGTGCGCAACGCCAAGATCGCCTTGCGACGCAAGGCCCGTCATCTGGTCCTCCAGGACGTCACGGGAGGGACCAAGTAATGGAATTCCTGCAAGGCATGCTCTACACCTTCGGCATCAGCTTCGTGGCCATGCCCATCCTCCTCGGCCTGGCGCGCATGTTCGCCCTCTACGTGGTGGTCCGCGAGCGACAATGCGTGGTCTTCGAGCTCTTCGGCAAGGTGCGCATGGTCATCACCGAGCCGGGGCTGCACACGCCGTGGAAGAGCATGGGCCCCTTTGCCATGCTGGTGCCCTTTTTCGGCAAGAAGTTTCTGGTGGATCTGCGCATCGACCAGACCTACTTGCGCAGCCAGCCGGTCAACTCGGAGGAAGGCGCGCCCATGGGCATCGGCGTGTGGTGCGAGATGGTGGTGGGCGAGCCGCTCGACTACCTGTACAAGAACAACGACCCGCTCGGCTCGCTGCGCGCCAACATCTCGAATGCGACGGTGCGCTGCCTGTCCAACATGAAGCTATCGGACATGCTCGAGAACCGCCACGGCATGAGCAGCCTGGTTCGCCAGGAGGTGTCGGCCAAGTCGAAGGAATGGGGCTATCAGGTGGGCAGCATCTACATCCGCAAGGTACACTTCCGCGACCGCGGCATGACCTCGCAGATCGAGCAGAAGGTCGTCAACCGCCTGCGCCAGGTGACCGCCGCCATCCAGCAGGACGGCGCGAATCGCGTGAACGTCATTCGCTCGACCGCGGAGCGGCAGGCCGCGGTGGAATTCGCCAAGGCGGCCGCCACCCGCCCCCAGATCGTCGGCAAGGCGCTGGGGCAGATCGCCGAGACGCCGTTTATCGCCAATGCCCTGTTCGAGGTACTGGAGACCCAGGCCTTGCTGGCGAGCAACACACTGGAGGTCAACGTCGTGCCGCCTGGCGTGCCGCTGGTCTACGCCATGGGCGGCGCGGTACCGCCTGCGCGGTCACAATAGCCCGGGGTGGCGGCGGGCCACCGGTTTGGCCACTCGAGCTCTCTCACCTCGTTTCCCGACCTCCTGCTGCGCAACCGCGCGCGGGTCGGCCAACCGCTTGAGCCAGTAGTCGCCGTGGGCGTCACTAGCCGATCGAGGGTTTGCAGCGGCAACGGCGTGGGATTGGCATTCGACGGGACGGCGAATCTGCAGATCGTCGACGTGTGCCATGGCTCGCTCGAACTGCACGTGCGGCAGGGCACGGTGACCGCCGACTACGCGGCCGCGTGCAGCGGCATCACCTCCACGCTGTGCACGCAGGCGTGCAGCTGCACCGGCGTCGCGAACTGCTGCTATTTCCCGGGCAGCGCCAACTGGTGTACCGGCACGAAGGCGGGTTGCGACCACGACATGATGTTGCACCTGTGCGGTGACGTGGAGGTCGATGTGGCGACGCTGGCGACGTGCCGCGATGCCTTGCCGCAGACGACATGCACTACGCAGTCGAACGAGCAGGGGGCCCTGCTGCCGGCCGCTTGCACGGCGTTGTACTGAGCACGGGGGGCGATACGCGGTCAAGATCCGGCAACCAGCGGTGTCCGCCGGCGCACGAGCTGAATGGGCAAGCCGAAGGGATCGCGAATCAAGGGGTGCATCGAGGCGTAGTCGGGCTGGGGTACCGCCGCGTTGTTGTAGATCTCGAGCACCACAACCCCCGCGGCGTCCGCGAGGAAGTGGGTATTGGCCGGCCCGCCCGCGAGGCGCGCCACCTGGAAGCCAAGATTGCGCACGTACCAGTCGGCGACGGCGGCGGGATCCTTGACCTGAAAAGCGATGTGTTCGACGCGCATGGACTGGCATCTTCGCGAGGAGGCCGCGCAGATGCGACTGACGCTGGCGAGTCAGGACTTCGCCGGCTCGCGCACCATGATGAGCAGCATTTTGAACCTGGTGATGGCATTCACCGCGTGCGGGACGTTGGCGGGCATGAGCACGGTCTGGCCGGTCTTGGCCGGGACCGGCTTGCCGCCGATGACCAGCTCGGCCTCGCCGTCGAGCACCTGCACAATGGCGTCGAAGGGCGCGGTGTGCTCGGATAGGGCCTGGCCCTGGTCGAAGGCGAAGACGGTCAGGGTGCCGGCGTTCTTCTTGACCAGGGTGCGGCTGACTACGCCGCCCTTCTGATAGGCGACTAGCGTGGCCAGCTCGACCGGCTCGGCTGGCGGCAGGGAGCTCGCTTCGGGTGCTTGCGGCAGACTCATTTTCATTCCTTCCAATCGAGTAGACGGCGTTCGCCCGCGAGAGCGCGGATGGCGCCGATGTCTTGCGTGACTTCCAGGCAGCCCCGGTACTTGCCGGCACCATCGCGCACGGCGAAGTAGCGAATGTGGATGAAGCGAGGGCCCATGTTGATCCAGAACTCTGCCACGTCTTTGCTGCCCGCGCGGAACGAATCGAGAATGCGATTGACGGTGTCCACGCTCTTCGGCGGGTGGCAGTTCTGCACCGTGCGGCCGATGGCGGCGGCGGTGCGCGGGAAGATGCGCTCTTTGCCTTCGGAGTAGTAGCGAACCACGTCGTTCTCGTCGACGAAGGAGATGTCGATGGGCAGGTGCCGGAGGACCAGATCGACCACCTCCAGCGACAGCGCGCCGGTCGCGAGATTGAGCAGGCCAGCGGCAGCGGGCGCCGGCGCGGGTGACGGTGATGGCCGCCCGGCCGCCAAGGGAAGTGCGATGGCCGGCTTGGCCAGAAGGTAGCCCAGCTCGTCTTCGCCCCGTTTCTCCTCGGCCCACTCCTCGGCGGTGAGCTTCTCCATGGCCAGGGGCAAGAGGATCTTCTCCTCCTTGTAGATCATCTCGACCAGGCTGCGGCTCACCGCCGGCGCGGCCTCGACGAAGGTGGAAACGTCGCCGCCCTCGGCCGCTCGGCGCGCCTGCTTCCACTGCGCGCGGATTTGGTCGTGCACGCCCCACATGACCTGCGACGGGCCGGTGACGCCGTGACGTTCGAGAAGCGGGAAGAGCTGGTTCTCCTTGCGCTTGTAGTGGTTGTCGAGACCATCGTAGTTCGCCAGTACGGCGGTGGCCGGCAAGAGCTCCGCGGCCAGGCTGCCATCAGCGGCGAGCTTGCGCGCGATTTCCGACAGTTGGGTGGCAAGGGTGGCGAAGATCTTGTTGTCGGCCATGTACGTGTGCACGGGGTGGCCGGCCGGCGGTGCCAGGTCTTTCTTCTGGTCGAGGGCATCGCGGAAGGCGCCCACGTGCACGTCGCACAGGCGCTGCACCTCCCGCACCGGTAGCCCGCCGCGAATCATCTCCTCTTCCATCGATGCGATCTCGCCCGCGTCCACATCGCCCACCGCTTGCGCGAAGCTCTCACGCGCGGACGCCAGGTCACCGCCGTCGTGCAGCTCGCCGATGATGTGGCCGAGCATGGCGATGCGCTCGGCACGGTCAAGTCCCGCGTTGCCTTGCGAGACCTCCGGGCGCACCGCGGTCTGTTTCTCGATGGCCACGGCCAGGTCCCGCAGAAGGGCATCGAGATCGACGGAGGCGATGCGCGCGGCCGCGCCCAGGGTGGCCAGCCGCCCGACGGTGGCCCGCGTGATCTTGTTCTTGAGCAGCTTGAAGTGCGGGTTGTAGCCGACGAGGAAGTCCTCGAGGAAGGGGTGCGTGGAGAGCAGGTCGTCGATTTTGGTGCTGGCCGAGAGTTGCATGGTCGTCTCCGTGGCTCGGCTCAGAGGCCGTCGCTGTCGCCGCCCATCACACGCGTGAAGAGGACGTTGTTCTCGAGCTCGATGTGCTGGTTGAGATCCGCTTCGAGGCGTCGGAGGTCGAGGTAGAGGGCTCGCCAAGCAGGGGCCGCGTCGTCAATATGGGAACCCTGAGAGGGTTCCCATACCCTCCCGCGATGGTGCGCTGCCGGCGAAGCCGGCAGGCTCCCCACGCGTTCTGGCAACTGGAAGTCGTGCGTCAGGACGCGCGTACGCGCAAGGTTCGCCACGTGGTCTGCGTGCTCGGCCATCATCACCTTGATGGGCATGAAGGCCGCGCGCCCGCGGCCGGCGAGGATGAGCGGGAAGAGGATCTTCTCTTCCTTGGCGAGGTGGTTCTCGACCGCGAGCAGGATCTGCTCGAGATGCTCGCCGATCCCGGCCGGGGAAAGGGACTCCCCGCGCGTTTCCTCTTCGACCATGCGCGCGCTGGCCAGGAGCGCGGGCAGATCGCGGTGGAGTGGCGCGTGATGCCGGCGAAGGATGAAGGCGATGATCTCGGAGGGCGGCCGCTCGGCCCACGGGATTGTATGGCTCTCGTTCGCTTCTACGGGGTTCGTCGCTGCGCTGTTCATGGCTTGTCTACCTTGCGAATACCAGCAAACAGCAACCCCAGTGCCACAAACAAATATAAGTAAAACCGATAAGTTATGAACATAGATCTCTAAGTGACAACACAACCTGAGTTGTCATACATACAACATGATGTCATAGTGACAACCGTGGATCAGCTGGACGCTGTCGTGAATATCTCCCTCGACCTCGCCACCGGCCTGACCGCCTCGGATCGCAGCCAAAGATTGCTCGAGTCCCTGCGCCGGGTGATTCCGTACGACGCCGCCACCGTGATGCGCCTGGAAGGTGATGCCTTGCTGCCGGTGGTGTCGAGCGGGCTTTCTCCCGCGGCCAGCGGCAAGCCCTATCCATTACGCGACCATCCCCGCTTGGAGATCATCTGTCGCTCGCGGGAACCCGTGTTCTTTCCCTCGGACACCAGCCTGCCCGACCCCTTCGACGGCCAGCTTGCGCACGACGAGGGCGCTCTCCACCGGGTGCACGCCTGCCTGGGCTGTCCGCTCCTCGTGCACGGCGAGCTGGTCGGCGCGCTCACCGCGGACGCCCTGGACCCGAAAGCCTTCGACGGGATCGATCTGCGTTTTCTCACCGCGGTCGCGGCTCTAGCCGCGGCCGAGCTGCGCACCGCCCAGCTCATCGCCGCGCTTGAACACGCGGCCGAGCACCGCGGCCTGGTGGTGCGCGATCTCATGCGCGACGCCATGATGGAGGGCAGCGAGATGATCGGCACCAGCCCGGCCATCCAGCGCCTGCGGCGCGAGATCGACCTGGTCGCCCGCTCGGATTTCTCCGTGCTCATTCACGGCGAGACCGGCACGGGCAAGGAGCTGGTCGCCCGCGCGGTGCACACGGCCTCGGCGCGGCGTCACGAGCCCATCATCCACGTCAACTGCGCCGCCCTGCCCGAAACCCTGGCCGAGGCCGAGCTGTTTGGCCACGTGCGCGGGGCCTTCACCGGCGCGACGAACGACCGGCCGGGAAAGTTCGAGGTCGCCGACGGCGGCACCCTGTTTCTCGACGAGATCGGTGAGCTGCCCCTGACCGTGCAGCCCAAGCTTCTGCGCGCCCTGCAAGAAGGCGAGATCCAGCGCGTGGGCGCCGATCGCACCCTCAAGGTCAACGTGCGCGTGCTCGCCGCCACCAACCGCGACCTGCCCGCCGAGGTGGCCGCGGGCCGCTTCCGCGCGGACCTCTTCCATCGCCTGAACGTCTATCCGTTGGGCGTGCCACCCCTGCGCGAGCGCGGCGAGGACATCGCGCTCCTCGGTGGCTACTTCTGCGACGTCGCCCGCCGGCGCGTGGGCGTGGGGCCGGTTCGTCTCGACAGGAGCGCCGTCGACGCGCTCTTGGGATACCCGTGGCCGGGCAACGTGCGCGAGCTGGAAAACGTGATCTCGCGGGTGGTCCTGCGCCAGACCGCGGTGGTGCCGCGCGGCGAGCCCATTGTCATCTCCGGCCGCCACCTCGCCACCGACCTGGGCCAGGCCGATCTCGCCGCACCCGAGCGCGCCTCGTCCGCGCCGAGCGCGCGGCCGCGGAGCCTGCGCGAGTCGTCGGCCGCGCACAAGCGGGAGCTCGTCGAGCGGGCCTTGACCGAGCACCAGGGCAACCTCGCCGCCGCGGCTCGCTCCCTCGGCATGGATCGCGGCAACTTCCATCGCCTGGTGAAGCGTCTTGGCCTGCGCGTTTGACTTTGGCGGAACTTAGGATTCTGCTTGCGGCGTGATTCCCGCCATACGAGCTCGCCGAATCGAGGTTGTCGCGTTTGCTCTGGTCTGGGGAGCGGCCGGAAACAGCACCGCCAAGGAGTCCGCCATGCGCGTATCGTCGCCCGCTTTTCCCGCGAACGGTGACATCCCAACCAAGCACACCTGTCAGGGCGGCGATCGTTCGCCGCCGCTCGCGTGGACCGATCTGCCGGCCGGAACCAAAAGCCTGGCCCTCATCGTCGACGATCCCGACGCGCCCAATCCGGCCGCGCCCAAGATGACATGGGTCCACTGGGTGCTGTACAACATCCCGCCACAAGCGACCGAGCTGGCCGAGGCCGTCGCGCCCACGGATCTTCCATCCGGCACGCTCCAGGGCATCAACGACTGGAAGCGCACCGGCTACGGTGGCCCCTGCCCGCCCATCGGCCGCCATCGCTACTTCCACAAGCTCTTTGCGCTCGACACCGTCCTGCCCGATCTGAAGAAGCCGAGCAAGGCCGCGCTGGAAAAGGCCATGCACGGCCACGTCCTGGCGCGCGCCGAATGGGTGGGCACCTACCAGAAGAAGTAGCGAAGAGTCACAGACGCGTGCGGAGCCTACGCTTCGCTGGCTTCGCCGTGCCGCAGAGCCGGCACTTGGGACATCCGCCAGCCCGCCCTATCCCTCGCGGCCTTCGGCCGCGCCCCTGCGCAGCTCCACGTCGCGGGAGGGTTTGGCGAGGCCGCGCGAAGCGCGGGGGAGGCAGGGCGGGTGGTGGGTGCCGAGTGCGGAGCTAACCCTTTCGGGGTTCCCATCACAATAGTTCCCACAGCCCCAGATGCACCCGCAGGCCGCCATTGCGGAGCATGTGGGTCTGGGCGGGCTTCCGCCCGGCGCCCGCGGCCACGGCCGCCACGAAGGTGGGATCGGGACAGAGCACCGCGGCCCGCCAGCCCCGGTAGCGAGCGAATAACGTCTGCCCGATGCCGCGCCCGAGGCAAAGCGCCTGCGGCCGCTGTCCCAGCCGCCGGCCGTAGGGTGGATTGATGACGACGAGCCCCGGTGGGTCGGGGATCTCGCCATCGCCGAAGGCCGCGACCGCGAAGCGAAGGTCGCCCTCCACCCCGGCGCGCGCGGCGTTGCGCCTGGCCATCTCCACCGCTCGCGCGTCGCGATCGGAGGCGAAGATGGGCCCCGCGGGCAGCGTTTCCTTCCCGACCGACGAGCGCACCTTCTGCCAGATCGCCTCGTCGTGGCTGGGCCAGCGCTCGAAGGCGAAGGCGCGGCCGGCGCCCGGCGCGAGCCCGCGCGCCCGGGCCGCGGCTTCGATGGCGATGGTGCCCGAGCCGCACATAGGATCCACGAGTGGCCGCGCCGGATCGTATTCGCAGAGGGCCAGGATGCCCGCGGCCAGGGTTTCGCGCAGAGGCGCGGCCCCGGCCTCCAGGCGCCAGCCGCGCCGATGCAGGAGCGCGCCCGAGGAATCCACACTCGCGACGAAGCGGTCGTCCTGCCCACGCAGCAGAATGCGCGTCGAAAAATCGTCCTCGCTGATAGGGGACCCCTCCGCGCTCTTGTCGCGCGCGGGCAACTTGCCCACGCAATCCTCGACGGCGAGCGCGACCGTGTCGGCCAGCGCGCCGGTGTGGTAGAGGCGGCAGTGGCCGGTCGAAACATCGATGCGCAGGGCGCGGCCGACCGGAACAAAACTTCGCCAGGAAAACTTGGCCAGACTCCGGCGCAGCGGCGCGAAGTCGCGCGCCTTCACCTCGCCAACGCGCACGACAACTCGCGTGGCGATGCGGCTCCACTGGTTCGCGGCCATGCCCGCGGCCAGCGGCCCCGAGAAATCGACCCCACCCTCGACGGCCAGCGCGTCGGAGATTCCTGGCAGCAAGGCCAGCTCCGCGCGCAACGGCCCCTCCAGGCCGGGCGACGCCACCGCGAACCAGCGCAGTGTCTCCGATGGTGGCCGTGACGCCCTGGTTGCTGCTCGCCTCGGCTTGCGCTCCCCCGGCTGCGGCAGGCTCTTGGGCCGTCCGGCGAACCGCAGGTGGGCCAGGATCTCGACCGTGCCGCTACCCCCAGCGACCGGCGAATCGAGCGTGGCCACCACCTCGAAACCCAGGCGCACGGCCTTCGCGGTGAACGTGTCGAGCGCGCGCTTGCGCAGGGCCGGCGCATCGACCTGGCCATTCTTCACCAACGCGCCAGGCAGCTCGAACTGCGGCTTGACCAGCACCACGCCCTCGGCCCCGTCCCGCAACCGGAAGGCCAGCCCGCGCAGCATGCTTCGTCCGGCCACGAAGCTGACGTCCACGGTGAAAAAGTCGAACGGCCCGGGCGCTACGGCGAGCGACAGGGTCTTGAAATCCGTGCGCTCCAGGCTGGTGACGCGTTTGTCGCGCGCAAGCTCAGGCAAGAGTTGCCCGTGTCCCACGTCGATGGCGGTAACATGCGCGGCCCCGCTCGCGAGCAGCGCGGACACGAAACCGCCCCTGGACGCGCCCACGTCGACGGCGCTGCCGCCGCGCACACGACCGGCGAGCCCGAAAGCAGTGAAGGCGGCCTCCAGCTTGCGTCCGCCGCGAGTCATCTCTGCTGGCATGGGCCGGCCAATCTACGAGCTTTCCCCGCCAGTGACATCCATGCAGAAACGGCGAGGCAGGCAGGACTCACCTCGCCGTTCGAGAGCGTGTGCGCTACGGGCAGTAGGACTGGATCCCCTGCAGGATCAACGCGCAGGTCGAATCGACACCCCCTGCGTTGGTGATGGACCCCTGGCAGGCCGCCTTGATGGTGGCGTCGGTCATCTTCGTGCAGCACGTCTGCAAGGCAACGCAGTTGGTGCCGGTCGAGGTCGTCGTCGTGGTCGTCGTGGTCGTCGTGGTGTTGGTATTCGTGGAGGTCGTCGTGCAGACCGGCTGGGTGCAACCGGACTGCGCTACGCAGTAGCCGAGGGTCGTCACGCAGCTCATGCAGGCCGCCCCGGCCGTAGTCGCCAGGTATTGGGTGCTGCAGCTCGTCTCGCACGTTGTGGCGGTGGAGTCGCAGGGGCATTTCATCACGCAGCCCATGTAATCCGCGCAGATAGACCCCGAAAAGTCACCGCTAGCGTAGTTGTTCCCGAAGCAGGTCTTGGCTTGCGTGCCACAGGCGTTCGTAATGCAGGTTTGGTAGGCCGCCTCTCCCGTGCAGGTCTTGCCATTGCTGCTCGCCGGGCACTGGCCGCCGTTGGCTCCAGTCCGGCCGTTGCTACTGCTGCTCGATCCGCCACAGCCCGCCACGCACGCAAAGATCGCTGCCACGAAGAATGTTCCGAATGTACGCATATGATTTCCTCCATGATCGGACGAGAACCGTCCTATTTCCATGTCCGAGCGCAGGAGTATCGCACGAAATGGCCGTCGAGGCCCGGATTCAGATACCGGCCAGCCGCAGGACGCACGCAGCGAGACGATCCACCGCGCGCGGCAGAGACTCCTCGCCCGAGACCACGATATCCGCGTGCGCCGCGCTGGGCGCCACATGCACTTCGTGCATGGGCCCGGTGTGTCGCGCGAATTGCGCGACCACGGATTCCCGGGTCCGGCCGCGCTCGCCCACGTCGCGAGCGATTCGCCGCTCCAGGCGCGCGGCAGGGGTGGCGGCCACGAAGACCTTGAGCTGGAAAAGCTCGCGCAGTGCCGGCAGCGCCAGCACGAGGATCCCCTCGACGATGACCACGGGCTGCGGCGGAATCCACATCGGCTCGGGCAGCCGCGTGTGCGTCGCGAAATCGTAGACCGGCCGGCGGGCGCCTTCTCCCCCGCGCAGTCGGCGAAGATCCGCGCCCAGCCGTTTGTCGTCGAGTGCCGCGGGCTCGTCGAAGTTGTGCTGGGCGCGCGCGTCCGGCGGCAGATACCCGAGATCGCGGTAGTAGGCGTCGGCGGGTACGACCACTGCTTGTCCCGCCGGCAGCGCCGCGGCCAAGCCCGCCGCCAAGGTGGTCTTGCCGCTCCCCGACCCGCCCGCGATGCCGACAAGCAGCGACGCCACGCTCGCTATAGTCCTCTCATGTACTCGAGAAGATCGCCAGGCAACGGGCTTTCCACCGTGACCGGCTCTCGCGTCTTGGGGTGGGGAAAGATCAGGCGGGCGGCGTGCAGGGCGTGGCGGGGCAAGCCGTCGAAGAGGTCGAGCAACTCGGGCGTCAGCCCCGCATCGCAGTAGTCCATGAAGGCCTGCTCGCTGGCCCCGTAGAGCTTGTCGCCCACGACGGGATGGCCGATGTGGGCGAGGTGCACGCGAATCTGGTGCTGCCGTCCGGTTTCGGGCGCGGCCTCGACCAGCGCGTGGTGAGCGAAGAGTCGCTGCACACAATAGCGCGTGACCGCGGGCAGGCCGTCCTGGGTCACGCCCATCTTGATGTGCGTCCGGGTGTCGAGCAGGCGCATGGGTGCGTCGATGACGCCCGCGGGCGGCTCGGGCACCCCATGCACCAGCGCCAAGTAGGTCTTCTTCACGGTGCGCGAGGCGAAGGCGCGCTTGAGAAACGACGCGGCCTCGGCCGTGCGCGCGATGAGCAGCACGCCGGAGGTCTCGCGATCGATGCGATGGCAGATCTGCAGCCGCTCCTCGGGGTAGCGCTCGCGCAGCAGCGCCACCAAGGTGTTCTTCCAGAACTTAGCCGTGGTGTGCATGGGCAGGCCGGCCGGTTTGTCGATGGCGATGAAGTGCTCGTCGCTCGCCAGGATGCCGAACTCGCGCGGCACCTCCGGCTCGATGGGAGCCGGCCGATCGATGTGGATGGTGTCGCCCGTGTGCACCGCCATGGCCGGCCGGGGCGCGCGGCCACCGTCGAGCCGGACCTGCGTCTCGATGATGGTGCGGATCTTGGTACGCGATAGGCGCCGGATGCGCTGCTTGAGGAAATGATCCAGGCGCCAGCTGTCGTATTCGGGCGGCACACGCAGCGCCAGCGGCATGATCTCCCGCGGCGGGTCGCCCGGCTCGCTGTCCTGGGGCACGGGCTACATCTTCTTCAGTTTGCTGGCGCGCTCGTCGACCATGCGCGCGCCTTCCATGAGCAGAAACGAAGTCGAGCGTTCGATCTGGTCCTCGCCACCCACCTCGCCCGCCTCGAACACGAAGGTGCCCTTCGCCCATTGCAGCATCTGAAAGATCGCGTGCGGCCCATAGGCCCCCTTGTCGCCCTCGACGTGCGCGCGCAGCACCCGTCCCTCGCGAATGGCCAGGCGGCCCGTGCCGATGGGCCCGTGCAAGGTGACCAGGCCCGACATTCGATCGAGCTCGATGACCATGAGCAGGCTCGACAGCCCGAAACTGGCCAGCGACCCGCGCAGCGCGGGCTCCAGCCCCTGCATTTCCCAGGATTCGCTCGGCCGCGGCATCTCGTGGGTGGCGAACTTCGCGATGTTGTGCGCGCTCGAGGACACCTCGACGATGATCTTGGTCGAACCGGCGTAGCTCGTCTCTCGCGCGCGCTCGCCCAGGCCCCGCTCGATCGCCCCGTGCAGGTCGATGATGGTAAACGGCTTGGTCAGGAGCTGATCGGTGGCGGGACGAAAGCTCTTGCCCGGCTTGAGGCCAGGCGACTCGTCGGCCATGAAGACGAAGGGCACCGGTTCCAGGAGATCGCGATGGCGGATCTCCTCGGCCAGGGTCCAGCCATCGGTGGTGGGCAAATGCACTTCGGTGACGATGAGATCGGGCCGCGCGCGGCCCGCGAGAATGAGCCCTTCCCAGCCGTCGCCGGCGCAATCCACGCGCAGTCCGGACTGCGTGAGTTGCGACGAGATGACCTGCTGCGACCAGGGATCGTCGTCGACGACGAGCACTCGAATGGTTGCTGAGGTCACATCACGTCCCTGCGCCGCACCCTCAGCTGTCCTTGTCGTCGTCGAGGATCCCGCTCCAGTGCCAGTTGCCGCGCTCGCGCTCCTCGGGCTTGGGGCGAGTCGATTTCTTCTTCTCCGGGCGTTCGCGGCGGCCTTCCGGCTTGCCCGGGGGGCGGTCGGGACCGCGCGCCTCGAATCCGCCCAGACCGGGCCGGGGCGGGCCGAAACTCCGCGGGGGACCGCCCAGTCCCACGAAGGGCGGGCCACCGGGCCGTGGCCCCGGCGGACCACCGGAGCGAGGCGGACCACCCGGGCCAGCTCCCGGCCGTGGGCCAGCCGGCCGCGGCGCGCCGGCCACCGGGCGCGCCTGGGCCTCCTCGATGATGAGAGGCCGGCCAGCGACCAGCCTTCCGGCGAGTTTCTCGACAGACTGCTTGGCGCCGTCCTCGGTTTCGGTTTCGACGAAGGCGAACCCGCGCGGCCGTCCCGTCTCGCGATCCATCGCGATGCGCACGCTGCGAATTTCGATTTTCTCGGACTGGAAGACCTCCTTCAGCTCTTGCTCGTTGACNNTCGTTGACGTTGTAGGAGAGGTTCCCTACGAATAGGCGCGTTCCCATGTACTACTTTCCTCGCTCCTCGATTCCCGCTGTTCCTAGGTGCTGGTCACGCCGTTGACTTTGTCGCGCAGTTCCTTGCCGACCTTGAACGTGGGGGTCTTGCGCGCCGCGATCTGAATGGTCTCCCCCGTGCGCGGATTGCGGCCGCTGCGCGCGGCCGACTCCCGAATCTGGAAGGCCCCGAAGCCGCGGATGTCGACACGTTCACCCTTGGCCAGCCCGTCGGCGACGGCATCCAGCAGTGACTCCACAGTTTGTTCGACCTGCGGCCTGGGCAAGCTGAGCTTGACGGCCACGAGATCCACGAGATCGGACTTCTTCATCGGTGTTTTGTTCTCCTCGGGAGGTTTGGGGTTAGCGGAAACGCAGTCTGCGCTGTCTTTGATGGGATACTGCGCCAGGTAGGTGGCAAGATAGAGCGGCCCACAAGGGGCGGTCAAGTCTACCCCGAGAGGTCGAGGTCGCCCACGATTGCGCGCAACAAGCCGCGGTGCTGCACGAGCAATTCCTTGGCTCGCGCGGCATTCACCTTGGTGTGGTGCATCACGAGCGCGACCTTGGCCCTGCCGCCCGCCCTCTTGATGAGCTTTTCCGCCTCGGCATCGTCGAGTCGACAGAGGTGGGACACGATTTGGATGGCGCGTTGCCAAGCGCGCGGCGTGGTGGGGCGCACGTCGACCATGAGGCCGCCGTAGGTCTTGCCAAGCTGAACGAAGGCGGCATTGGCGAGCGCGGAAAGCGCAACCTTGAGCGCGGTCGCGGCCTTGGCGCGCGAAGCGCCGGTGATGATCTCCGGGCCGGGATAAAGCTGTACCAGGACGTCGGCGAGGGCTCCGCCATCCTCCGCCGCGGGCGGCTCGGCGCAGGTGAGGAGCACGATCTTGGCGCGGCGAAAGCGCGCGTACTCGATGGCGGCGAGCAGGAAAAGCGAAAGCTCGCCGTCGGCGACGGCGCACACGATGTCCGCGGGGCCCACCGCCGCCTTGCGCATGCGCTGCTCGGCCTCGCGCCGGTTGTCCTGCGAGAGCTCCACCGTGCGCGCCATGGCGTGCGGTCCGCCCGCCAGGACCGGCACGACCAGTGAGGGCGGCAGCCCGTAAAGCGGCACGCATTCCGCCGCCTCGAGCGCGGCCATGCGGCCGGCGGTTCCCACGCCCACGTACACCAGCCGGCCGCCGGCGGCCAGGCGTTCGGCGAGCAGGCGCGAAGCCGCCGCGATCTCCGCGGCGGCCGCCTTGGCAGCTTTCAAAGCCGCACCCTCCTCGTCGATGAGGAGCTTAACCACTTCCTCGGTCGGGTAGGTGTCGAGCATAGCGGCCCGAGGATGCTCGGCGTCGCCAGGCGCGGTGGCAGATGGGCCATTGCGGACCATGGTTCCTCGCGGGGACTATGGTAGTCCCAGCACGTCTCGCATGTCGAAAAGTCCGGGCCCCTTGCCGGCCAACCACAACGCGGCACGGACCGCGCCGTGCGCGAAGGTGTCGCGCGATGAGGCCCGGTGGGTGATCTCGATGCGGTCGCCTTGGCCAAGGAAGAAGACCGTGTGATCGCCGACCACGTCGCCGCCGCGCAGGGTCTGCATGCCGATCTCGGTGGCGGTCCTGGGGCCGACGTCGCCGTGGCGCTCGTAGCGCGCGGAGGCCGCGAAGTCGCGCCCGCTGCCTGCCGCGGCCGCTTCGCCGAGGCGCAGGGCCGTGCCAGAAGGGGCGTCGCGCTTGGCTCGGTGGTGGGTCTCGACGATCTCGATGTCGTAGGCGGGACCGAGCGTGCGCGCGGCGTCGGTGACCAGCTTGAGCATGACATTCACGCCGACCGACATGTTGGGCGCCAGCACGACGGGGATGGTCTTGGCCGCCGTCGCGATCTTCTCCTTGTCGGCCGCCGAAAGGCCCGTCGTGCCGATGACCATGGCGGCGCGGGCGGTCGCGGCGGCCGCGGTGTTGGCCACGGTCGCGGCGGGCGCGGAGAAATCGATCCACACGTCGGACGCACCCGGGCCCGGGCGCTGGTCGACGACGCGCACCCCCGAGGCGGGCAGCCCCGCGAGTTGGGAAATGTCGGCGGCGAGATACGGGAAGTCCGAACGCTCGATCGCGGCGACCAGGGTGGCGTCCTTCGTCTCGGCGATAGCGCGCACGATGGCCTTGCCCACCTTTCCCCCGGCTCCGAAAACAGCGATGCGCACGGCCATGACGCGACCTAGATCAGCTTGAGGTCGGCCAGGATCTTCCTGACCTTCTCGCGGTTGGCGCCCACCATGGGATAGAGCGGCGGGCGGATTTCGTCGGCGATCTTGCCCATCATGGCCAGCGCGGCCTTGACCGGGATGGGGTTGGCCTCGATGAACAGGCCCTCGGAGAGTGGGAAGACCTTGTAGTGCAGCTCGCGCGCTTTTTTCCAATCGCCCGCGGCGGCGGCATCCCACATCGCGGCCATGTCGGCCGGGGCCACGTTCGACACCACCGAGATGCAGCCGTGGCCGCCGACGGCGTAGAACGGCATGGCGGTCGCGTCGTCGCCCGACAGCATGGTCATGCGGTCGCCGACGCGGGCGATGATCTGCGCCGCCCGCTGCAGGTTGCCGGTGGCTTCCTTCACGCCGACCACCAAGGGCACGTCGCACAGGCGCGCGATGGTGTCGGGCAGCAGGTCGCAGCCCGTGCGGCCAGGCACGTTGTACACGACCATGGGCAGGCCCGTCGCCTCGGCGATGGTCTTGAAGTGACGGAAAAGCCCGTCCTGCGTCGGCTTGTTGTAGTAGGGCGTGACCTGCAAGGTCCCGTCGGCGCCGACCGCCTTGGCCGCCAGGGTCAGCTCGATCGCCTCGTGGGTCGAGTTGGCGCCGGTGCCCGCGATGACCGGCACGCGCTTCTTCGCTTCCCGCACCACGACCTCGACGACGCGGATGTGCTCCTCGTTCGATAGGGTGGGCGATTCGCCGGTGGTTCCGACCGGAACCAGGCCGTCGATGCCGCTGGCGATCTGCTCGTTGACCAGGCGGCGCAGGGCCTCCTCGTCCACGCGATCGTTGCGCAGCGGCGTGACCAGGGCGGTGATGACTCCTTTGAACATGGAGGGGTGAGGCTACCACGACTCGGCCGCGATTCGTCGCTTTCGGGCGAGCGGGGAGCCAGATGTTCACCACAGAGAGCGCAAAGAGCGCAGAGATCGGACGAGGATGGGATGGCTCGGATACGGATCCGGAAACCCATTCCCTTCCGGTCTCTGTGACCTCTGCGCTCTCTGTGGTGAGAATCCGGGTTCCGGTGCAGCCAAGGGGGCATACTTCCGTTCCTATGCGCGCCTTTGCGAAACTTTTCGCCCTTGTCGCCCTCGCGGCTTCCGCGCGCGCGGAGGCCGAACCATCGACCCATACGACCATCTCCATCGTGGGCACGAGCGATCTGCACGGCCACATCGCCGCGCTGCCGTGGTTTGCGGGCTACCTCACCAACCTGCGTGCCGCCCGCGCGCGCGACGGCGGCGCGGTCGTCCTGCTCGACGCGGGCGACATGTTCCAGGGCACCCTGGAATCGAACCTGGCGGAAGGCGCGCCCGTGGTGGCCGCCTACAACGCCATCGGCTACAACGCGGCCGCGCTCGGCAACCACGAATTCGACTTCGGTCCAGTCGGCCCGGCCCCCTCGCCGGTCGAACCCGGCGACGATCCGCGCGGCGCGCTCAAGGCGCGCGCGGGGCAGGCGCGCTTTCCCTTCCTCGCCGCCAACGTGGTCGACGAGAAGACACGCAAGCCCGTGGCCTGGCCCAATGTCCGGCCAACCACCATCATCGATGCCGCTGGCGTCAAGGTCGGCATCGTCGGCGTGGTCACCGCGGCAACCGGGCACTCCGCCCTACCGGCCAACGTCGCGGGCCTCGACTTCCTGTCGCTCGCGCGGACCATCGCCGGCGAGGCGCGCAAGCTGCGCGCGCGGGGCGCGAGGATCGTCGTCGCCGTGGCCCACGCGGGTGGCGAGTGCAAGAGCTTCGCGGCGCCCGACGACCTCGACTTGTGCGATCCCGGCAGCGAAATCTTCGCGGTGGCGCGCGCCCTGCCCAAGGGGCGCGTGGACGCCATCGTGGCCGGCCATACCCACCAGGCCTTGGCCCAGCGGGTGGCGGGCGTGCCGATCATCCAGTCGTACGCCAACGGCCGCGCCTTCGGCCGCATCGACCTCGTCGTCGAGAAGAAGAGCGGCAAGGTGGTCGCCTCGCAGCTGGCGCCGCCACGCGAGATCTGCCCGGCCAGCACGGCGGAGAAGTGCGTGCCCGGCGACTACGAGGGCTCGCCCGTCGTGGCCGACCAGAATGTTATAGCGCTCAACGCCCCCGCGTTCGCGGCCGCCCACAAGAAAGGCGAGGAACGCCTGGGCGTCGAGGTGCTGCGGCCGCTGCCGCACCGACGTGGCGAGGAGACCGCGCTCGGCAACCTGCTTGCGGACTTGATGCGCCAGGCGCGGCCGGACAGCGACGTGACCGTGCTCAACGGGGGCGGATTGCGCGCGGGCCTGCCCGCGGGACCGCTGACCTACGGCAGCTTCTACGAGACCTTCCCCTTCGACAACGCCTTCGCGTCGCTGCGCCTGCCCGCCGGCGAGCTCCGTGCTCTGCTCGCCCGCAGCCTCGTCCGCGCCGGCTCTCTGATCTCGATCTCGGGTCTACGCGCATTCGCCCGCTGTCAGGCCGCTGGCCTCGCCGTGACCCTGACCCGGCCCGATGGCAAACCCGTGCCCGACAACGAGCCCCTCGCCATCACGACGACGGACTACCTGGCCACCGGCGGCGACGGCTTCTTCGCCGGCGCTGCGGCCTCCGTTGAAATCGGCATCCCCATGCGCGACGCCCTGGCCGAAGTGCTCCGCACGCGCGCCGGGACGCTCGACCCTGGCGACCCGAAGCTCTTCGATCCGAAACACCCACGTATCGACCTGCCGGGGGTGGTCCCGCTGAAGTGCGGGCCCTAGTAGCCCGCGACCTGCTCGGTACCCTCTCGTTCTCTCCGCGCCCGCTGGCACTCACCGCGTGGGCGGAATCTTCAGCTCCTTCACGGCCTCGCGGAAACGCAGCTCCAGCTCCTTGATCTGCATGTCGGCCTGGATCAGGCGCTTGATGACCTGATCCAGCCGCGCCGAGGACTTGGCCAGGCGGGCGGTCAGGGTCTTGCGCAGGTCCTCGGCCGCCTTGTTCTTCTCGATGGCGCGCAGGTTGTCGCGCGTCTCCTCGCTGGAGCGTTCGAGCTCCTGCTGCTCGATGCGCAGGCGGCCTGCTTCCTCCGCCAGCTTCTTCCATTCAGTGCGCACGGCCCAGGCGGCCTTTAGCGACACGACCGCCGCCGGGTTCGCGTCGTGGTCGCCCAGGTACCCTTTCACCGCCTCCTCGGCCAGGTCGGAGAGCCAATCGACCATCTGCTGCTGCCCTTGCCGCTCGTCGAGCGTCGCTTCGACGGTGGCCAGGGGGCCGAGCTCGGCCGGAAGGAGCGCGCTGCCGGTGCCCAGGTTGTCCTCGGTGTTGCGTGGCGGATTGACCAGCTTGCTGCCGGCCACGCGCGGGTGCTTGAGCCACAGCTTGCGCGCCTCCCTGCCGCCGTTGCGGATCGTATAGTGGGTGCGCGGCCCGACCTGCCGCTGGATGGTGAGCTGTCCGCCGTCGACCATGAAGAGGCGCGAGCCCTCCTGGATGTACTCGACCTGATGCTCGATGGCCAGGCTCTGCTCGAGGGCAAACGGGACGGTGGCGCTGGCGGCCTCGGGCAGGGATTCGATCACCCCTTGGCCGAGGAAGCCACCCTCGCCGAAGAAGGCGAGCGGGCCGCGTTCGAGCAAGCCGCCGGTGTTGTTGGTGAAGCGGGCCACGCGGAAGGGATGCGCCGCCGAATCCGGCACCCCGGGATCGGGCGCGAAGAGGAAGGCCGATTCGCCCGGCACTTCCTTGTCGAGAAGCAGGAGCATGGTCGCGCTGCCGTCGGGAACCGTGACCGGATTGGGCAGGTCGTAGCGAGTGGCGCCACCGGTCACCGCCACCGCCGCGAGCGCCGCCAGGTTGCGGGTACGCGAGGGCATCATCGGCCGCAAACCCTGCTGTCGCGTGCTCCCGCCCGCTCCTGGGCTCATGTTCTTCATGCCCATCGCGGGCCGCTGGGAGCGCGGGGCTTCGGCTTTCTTCGACTTGCGACCCTCCTTCGCGCGGTCCGCCTTGGTCGAGCTGGCGGGAGCAGCCTCCATGTCTTCCATCATCTCGAGCGCCGGCGCGGCCGCAGGTGGAGGCGGCGGCTCGGGCGCATTCGCCAGGCTGGTTTCCGACTGCGGCACCACCATGATCACTTCATTGCCATCGACCAGCACCGGCCGGCTGGGAATCACGGCGGTTTCCAGCCCGGTCTGCAAGGCCAGTGGCGCGTCGGCCACCACGGTCAGGCGCGCGTTCGTCCAGTCCTCGCCCGAGAGGTTTTGGACGATGCCCCAGACCTGCAGGTGCACCTTGTCCTTCTGGAGAACCAGCCGGTAGGACGGCCGCCACACCGGCGCCTCGGCGATGTAGCCCACCGCCAAGTCGTGCTCGGCGCCGTCGAGCTCCATGACCACGTTTTCCAGCTTGCGCTTGGGATCCACGGTCGGGGCCGGCGTGGGCCTTTCCTCCTCGAGTGGTGGCGGCGGCGTTGCTTCCTCCCGATGCATGGGGAACGAGGCGGCCCGCACCGAGCCGCCCGCCTTCTCCATCACCGCGAAGCTGGCCAGGAAATCGCCCACCTCGTCGCGGCGCACCTTGAAGCTGACCTTGCGGCCCGTGACGCGGCCCTCGCGTTCGAAGTAGGCGACGCCGTTGCGATAGATCACCACCCGCTTGAGCGCCAATCCTTCCACCGTGACCGGTGGCGCGCTCGCACAGGAGGCACACAGCACGATTGCCAGACTTGAAACCAGAAGAAGAGTTCGTTTCATGGCCGCCCCCGCCGCCAAGCATCGGCCGGCCCGCCCGCGCACGCAAGCTCGCTCCTAGGGGCTACTTCGCGAGCACCTTGCCCGGCAGGCGCGGCGTGATCTTGGTCAGGTCCACGCCCATGCCGGAGAGGACTGTGGGCGCGATGTCGCGTTGCTCGCCGGGGAGCGTGACCTTCGGATCATTGGTGCCGAGGAAAATGTGCGTGGCGCTTGTGTGTCGCTTGCTGCCCCGGTCGAAACCGTGGTCCGCGGTGACGTAGACCAGCGTGCGATCGGCGATGCCTCGGGCCTCGAGCGCGTCCAGGATCTTCCCGAGCCACGCATCGCAGTCGGTGAGAGCGCGGTCGTAGTCGCCCGAGTCCTCGCCAAAGTAGTGCCCGCCCACGTCGACGTCGGGGAAATGCACGAAGAGAAAGAACCGCTCCTTGCCGGCGTAGCGCTCGAGGTAGCGAAGCGCGTGCTCGCCCACGATGCGCGCCGGGCGGATGAGGTCGCCGTCCCACACCGTGAGGCTCGGGCGGGTCAGGTAGAACGGCTCGGCGCTACCGCCGTCGGGACTCTGCGAGCCGAGGTTCGGTCCCTTGCCGGTTAGCATGATGGTGACGATGCCCTTGCCGAAGATCTGCTGCAGGCGCTCGAAGACGGTGTAGCCGCGCGGAATGGCGCCGAACTTCGTGTTCGAGTAGACGCCGGTGAGGTTCGGGTCGTACCCGGTCAACATCTGCGCGTGGCCGGGCTTGGTATCGGTCCCGTGCCCGGTGACCTCGATGTCGACCAGCGCGCCCTGGCGAGTCAGACGCGCGAGGTTGGGTAGCTTGCCGGCCGAGATGTTCGCGCGGACATGCTCACCACCCGCTCCGTCCCACGAGATCAGGATGGCATTGCGCAGCTCCGGCCGCGTCCCCGGCTTGAACGCCGAGACGGCGAGCAGAATGACGACGAGAACCAGCCGCGCCTTCATGTGCCTTCCACTCTACTCCACCGCGTCTTCCAGGCGATCGGCATGGCGCAGGGTCGGGAAGAATCGCCACCACAGCGCGACCACGGCCAGGGTGCCGACACCGCCCAAGACCGTGGCCGGCACCGTGCCCAACCAGGCCGCGGTGAGGCCGGATTCGAATTCGCCGAGCTCGTTCGAAGCGCCGATGAACATCGAGTTGACGGCGCTGACNNACCATGTCGGCGCCGCCGAGCGCGACCAGCGCGGCCATCGACAGCCAGAAGCTGCGCGACAGCGCGAACACGATGGTGGCAAGCCCAAAGATGGCCACGCACGCGAACATGCGCCGGCCCGCGCCGCCGCGAATCGGATGGTGGGCCAGCCACAGCGCCACCAGGGCCGCGCCCACGGCGGGCGAGCTGCGCAGGAGGCCGAGCCCCCACGGCCCGGTTCGCAGGAGGTCGCGCGCGAAGATGGGCAGAAGGGCGGTGGCGCCGCCGAAGAGCACGGCGAAGAGGTCGAGCGAGATGGCCCCGAGGATGGCCTTCTTGGCGAACACGAAGCGCACGCCCTCGAGCAGCCCGTGCCAGCCGGTCGCGGCGCTTGGCACCTTCCAGCGGCCGCGCAGGCTGGCGATGAGGATGAAGCCCAGGACCAGGAGGCCGGTCGCGGTGCCATAGACCAAGGCCGGGCCCGCCGCGTAGAGGATGCCGCCCAAGGCCGGGCCCGCGATGATGGCGGCCTGAAAGACCGTCGAGTTCCAGGCCACCGCGCGCGGGAAATCCTCGGTCCCGACGAGGAAGGGCAGCAGCGAGCCATTGGCCGGCGCCATGAATGCGCGCGCCACGCCGACGAAGGCGACCACGGCGAAGATGGCGTAGGCGGAAGGCGACGGGTGCAGGGCGAGCGCGAAGAGCGCGGCACCGACGAGAATGACGAGCGCGAAGGAGGCCAGCAGCAGCACGCGCCGGTCGAAGCGGTCGGCGGCGAGGCCCCCGGGCAGGCTGAGCAGAAAGGCCGGCAGGAACTGCGCCAGGCCCACCATGCCGAGGGCGAAGGGGCTCCGGGTGAGGGCGTAGACCTGCCAGCCCACGGCTACGCTGAACATCATGGTGGCCATGGCGGAACAGAACCTGGCCGCGAGGAAGAGGGCGAGTTTGCGATTGCGAAGAACGGTTGCCGAGCCGGCCATGATCGGGTGCTGCTGGCCCGGCTACGGACGGTCGAACCAGTCCCTCATAGTCTGACAGACGCGGCGCAGGTCGGCCGCGTGCATCACGTAGGCGGGCATGGTGTAGACCACGCGGTCGAAGGGGCGGAGCCACACCCCGCGTTCGGCCGCGAATTCCTCTACGCCTTGCAGGTCGCGACGGTCGTGGACCTCGACCACGCCGCACGCGCCCAGAACGCGCGGCTCACGGATCTTCGGCCCGCGCAGGCCGAGCAGCTCTTCGCGCAGGATCGCCTCGATGCTCCGGATTGTCGCCAGGCAGCCGTCACGCTCGAAGATGTCGATGCTCGCAAGGGCCACGCTGCACGCCAGGGCGTTGCCCATGAAGGTCGGCCCGTGCATGAACGCCTTGTCGCGGTCCTCGCCGAGAAAGGCGGCGAAGACACGCTCCGTGGCCAGGGTCGCCGACATTCCGAGGTAACCGGCCGAGAGCCCCTTGCCGAGCACCATGATGTCCGGGGTGATGCCTGCCGGTTCGCAGGCGAAGAGGGTGCCCGTGCGGCCGAACCCGGTGGCTACCTCGTCGCAGATGAGCAGAACATCGTGTGCGTCACACAGCCGCCGCGCCTCGGTGAGATAGGCCGGCGGATAGAAGTGAAAGCCGCCCGCCGCCTGCATGAGCGGCTCGCAGGCAAGGGCCGCGATCGCGTGGCCATGCTCGCGCAAGGCCGCGGCCAGCAACGACAGCGCTTCGTCGACCGAGCGCCGGATCTCGCCTCGCCCGTCGCCCATGCCCTCGGGCGGCGCCACGAAATGCTGGCGCGGCAGGTAGCCGGCGAAGAGGTGGTGCATGCCGTCGTCGGGATCGCCCAGGCTCATCACGCCGGTGGTGTCGCCGTGGTAGCCGTGGCGCAGGGATAAGAAGGCGTGCTTGCCGGCCACGCCCAGGTTCCGCCAGTACTGCACGGCCATCTTCATGGCCACTTCCATCCCCACCGAGCCCGAATCGGCGAAGAACACATGCGCGAGGCCAGGCGGCGCCAGCGCGACCAGGCGATCCGCCAACCGCTGCGCCGGTTCGTGGGTGAGCCCTCCCAGCATGACATGCGCGAAATTCTCGAGCTGCGCGCGCAGCGCCGCGTTCAGCTCGGGGTGGTTGTAGCCGTGAATCACGCACCACCAGCTCGCGATGGCGTCGATGAGCACGCGCCCGTCGCGCAGGTGCAGGCGTGTCCCTTCCGCGCGCACGACCTCATTCTGAACCTCCAGCCCCTGCATCTGCGCGTAGGGGAACCACAGAGCGCGCGGGGGATCCGGATTTTTCACCACAGAGAGCGCCGAGAGCACAGAGGCCGGAGGGGGAAGGGTTTCGGATCTGGGTCCGAGCCCTTTCCTCATCTGCTTCCGTCTCTGGGTTCTCTGTGTCCTCTGTGGTTTTCCCCTCCCGGGTCTCCCGGGAGGCTGTGGCTGCCGCCTCATGCGCGGAAGTTGCGACGCGCGGTCGAGAAGGTCAAGCCTGGCCGCCCGTGGGCCCTCGACCTTTCGGCACGTGGATTGCTGAGGACTGGTGCATGATGCGCACAATGACGTGCCTGGTGGGCAGAAGCGTGGGCGTGGCTCTGCTCGCGTTGGGCCTCTTCCCGGCGGTCGCGAGTGGGCAGACGCAGCCAGCGCCACAGCGGGTGCTTCGATTCACCGACACACCGCTCGCGGTTGGATTCGTTCTGGGGATCGGTACCCCGGTAGGGGAGATCGGTGGTACCGCCGAATACAGCTTCTCCGACCGGCTCGCCGCCGGGATTGGCGTCGGCACGAGCAACGTGGGAGTGCAGGTCGCCGCGTCCGGTCGTTTACGGCTCGCGCTGTATCAAGGCCCCGGGGTGGCCCACGCCTTCGACTTCGTGGCCGCGTTTGCCTCGGGACGCTACCAGGGCGGCATCTTTCTCATGGGGGACAATGGCTATTGGGACGAACGAGCCTACTGGGTTCAGGGCAGTCTCGACTACGAAGTCCTCCGCTCTGGTTTTCGCTTTGCGACCGGCTTTGGTTTTGCCCAGTTGGTGGGCAGCAGCGACGCCAAGCAGGTATGCGTGGATTACTGTCCGAAGGCTCCGCGGGACCTCTGGCCCACCATGCACGTCACCATCGGCTTCGCCATCTAGACGTTCGGGGGCAGCTTGACGTCACCGCCAGCGTCCCGAGAACGAGCGAGAGAGTGGGTGAGCTTGGGCGCATGTTCGTGGTCCTGTGCGGCAGCGAGGTGAAAACGGCTCGTCTTCGCCCGCGACACTCTGCAAGGCCCCGGCGAGGGGAGGGGATCCGGATTTTTCATCACAGAGAGCACAGAGGGCACAGAGGCCGGAAGGGGATGGGGTTCGGATCTGGATCCGAACCCCTTCTTCCTCCGGTCCGTCTCTGTGTCCTCTGTTCTCTCTGTGGTGAAGATCTCAGGTTCGCGATCCCAGCGATGACGGACTTCCCACGCGAAGGCTAGCCCCAGGCGCCGCTCGACAGCGCTGCCTCGGCCCGCGCGCGCTCGTCGGGGGTGTCGACCTCCAGCCAACCGTGGCCGCTGATGTCGCGGCAAGCGGGCGCGTCGGCCGTCTTCGCCAGGCGGGCCAGGATGCGCTCGACGTGGATGGCGCGGCCTTCCTCGGCGAGGGCGCGGTCGGCTTCGTCCCAGTAGCGGCCGAGCATCGTCGTTGGCACGCGGGTCATGCCGACGTAGCCGCAATCGAACTTGGTCAGGGTCTTCGCGATCGCGACTATCCGATCGTGGCGTCCGTCGGCGCCGCGTTCGACCTTCATGTCATCGTCGCCCAGCAGGCGATCGATGTCGATGAACGCGGTCACGCGGTCGACCTCGGGCGCGACTACCTTGGCGATGGCCGGCCGGTAGATATGGTCCACGTTCATGACCAAGAAGCCCTCGGTCACGAGCGGCTTGGCCGTCAGCAACGACACCAGATTGCCGTCGCGAAACCGCGGGTTCTCGACCAGCTCGAGGGGCAGATCCCCACGGAACTGCGCGAGCGCCTCCTTGACCAGTGGGAAACAGAAACCGCCCACGACCACGATGCGCGACGGCCGTAGGCGACCGGCGAACGCCAGGGCGTGCGCGAGAAGCGGCCTGCCGCCGACGGGAATCAGCGCCTTGGGCAGATCCCGCGTCAGCGAGCCGAGCCGGCTTCCGAGTCCGGCGGCCAGCAAGACGGCGTTCACGGCGCCCCCTAATAATTCGCGGCGATGGCCGCGGCCTTGCC